>CAZSAW010000082.1:0-21859 GCA_964604745.1 uncultured Hyphomicrobiales bacterium
GAGCTTCGTCGCCTGCTCGATGTCGGATTGCGCGCCGGATGTGACCTTCTCCTTACCGAAAATGACCTCTTCGGAGACACGTCCGCCCATCAGCACCGCCAGCCGCGAGGTCATCTGCTCGTAGCTCATCGACAGCTTGTCGCGCTCGGGCAGGCGCACCACCATGCCGAGCGCACGGCCGCGCGGGATGATCGTCGCCTTGTGGATCGGATCGGAGCCGACAACGTTCAGCGCCACCAGCGCATGGCCGCCTTCGTGATAGGCGGTGAGGATCTTCTCCTGCTCGGTCATGACCAGCGTACGCCGCTCGGCGCCCATCATGATCTTGTCCTTGGCGTCTTCGAGTTCGCTCATGGTGACGACGCGCTTGCCGCGGCGGGCCGCGAGCAGAGCCGCTTCATTGACGAGGTTCGCAAGATCGGCGCCGGAGAAGCCCGGCGTGCCGCGCGCGATCACGCGCGGATCGACATCGGGCGCCAGCGGAACCTTGCGCATATGCACACGCAGGATTTTTTCGCGGCCCGCAAGATCGGGGTTCGGCACGACGACATGACGGTCGAAACGGCCGGGGCGCAGCAGCGCGGGGTCGAGCACGTCGGGACGGTTCGTCGCTGCGATCAGGATCACGCCTTCATTGGCTTCGAAACCATCCATTTCGACCAGCAACTGGTTCAGCGTCTGCTCGCGCTCGTCATTGCCGCCGCCGAGGCCGGCGCCGCGATGACGACCGACTGCGTCGATTTCGTCGATGAAGATGATGCAGGGCGCGTTCTTCTTCGCCTGCTCGAACATGTCGCGCACGCGGCTTGCGCCGACGCCGACGAACATCTCGACGAAGTCAGAACCGGAAATGGTGAAGAACGGCACGTTGGCTTCGCCGGCGATGGCGCGCGCGAGCAGCGTCTTGCCGGTGCCCGGAGGGCCGACGAGCAGCACGCCGCGCGGAATGCGTCCGCCGAGCCGCTGAAACTTGCCGGGGTCGCGCAGGAATTCGACGATCTCCTGCAGATCCTGCTTGGCTTCGTCGACGCCGGCGACGTCCTCAAACGTCACACGGCCATGCGCTTCGGTCAGAAGCTTGGCGCGCGATTTGCCGAAGCCCATGGCCTTGCCCGCGCCGCCTTGCATCTGACGCGACAGGAAAATCCAGACGCCGATCAGCGCGATGAACGGCAGCCACGAGACAAGGAGCGAAACGAACCAGGGCACATTCTCTTGCTGCGGGCGCGCCGTGATCGAAACGCCCTTGCCATAGAGGCGCTGCACCAGCGTGGGGTCGTTCGGCGCGTAAGTCTGGAAGGAGCGGCCGTCAGTGAAGGTGCCGTGAATTTCCGGCCCCTGGATCACGACGTCGCGCACGCGGCCTTGATCGACCTCGTTGAGCAATTGCGAGAACGAGACATCCTGCGACGGAGCGCGCTGGCCCGGATTCTGAAAGAGCGTGAACAGGGCGAGCAGCAACAGAACGATGATCACCCAGAGCGCGAAATTTCGGAGATTGGCGTTATTCATTCAACGTCTTTCCGGACCGCATGCAGACCAGGATCGGTCGTGTCATCACGCTTCGTGGAAAAATTCCCCATTGGTCCCGTGCCCGAATGTAGGTCTGGCAGGGGGTTAATGGAATAGCCGATTCCCTGCATTTTAGCCGGTCCAGCCGGGCTTCGAACGCATCTAGACGCCTGCGATATTGCCTCTTGGTTAAGGCTTAAATTCGGCGCGTCCGGAGGCTCGCCGCGCCGGCGCCCGCGCGACGGTCAGCGTGCCGGACCGATAGGTGACGACGGCACCGGCCAATGTCCGCCGCCCGCCCGCCATTTCGCCAAACAAAGCCGCCATCAGCGCCTCGAGCTTGGCAAGTTCCACCGGCCCCTCATCGCCAACGGCCCCGATGGCTCGGCCCAGGAACCGCAAGGCTACCTCCTCCGGCAGCCGCAGAAATCCCGAGGCATCGATGGAAATCCCGATCGTCGCCCGTGGATCGGGCGCGGCCAGACGCCGCACGGCGGCCTCGACCATCGCATCGAGCGCGCGGTCGGCGCGCCGCGCCCGCTCGGCGAGCAGCGCCAAGCGCTGCGCCGACAATCCCTCGCGGGCGAGCGAGGGGCCAAGCTCGCGCAGCCGCGCGCGGGCGAAGCGCGGATCGCGATTAGACGGATCGTCGGCAAAGTCGATGCGCGCGCGACGCAAGGTCGCAATCAATCGTGCTTTCGGCAAACCAAGAAGCGGACGCACCAGCATCATGCGCGGCTGCGACATCGCGAGCGGAAGCGGTGCCACGCGGGTCATACCGGAAAGGCCGGTCACTCCGCTGCCGCGCAGGAAACGAAAGAGCACCGTCTCGGCCTGATCGTCCAGCGTGTGCGCGGTGACGATGTGCGATGCACCGACGTTTGTCGCAGCTTCGGCGAGAAGACGGTAACGCGCCTCACGCGCGGCCTCCTGCAATCCGCGTGCAGGCTTCCGGCCGCGCCAGGAGATCGTGCGGTGCTGCACCCCGAGCTTGCGCGCGAGACGCGCCACCTCTTTCGCTTCGCGCGCGGATTCTGCCCGCAGCCCGTGATCGATGGTGACGGCGAGAAGCTTCGGACCTTTCTTCAGGCCGGCGCGCCAACGGGCGGCAAGATACAGCAACGCCGTCGAATCGGGACCGCCGGAGACGGCAAGCACCAATGCGGGAAGGGAAGCCAGATCGGCGAAGAGACGTTTTGCTTCTTTCGCCGAAACCGGCTCAGCAGTGGACACGCTTCTGTTCCCGCTCGACCGCCTGCCGCACGGTTAACGGGGCGCGGGGATATTTGCGGCCGACCTCACCGAAGGTCGCGCAGGCGGTTTCTTTCTCACCCATCGCCGCGAGCGACTGACCAAGACGCAGCAGCGAGTCCGGAGCCTTCGCCGCCGTCTCGTATTTCGTCGACACGGCGAGGAAGGAATCGGCCGCATCGCGATAGCGCTTTCGTTGAAACAGACTTTCTCCGAGCCAGAAATGCACTTCGGCCACGAGGCGGTCGTTCGGATAGCGCTTCAGGAACTCGCGAAATGAATCTTCCGCGAGTGCGTAGTCCTTCCGCTCCATGTAGCCGACGCCGAGATCGAATTGATCGCGCGGCGTCTGCGACGGGGGCGCGACAGAGGCGACGGCGCCGCCGCCCTGATAGCCCGGCTGCATCGGCGCGGGAGCGCCGGGCGGCGGATTGTTGCCGGGATTGCCGGACATCGTCGTGATGTCCATCGGCGCTCCCGGTTCGCGCGGAGGCGCGGACGCCATTTCCGGCGCGGGTGGCGCAGATGGCTGTCCGGCCGGCAACGCACCCAGCGGGCGCGGGCTTCCGGGCGCATTCGGATCCTGATTGGGATCGAAAACATCGGAGCGGCGGCCTGACGGAAGCGGGCGGATCGGGCTCGGTTCGTTCGTGACCGCCGGCGGCGGGGGCTGCATGCGCGGCGCGGGACCGGCGGCCGCCGGTGGGGCCGGCTGCGCGGGCGCGGCCTGCCCTCCACCCGATTGCAGCATGCGCAGCTGTTGCTCGAGCTGCTGATTGCGGTACTGCAGCTGCTCCATCTGCCCGGTGAGCGCGCGCATCTGGTTTTCCAGCTGATCCATGCGCACGATCACGTCGGCGGGCGACGACTGCGCCCGCGCCGGATTCACGCCGGCCAGGCTGGCTGCAGCGGCAAGAAGAAAGAGGATCGATCGCATGGCGCAGAATGCTCGGGCTTTGAGAATGCTGCCATAGCATAGGCGGGGCTGCGCCGGAATTGTGGCTGAGGCCGCAAGCCTCGCGGCAAACCCGTGGCTTGGCCCCTGACAATCATGGCCGGGGGGCGAACCCCGGCCACACATCAGCGGTGCAACCCGATCACGAGCTTGCGTTCAGCACCGTCACGACACGGCGGTTCTGCGACCAGCAGGAGATGTCGTTACACACCGCCACCGGACGCTCCTTGCCGTAGGAGATCGTGCGCATGCGTTGCGGCGCGATCCCGCGCGAAACGAGATACTCGCGCACCGTCTGCGCGCGCCGGGCACCAAGCGCGATATTGTATTCGCGCGTGCCGCGCTCGTCGGCGTGGCCTTCCAGCGTAAACGCATACTGGCTGTATTGCTGCAGCCACATCGCCTGCTTGTCGAGCGTCGCGCGCGACTGCGGCGTCAGCTCGGTCGAGTCGGTCTCGAAGAAGACGCGATCGCCGACGTTGACGACGAAATCCTGCTGGCTGCCGGGAACGGCCGCACTCGCATTCGCCGCCAATTGTTCCGCCGACTTGTTCGCGCACGCTCCCACCGCAAGCGACGCCGCGAGCATGGCAGCGAGCCCCGTCAGTCGGAGAATTCTTTTCATAGGCATCATTTCCGGTGCCTCCATTCTCGAAGTCTTTGCCGGACCTGCCATGCGGTCTAGCAGACCGATCGTTAAGCGAACGTTCCGTCAACCTTGACGAGCGCTTGCAAACATCGCCGAAAAGCGGGGAAACGCCGAAACCTTTTATAACGGTTAACGGTCAGTGAATAGCACACAAGGCGAGGAATGCAGCACGCTTTTGGCGCGATTACGACAAAAGCGGCGACCACGCCGGATCCGAGGCGAAACCAGGCGTCGGAATGCGCTGTTCGTTGCGGCCGGTAATGTCGATCGTGAACAGCGAAGGCCCGTTACCCGGATCGCGGAAGAACATGACGACGCGCCCGTTTGGCGCGAAGGTCGGTCCCTCGTTGTGGTATCCGGAGGTGAGCAGGCGTTCGCCGGAACCGTCCGGCTTGATGATGCCGATGCCGAATTGCCCGCCGCCAATTTTGGTGAAGGCGATGAAGTCGCCGCGCGGCGACCAGACCGGCGTGGAATAATGGCCGTCGCCGAAGCTGATGCGCTGCGCCGGGCCGCCACCCGACGCCATCACATAAATCTGCTGCGACCCGCCGCGATCGCTTTCGAAACAGATGCGTCCGCCGTCGGGTGAATAGGATGGCGCGGTGTCGATCGCCGGAGTCTGCGTGAGGCGCGTCGTGACTTTCGAGCGCAGATCCATCACGAACAGATTCGAATTGCCGCCCTGCTGCAGACTCATGATCACGCGCTGGCCATCGGGCGAGAAGCGCGGCGCAAACGTCATGCCGGGAAAATTGCCGACGATTTCGCGCTGGCCAGTCTCAAGATTGAGCAAGAGAACGCGCGGATCGCCCTGTCCGTACGACATGTAGGTGATCTCTTGCGTCGACGGCGAGAAGCGCGGCGTCAGCACGAGTTCGTCGCCGCGCGTGAGATAGCGCACGTTGGCGCCGTCCTGATCCATGATCGTCAACCGCTTGACGCGCCGGTCCTTCGGACCGCTTTCATCGACAAAGACGATGCGCGTGTCGAAATAGCCCTTCTCGCCGGTGAGGCGTTCGTAGATCGCATCCGACATGATGTGGGCGATGCGACGCCAATTGTCCGGCGCGGTGAAATATTGCTGACCGGCCTGCTGCTGGCCGGCAAACACGTCCCACAGACGGAACTCCGCTTTCAGACGTCCGTCGGCCTGGCGTGTGAGGCGGCCGGTGACGAGGGCCTGTGCATTGATCTGGCGCCAGTCGGGAAAGCGCGGCACGGCGTCGGGATTCACGATCTTCTCGATATACGCAGCCGGGTCGATCGGCGCGAACAGCCCAGAGCGGCCGAGATTGCTCGCGATGATCTGCGTGACGCTGCGCGCGAGATCTCCGTCCTGCGGCGAGCCACCGACGAAATCGGGAAGCGCGATCGGCATCGGCTGCACGTTGCCCTGCGTGACGTCGAGCCTCAGCACGGCGCGCGCGGGGCTGACGAAGCCGGCAGCCGCGCCGAAGCTCGCGGTCAACGCGAGCGCGCGGCGGCGCGTGATCGGCGGATAAGAAGAGCGAGACGTCATGGCTGCCTGTGCTTTGCGATCTAATGGATTGTGAAATCAGCCGCGGAACATGTCACGCGGATCGAACAGAATTTCCATGTCTCTCCACGTCTCGTAATTTTCCGGCTTGAGCATCGTGAAGGGCTGGCATTGCAGCACGGCGCGCTTGGCGCTTTCAGCCAAAGCCGGGCCGATCGGCGAGGCCGTCGCTTCGACCAGTTCCGGAACGCGCGCCACCGTGCCATCGGTGTTGAACACCACGCGCAACACCACGACGAGCTTCTGCGCGTCAAGCGCGCCGACTGGAGGATTCCAGCACTGGCTGAGCCGCGCGCGCAGCGCATCGAGTTCGGACTGCGACAATTGCTGCGCATGTCCGGTCGAGCTGCCGAGGCTCGCATTGGCGTTCATCACCGATCCCGTCGCTGCGTTGCGCTGCGGGTCGCGCTTGTCGAGCAAAGCGGCGACCTTGGCGGGATCGAATTTCGGTTGAGGCGGCGTCGGCTTCTTCGGCGGCGTTGGAGTCGGCGGTTTGGCCTCGACCTTCTTCTCCGGCTTCTTCGCCTCATCCTTCTTCAAGGCTTCGGCGATCGGATCGGCCTTCGGCTCATGCGTCTTTTCCGGCTTGGGCTCCGGCTTCGTTTCCGAAGGCGGCGGCTCAGCGGCCGCCGTCGGCGTGATCTCTTTCTTCTCCGTAATCTTCTTCGTCGGCTCTTCGACCGGCTTCGTTTCGCCGATCTTCTCAACGCGCGCCTGCGGCGGCGTGTTCTTCTTGCCGAGGCGTTCGCCGGTCGTGATCTTCGAGAATTGGTCGCTCGAGATGATGTCGACGGGCATCGTCTCCATGGGCGGAGAGTCGAACGGCTTGGCGACGAGCGTCAGGATGCTCCAGGCGAGGAACGCACCGTGCGCGATCGTCGATATGGTGAGGCCGGTCCGCATTCCCTCGACAGCGATCGATCCCCTTTAAGAGCCCTGCTCGACCTCGGTCACCAGCGCGACGCGGCGGAAGCCCGCCGCCGACAAACGTCCCATGACGCGCATCACCGTGCCGTAGTCCACCTTCTTGTCCCCGCGCACATAGATCCGCTCGTCCTGTCCCGCTTGGCGCGCATCGGTGATCGCCTTCAGCTTCGGCACGAGCTCCTCGATCTTGATCTCGGTGTTCTGCAAAAACACCTGGCCCTTTTCATTCACCGAAACGGCGAGCGGCTCCTTGTCCTGGTCGAGGCTCTTGGCCTGCGACTGCGGCAGGTCAACCGGCACACCAACCGTAAGCAGCGGCGCCGAGACCATGAAGATGATCAAGAGCACAAGCATCACGTCAACCATCGGGGTGACGTTGATTTCAGCCATGACGGGACGGCGGCGGTGGCGTTTGCCTGCCCCGCCCACGCCAGCGCTCGCTCCGTTCATTGCCATGGTCTGCTATCCCCGCTCGTCGATCTGGCGCGACAGGATGGCGGAAAACTCGTCGGCGAAGCCCTCGAGGCGCTGCGCCTGCTTGTTCACCTCGGAGACGAACTTGTTATAGAAAATTGTCGCCGGGATGGCGGCGACGAGGCCGATCGCCGTTGCGAACAGGGCCTCGGCGATGCCCGGCGCGACCACCGCGAGCGAGGTGTTCTTCGAGGCGGCGATCGACTGGAAGCTCGTCATGATGCCCCAGACCGTGCCGAACAGGCCGATGAAGGGGCTCGCCGAGCCGACCGTTGCCAGCACCAGCAAGCGGCGCTCCAGGCGCTCGATCTCGCGCGCGATGGTGACGTCCATCACCTTGTCGATGCGCATCTGCAGACCCGCAAAGGAACGCGCCTGGCCCTCGAAGCTTCGCTTCCATTCGCGCATCGCCGCAACAAACAGCGCCGCCATCGAATGCGTCGGGCGCGACGACAGCGACCGATAGAGTTCCTCCAGCGATTGCCCGGACCAGAAGGACTGCTCGAAGCGGTCCATCGCCTTGCGCGTGCGCGCGAACAGGAGCGTCTTGTCGATGGCGATGGCCCAGACCCAGATCGAGCAGCCGAGCAGGCCGAGCATCACGGATTTCACGATCCAGTGGGCCTGCATGAACAGGCTCAGGATCGACACATCGGAAGGCGCGAGCGGCAGGGCCGACTGCGCGACGTCGGCAGGATTCATCGTTTTTCTCGTCCTCTAAGCCTCGGTCGCTGGCTACTAGCCGCGCGGCGCGCCATCGCTGGACCGGAAATGGGTGTGCCGAGCGGAGCCCCGTCAGGTCCGCTCAAAACCCGAGATGTTGCGCAGGCTTAAAGCCGTCCACCACCGGCGGCAAACGAATTCCCCGCGAAACGTGTCCAAACTACGGCACTTGCTACGCGTCCCGGCGCCATCCAGACCCCAGGAGGGTTAAGGAAGAGTTAGCCGTTTCGCGCGGATTTGCCGGCCACGCAGGCCGCCAAAAACAGAACCGCCCGCCGCGCTCGGGGAAGCGCGACAGGCGGCCTGCAGTCCAGACGCCAGGTTGAGATCAGCCTTGCGTGGCCGGCGGCTGCGGCCGGTCGCGGCGCTCGGCCATGAACTGGTCGAACTCGACCTTGTCGCGGGCGTGACGCAGGCGGTCGAGGAATTCGCGGAATTCGCGCTGCTCGTCTTCGAGCCGGCGCAGCGTTTCGGCGCGATATTCGTCGAACGCCCTGTTGCCGCTTGTCGGATAGCCGCCAAATCCGCCGGCGCCCCAGCGCGTGCGCATGCGATCCATCTTCTCCTGCATCCGCTGCATCTTGTGTTCCCAGCGATCAGGACCGCCGTGATATCCACATCCCATTCGTCCACTCCCGATTGCAAAGGCCAAGGTCGCCAAGCCAAGCGGCCACCAGACCATGAAGCCTACGACCGTCAGCGCGATCCAGGCCGGTTTGCCGAATTCGTCGATCTTCGCAGTGATGGGCATGACAGCCTCGCACCTTGTGAATGTTAATAACATTCACATAGCACGCTGGGCCTGACTGTCAAGGGAAGCCGCCTAGGCCGCGCCGCGTCCAGACGGGACGCCAAGACCTCGCAGATAGACAAGGAATGCGGCTTCGAGAAGTTCGTGCGCCGGCATCGGCAACGAGCGGCGGGCGGCATCTCCGCGCCCGAACAGCGAGGCGATGCCGTGTGTAAACGCCCAGATGTGAAGCGCCACCATAAGGGCGGGTGGCCGCTGGCCCGGCGGAACCTGCGCGACCAGCTGGTCTGCGGCATTTCGCAGCACGGCGAAGGCGCGCTCGCCGGCGGCGCGCAGTTCCGGATCGACGTCCGGCGCAACGCCGGATTCGAACATGGCCGAGTAATAGGCCGGGTCGTTGCGGGCGAATTCGAGATAAGCGCCGCCGACCCGGTCGAACGCCGTGACCACGTCGGGACGCCCATCGTCCCAGGCGCGCTTGAGCGATGCCTCGAACTGGTCGAAGCCGCGCCGCGCAACATCGGCGAGCAATTCGTCGCGATCGCGGAAGTGCCGATAGGGCGCCGCCGGACTGACGCCGGCCCAGCGCGCCGCTTCGGCAAAGGTGAAGCCAGCCGGCCCCTTCTCCGCGATCAATTCGAGCGCGGCGCGAACGAGCGCTTCCTTCAGATTGCCGTGATGATAACCGCGCGGCCCGCGGCCGTGCTTGGACCAGCTCATGTAAAGGGTCTTTACATGACTCGCGGGGCCGCGTCGATCAAGGAACGGGGCGCCCGGCCGTGACGCGATCGAGATCGGCCTTCATCGCCGCACGCACCGGTTCGGGCAAAGGCTTTGCCTTGCCGTCGGAGACGAGCGCGAAGCGCACGCCTGCGGTCATCAGCACCTCGTCACCTCGCATGACCTTCTGCGCGAGTACCGCCGAAGCGCCTTTGACTTCCTGTGGTTCGGTAACGATGGTGAGAATGTCGTCCATGCGCGCGGGCTTGAGAAAATCGAGCGTCATCGCGCGCACAACGAATGCATAGCCCGCCGCATCCTGGTCGCCGCGCTCGAAAAGATCGCGGTGGTCCGCGCCGATCAGGCGCAGATAATTCGTGCGCCCGCGCTCGAGGTAGCGAAGATAATTGGCGTGATAGACAATGCCGGTAAAATCGGTGTCTTCGTAATAAACGCGCACCGTCATCGTGTGGCGGCCGTTGCGAAGCTCGCCGTCGAGAGCTGAATTCGTCATCGACGAAACCTTTGCTGTGCCCATGTGTTCGACCCCGAGGGCGCGACACATTGCTGAACAAGCCTTGCATCCAGGATCGGCATGAGCGCGTCAAGCAACAACAGCGTCCTGCTTTCCGGCGCCGGTATTGCCGGGCCATGTCTTGCCTATTGGCTGCTGCAATTTGGATTCCGACCGACATTGATCGAGGCGGCGCCGCAACCACGGCAGGGCGGCTATCTCGTCGACTTCTGGGGCGTCGGCTATGACGTCGCCGATCGAATGGGTCTCATTCCGGAGCTGAAGCGCGCCGGCTATTTCATGGAGGAGGTGCGCCTCGTCGACTCGCTGGGGGAAAAAACCGGCGGCTTTGATGCGCGTCAGATTTGGGCCGTCAGCGGCGACCGGTTCTTCAGCATCCCGCGCACCGACCTCGCACGGCATCTTGCGCGGACGATCGAGGGCAGAGCCGATACAATTTATGGCGACAGCGTGCGTGCGATCGCGCAAGACGGCGCAGGCGTTCGCGTGTCGTTCCGTCACGCAGAGGAGCGCAGCTACGATCTCGTGATTGGCGCCGACGGGCTGCACTCTGCAGTCCGTCAACTGGCCTTCGGCGAGGAGACGCAATTCGAAAGATATCTCGGCTATTACGTCGCCGCGTTCAGCGCCACCAACTATCCGTACCGCGACGAGAATGTCTATATCGGTCACACCATCGTCGGCCGGCAGATTGCCCGTTATGCTTTGCGAGACGGCAGTACGACGTTCTTCTTCATCTGGATCGAGGACAAGAAACTCCCCATCGATCACCACGATCTCGCCGCGCAAAAGAAAGTCCTGCGCGACCGTTTCGCGGGAAGCGGATGGGAAAGTGCGGCAATCCTCGCTGCCCTCGATAATTGCAACGACCTTTACTTCGACTCGGTCAGCCAGATCCGGATGGACCATTGGGCGCGCGGCCGCGTGGCGCTTGTCGGCGACGCCGCGTTCTGTCCGTCGCTTCTCGCCGGCGAGGGTTCGTCCTTCGCCATGGCCGGCGCCTACATTCTCGCCGGCGAATTGCATCGCGCCAAGGGCGACCACGCCGCCGCATTCGCCAATTACGAAAGGCTGTTCTCGTCCTTCATCCGGCGCAAGCAGGACGGCGCGACGCGATTTGGCGGCTGGTTTGCGCCGCGTACCACGTTCGAGCTCTGGGCGCGCAATCAGATCACGCGGCTGATGGGGCTGCCTTTGATCGGCAACTGGATGATCGGCCAGATGATGCGCGATGACTTCGACCTGCCCGATTACGGCGGCGCGCGTTAGTCCTCGTCGTCCCGCGAGAACAATCCGAATTGCGCCGGATCGCGCGCCGGCTCGGCAAGTCCGAGATGCCTGAAGGCGTGCGAGGTCAGAAGACGCCCGCGCGGCGAGCGCTGGACGAAGCCCTTCTGGAGGAGGAAGGGCTCGATGATGACCTCGATCGCATCGCGCGGCTCGGACAACGCGGCCGCGAGCGTCTCGACGCCGACTGGCCCGCCGCCGTAATTGAGTGCGATCGTCGTCAGATAACGGCGATCCATGGCGTCGAGACCTGCGGCGTCGACTTCGAGTGCGCCGAGCGCCTTGTCGGCGATGGCGCGGTCGATCGCCTTGTTGCCCTCGACATGGGCGAAGTCGCGCAAGCGCCGCAGCAGGCGTCCCGCGATGCGCGGCGTGCCGCGCGCGCGTCGCGCGATCTCGTTGGCGCCGTCCGGAGTGATGGCAACGCCGAGCACGCGCGCGCCGCGATTGACGATCTGCTCGAGTTCCTTCTCCGAGTAGAAATTGAGCCGCACCGGAATCCCGAAACGGTCGCGCAATGGATTCGTCAGGAGTCCGGCGCGCGTCGTTGCGCCGACCAGGGTGAAGCGCGAGAGCTCGATCTTCACCGAGCGCGCGGCAGGGCCTTCGCCGATGATGAGGTCGAGCTGGAAATCCTCCATCGCCGGATAGAGGATTTCTTCCACCGCAGGATTGAGGCGGTGAATTTCATCGATGAAGAGAACGTCGCGATCCTCGAGATTGGTCAGAAGCGCGGCAAGGTCGCCGGCCTTGGCGATCACCGGCCCCGAGGTGGCGCGGAAATTCACGCCCAGTTCGCGCGCGACGATCTGCGCCAGTGTCGTCTTGCCGAGCCCTGGCGGACCGACGAACAGGACGTGATCGAGCGCTTCGCCGCGCTCGCGCGCGGCCTTGATGAAGACCTCAAGATTGGCACGCGCCTTTTCCTGCCCGATGAATTCGGACAGGCGCTGCGGACGCAATGACGCTTCCGCGACGTCGTCGTCGCGGCGCTCGGCGGACATCAATCCGCGCTGCGGCTTGCCGTTCATGCCGCCCCCGTCCGCACCGCCGGCCGGCGCCAGCGCAATGCCAGCCAGCACACGATCGACGACACGACGCCGCTCGCCATCTGTGCAATGACGACCTCGGGATCGTGCCACACATCGGAAAGCGTGCCGAACGCATCGGTCACCCAGATCAATGCCACACCGGCGATCACGCCGAGCGCCACAACCAGGGGCCAATCGACCGGTGCGAAGAATGTTTCGCGCAAACCGACGATAAGACCGACGAACAGCGCCGGCATGAGGCCAAAGAGAAAACTGAACGGCACCAGCAGAAGCCCGAGCATAGGCGCCATCACCACTTCGGCGAGATCGGCAATCTGGCGAACATGCGCAATGGAAATAACCAGCATGTAGACGACGCCGCCGGTCAACGGACCGAGCGTTGCGAACAGAAGAACGATCAGCAGCAGGAGCCGCATGCGCCGTCCCGCCGGCAAGGGCTGCGTGCTCACTTTGCCAGCTCCTTCAGCCCGCGCCGGATGAGGCTCGCGGTATCCGCGCCTTCGCCCGCTCCACGCGCTGCCGCGGCGATGGCGGCCGCAGCCTGCGGCTGTGCATAGCCGAGATTGACCAGCGCAGACACCGCATCGAGCACCGGCTGCGGCGCGCGCTTCTCGTCGAGAGCGCCGGACAGCTGGATGACAGCCGGATCGAGCGTCGTGAAAGCCGGCGCCTTGTCCTTCAATTCCGTCACGATGCGTTCCGCGACCTTCGCGCCGACGCCCGGCGATTTCGCGATCATCGCCTTGTCACGCATGGCGATTGCACTGGCGAGATCTGCGGGCTTGAGCGTGCCGAGCACCGAAAGCGCGACCTTGACGCCGACCCCCTGCACCGTCTGCAGCAGCCGGAACCATTCACGCTCGATGTCGCCCGTGAATCCGAACAGCCGGATCTGATCCTCGCGCACATGCGTCTCGATCGAGAGCGTCGCGGCTTCGCCAATGCCCGGCAGCATCTGCAGCGTGCGCGTCGAGCAATGCACGAGATAGCCAACGCCGTGCACGTCGAGGATGACAAAATCCTCGCCGTAGCTATCGATGACGCCTTTGAGCTTGCCGATCATTCCGCCGCCACCTTCAGCAGCACGCTCGTGCGGTGATGCGCGTGCGTCACAGCGATCGCGAGCGCGTCGGCTGCATCCTCGGATTGCGGATCGGCCTTCGGCAGAAGCACGCCCACCATCATGCGGATCTGCGCCTTCTCGCCGTGGCCGCTGCCGACGATCGTCTTCTTCACGAGGTTCGGCGCATATTCCAACACCGGAAGCCCGGCGCGGGCAGGAATGAGCATGGCGATACCCCGCGCCTGGCCGAGCTTGAGCGTTGCCGACGCGTCCTTGTTGACGAAGGTCGCTTCGACGGCCGCTTCATCCGGACGAAAATCCTCGATCACGCGGGCAAGCCCGTCGTGGATGGTCACAAGCCGCATGGCGAGACTGGCGCGATCGTTGGTCTCCACCGATCCGCAGGCGAGATAGACGAGCCGGTTTCCCTCGCAGGCGATCACGCCCCAGCCGGTGCGGCGCAGGCCGGGATCGATGCCAAGGATGCGAATCGGAGGCCTCATCTTGAACCGTTGATACCCCCCGCCCGCCCTGCCGCCTAGGCTCCTTCCGGTCGCCGCGCGTGCAGGCTTCTGTTAGGACGTGCGCCGGAACCGCCGTGATTCAATTTCCCGACCTTTCGCTTTTCACCGCTGCGGCGCTCGACGGGCGCTTTCCGCTGGCGCTCGCTATCGTGGCGATCGCCGGGCTGGTGCGCGGCTTTTCCGGTTTCGGCTCCGCCCTCATTCACCTTCCGCTGATGGCGGCGCTCTATGATCCGCGCATCGCCGCCGTGACGATCCTTCTCATCGACACCACCGCGGCCGCGCTCCTGTCCGGGCGGGAATTTTCCCGCTGTGAGTGGCGCGAGATCGCGCCGATCTTCATTGCGGCGGCGACTGCCCTTCCCTTTGGCGCGATGGCGCTGGTGCTGATCGACGCGGTCACGCTGCGCTGGTTCATCACCGCGTTGATCTTCGTGTTTCTGGTGCCCCTCGCGATGGGCTGGCGCTACCACGGCAAGCCAACGCCGCCGATCACGCTCGGCGTGGGCGCGCTGTCGGGCCTTGGCGCCGGCGCCGTGCAGATCGCGGCGCCGCCGGTGCTGCTCTATTGGCTCGGCGCGACGAAGCACGTCACCACCGTGCGCGCCAATTTCATGGTGTATCTGCTGCTGACGAATCTGTTTGGAGTCGTCGTCTATGCCGTCAAGGGATTGCTGACCGCCGACGTGATCGCGTTGTCCGTCCTCCTCGCGATTCCGTTCTTTCTCGCGATGCTGGGCGGCGCCCGTTACTTTCACGGCTCATCCGACACGACCTATCGGCGCATCGCTTACGCGATCATCGGCGTCGCCGCGCTCCTCAGCATGCCGCTGTTCGACGCGCTTCGCTGATGCGTCAGGCGCTCATCTTGCTGACGAGCGCGTCGGAGACCTCGAAATTGGCGTAGACGTTTTGCACGTCGTCGTTTTCTTCCAGAGCCTCGATCAGGCGCAATAATTTCTCGCCCTGCTCGTCGTCGACCGCCAGCGTGTTCTGCGGCTTCCAGGTCAGCGCGGCCTTGCGCGGCTCGCCGAACTTCGTCTCCAGCACCTTGGCGACTTCGGCCAGCGAATCCTGGGCTGTATAGATTACGTGACCATTCTCGTCCGACGTCACGTCGTCGGCGCCGGCGTCGATCGCGGCCTCCAGCATGTCGTCGGCGCTCGCCACGCCCGGTTCGAATTCGACGACACCGACGTGGTCGAACATGAAAGACACCGCGCCTGTTTCGGCGAGATTGCCGCCGTTCTTGGTGAAGCCCGCACGCACTTCGCCGGCGGTGCGGTTGCGGTTGTCGGTCAACGCCTCGACGATGATGGTCACGCCGCCGGGCCCATAGCCCTCGTAACGCACCTCGTCATAATTCTCGGTGTCGCCGCCCTGGCTTTTCTTGATGGCGCGCTCGATGTTGTCTTTGGGCATGTTTTCCGCGCGTGCGGCAATGATGGCCGAACGCAGCCGCGGATTAAAATTCGGGTCGGGCAGACCCATTTTCGCCGAGACGGTGATTTCACGGGCAAGCTTGGAGAACAACCGCGCGCGCGCCTTATCCTGGCGCCCCTTGCGGTGCATGATGTTCTTGAATTGGGAATGACCTGCCATGGCCTCGACCGCATTTCCGATGTGCCGGCGTTATAAAGAGGCGTCGGCCGAAAATAAAGAAATTCACTCCCAGAAAACGGGTCGCGCCTCTGACAGCCGCCCGCCCAGACGCACAGGGGCTACTTTTCGGGCGAGGCCGGTCGCATCGTCGGTTTCGACGGCGATGGCGCAAAGCGTCGCCGGACCGGAGGCAGGCTCGAAACGTTCGGACGGAATGCGGCGCAGGAAGCGGCTGATCGGCTCATCCTTCGTCATGCCGATCACGGAATCATAGTCGCCGGTCATGCCGACATCGGACATGTAGGCCGTGCCGCCGGAAAAGATCTGATGATCCGCAGTCGGCGTATGTGTGTGCGTGCCGACGACGAGGGTCGCGCGTCCGTCGAGGTAATACCCCATCGCCTGTTTCTCGCTCGTCGCCTCGCCATGCATGTCGATGACGATCGCCTCGGCGCGGCCCCGCAGCGGACAAGCGACAATCTCGCGCTCCACCGCCTCGAACGGATCGTCGAGCGGTTCCATGAAGATGCGGCCCATGGCGTTGATGACGAGAACGCGCGCACCGTTTTTCGCTTCCACCAGAGCCGCGCCGCGTCCCGGCGTGCCTTTCGGATAATTGATCGGACGAACGAGGCGCGGCGCGCGCTCGATAAATACAAGCGCCTCGCGCTGGTCCCAGGCGTGGTTGCCGAGCGTCACCGCGTCGGCGCCGGCATCGATGAATTCATTGAAGATAGCTTCCGTGATGCCGAAACCGCCGGCAGCATTTTCGCCATTGATGATGACGCAATCGAGCGCCCACGACTTGATGAGGCCGGGCAGCCTCTCGCTCACGATCGCGCGGCCGGAGCGGCCGACAATGTCCCCGATGAAGAGAATGCGCAAAGCTCACGAACTCCGGAAATCGATCACCTCGCGCTCCGTTAGCACGAGGTCGAGCCGCTCGTCGCGGGGAGAAAACGGAACTTTGTCGATTTCCTGCACCGCAAAAGCGATGCCGATGGCGATGACCGTCTTCCTGGCGCGGGCGCGCGCGATGGTCATGTCGTAATAGCCCGCGCCATAGCCGATGCGATGACCGCCGCGGTCGAACGCGGCGAGCGGCACGAGCATGATATCGGGAACGACCTCCGGCGCGTCCGGCCCCGGCTCGCGAATGCCCCACACGCCGGACACGAGCGGCGCGCCGAAGCGCCAGGCGCGCAGCAGGAGCGGCTGGCCGCGGCCCTGTACCACTGGCAGCGCAAGCCGCGCACCTGCATCCGCAAGGTTTCGCATCAACGGAACCGGATTGACTTCACTCCGCATTGGCGAATAGCCGGAGACAATTGCGCCCGGCGAAACCGGCACCGGAAGTCCGCGCGCGGCGATTGCTTCGGACGCTGTCGCGCGCATGTCCGCCGACAACGCATCGCGGCGCGCAAGCGCCTGCGCGCGCAGAGTGGCCTTGTCGGCTATGGGGCTTTCGATCAGACCGGTCATCCTGACATGCGAGAAATGCCCTGCCCGCACCTCAGGATGACGGCGCAGTTTCACGGCGCAACCGAAGCGGGGAAAGTGCGGAGCCGCGATGGCCGTCGGAGTGTCGATCCCGGGAACCTACAGAAGTAGGTGGGCGCCATATGTCCGAGCCCACGGGCCCGGTCAGGGACAGCTCCCTTGAGGATCGTAAGGCCCCGGAAATATGACTCCGTCGCACCTCACAGCCCCGCCCACGCAATGTAGTCCCGCGAACGGTTTTCGCCAATCAGCCAATGGCGATATTGCCGCCGTTGGCTACCGTTTCGTTCAGATGGCGGGTCAGGCCCTCGATCCGCTCCGAGGCGGCGTTGAGCGCGGCAACGATGGCACCCTGCGTCGCCTGCTGCCGATCGGCGGAAACGACGCGCGCATCCTGCAGCGCGGTGAGTTCCTCCTCGAGCCGCCGCATCTTGATGCCGGCCTCCGACAATTCGTCGGCGATGGTGAGCGCCGCCATCACCGTCAGGCGGGTATCACCGATCTCGCCGAACGAGGCGCGCAGTTGGTCGATGCGCTGGTCGAGTTCATTGGCGAGGCGCGTGAGATGCGCCTCCTGCCCGTCCTCGCACGCCATGCGGTATTGGCGGCCGTTGATGGTGACGCTGACCTGCGCCATCGAACCTTCGTCTCCTACTGGCCGTGCGTGTCGAGCACGGACCGGATCGTGTCCATCGCGATATCGAGCCGGCGCGCAATCTCGCGATTGGTCGCCTCCAGACGGCGCGAACGACCGACCGTCTGATCGAGATCGGCCGCGAGCCGCGCGCGATCGCTGCTGAGCTGATGCACTTGCGTGGCGAGCGATTCCTCGCCCCGATCCGATTGACGCCGCCGCTCGACCGCGGCTTCGAGCGCGTCGAGCGCCAATGAGAGGCGCCGCGTCGCTGCCTCAATCGCGCTCGGCTCCGACATGGACGATCCTCAACAGAAAAACACTTGCGCAGCAATGCCTTACTGGAAAAGCTTAATTTGCGGCTATATCCGCGTCAACGCCACGTGGATGCGCCATCCCCAAATTCTCCTTCTGCTTGTGCATAGGGCGAAGGCTCGCCCGGCGCTCGCATTGGACAATGCAAGCCGACGTGTTATCCCCGCGCGCAAACCGACCCTGCGAAAGCCCCGATGATCGCAAGAACTTTGGCGACCGCGGCCGTCGCGCAACCCCGCGACAGCGAATTCATGCCCCATTCACGCGCTGACCACGACCGCATGGCCAACGCCATCCGCGCCCTCGCCATGGACGCGGTGGAAAAGGCGAAGTCCGGCCATCCCGGCTTGCCGATGGGTGCAGCCGACATCGCAACGGTGCTGTTCACACGCTTCCTGAAATTCGATCCCGCCGATCCGAAATGGCCCGATCGTGACCGCTTCGTGCTCTCCGCCGGGCACGGCTCGATGCTGATTTATGCGCTCCTGCATCTGACCGGCTACGAGGCGATGACGATCGACGAGATCAAGCGCTTCCGCCAGCTCGGCTCGATTACCGCTGGTCATCCGGAATACGGACATACGCCCGGCGTCGAAACGACGACCGGCCCGCTCGGCCAAGGCATCGCCAATTCCGTCGGCATGGCGATTGCCGAGCGCCACCTCGCTGCAATCTTCGGCGCGGATATCGTGAATCATCGCACCTACGTGCTCGCCTCCGACGGCGACCTGATGGAAGGCGTAAGCCAGGAAGCGATCGCGCTTGCCGGGCATCTCAAGCTCAACAAGCTGATTGTCTTCTTCGACGACAACGGCATCACAATCGACGGCAAGCTGTCGCTTTCGGATTCCGTCGATCAGGTGAAGCGCTTCGAATCCGCCGGCTGGCGCGCCGAGCGCATCGACGGACACGATCCCGAAGCGATCGCCGCCGCGATCGAGCGTGCGCAGCAATCCGACCGCCCCTCGATGATCGCCTGCCGCACGACCATCGGTTTCGGCGCGCCGAGCAAGGGCGGCACCGAGAAATGCCACGGCTCGCCGCTTGGCGGCGACGAGATCGCCGCCGCGCGCAAATCGCTCGGCTGGGACTATCCACCGTTCGAAATTCCTGCCGACATTCTTGCGATGTGGCGCAAGGCTGGCGCGCGGGCGAAACAGGAGCGCGCGGCGTGGGAAAAGCGGCTTGATGCAGTCGCGCCCGACAGCCGTGCGGACTTCACGCGCCGTCTGTCCGGAAAATTGCCGGCCGCGCTCGCCGATGCCGTCCAGTCCGTCAAACAGACGCTGGCGCAAACACCGAAGGATATCGCGACGCGTTCGGCCTCCGAATTCGCGCTCGAGTCGCTTGTCGCCGCGGTGCCCGAGATGGTCGGCGGCTCGGCCGATCTCACCGGCTCCAACAACACGCGCACCAAGTCGATGAAGGCGATGAATGCGGCGGATTATTCCGGCCGCTTCATCCATTACGGCGTGCGCGAGCACGGCATGGCCGCGGCCATGAACGGCATGGCACTGCATGGCGGCATCATCCCCTATTCCGGGACATTCCTCGTTTTCTCCGATTATTGCCGCCCGGCCATCCGCCTCGCGGCGATGACGGGCCAGCGTGTCATCCATGTCATGACGCATGACTCCATCGGTCTTGGCGAAGACGGCCCGACGCACCAGCCGGTGGAGCATCTCGCCGCGCTGCGCGCGATGCCGAATCTTCTCGTCTTCCGCCCCTGCGATGCGGTCGAGACGCTTGAATGCTGGGAGCTTGCGCTGCGCGCGAACCGGCCGAGCGTGCTGGCGCTCACGCGGCAGAACCTGCCGCAATTGCGCAACCGGCTCGATGCCGAAAACGTTTGTGCCCGGGGCGCCTACGAAATTGCCGGACCCGACGGCCGCGCGGACGTCTCCATTTTTGCGACGGGATCGGAAGTCGCGATCGCCGTCGACGGCGCGAAGCTTCTGGCCGAACGCGGCATTGCCGCGCGCGTCGTGTCGGTGCCGTGCTTCGAACTGTTGCAGGAGCAACCGGAAGCCGTGCGCCGCGGCGTCGTCGGCGATGCCAGGGTGAAGATCGGCGTCGAGGCCGCCGTGCGGCAGGGCTGGGATGCGATCATCGGCTCGGACGGCCTCTTTGTCGGCATGTCGAGCTTCGGTAGCAGCGCTCCCTACAAGGACCTATATCGTCATTTCGGCATTACCCCCGAGGCAATCGCCGACGCGGCGCAAGGCGCTCTCGCGCGGCGTTAACCGGCCGCGCCGGAGATTGATCGGGCGCAATTGCGCGCTTGGCGGAATTGCGCAACAACGCCCCGCAATGGGAGCGAGAGGCAAGGAGTTTTCATTATGACGGTTCGTGTCGCAATCAACGGTTTTGGCCGCATCGGCCGCAATGTGCTGCGCGCCATCGCCGAATCAGGCCGCAAGGACATCGAGGTCGTCGCCATCAACGATCTCGGCCCGACCGAAACCAACGCGCATCTCCTGCGCTACGATTCCGTGCACGGCCGTTTTCCCGGCGACGTAAAGGTCGAAGGCGACACGATCAGCGTCGGCAACGGCAAGATCAAGGTCACGGCGATCAAGGATCCGGCGACACTCCCGTGGAAGGATCTCGGCGTCGAGATCGCGCTGGAATGCACGGGCATATTCACGGCGAAGGACAAGGCCTCCGCACATCTGACCGCCGGCGCCAAGCGCGTGCTCGTCTCCGCTCCCGCGGACGGCGCCGACATGACGGTCGTGTACGGCGTCAACCACGACAAGCTCACCAAGGATCACAAGGTCGTCTCCAACGCCTCCTGCACGACCAATTGCCTCGCCCCGGTCGCCAAGGTGCTCAACGATGCCATCGGCATCGAGAAGGGCTTCATGACGACGATCCACGCCTATACCGGCGATCAGCCGACCCTCGACACCATGCACAAGGATCTCTACCGCGCGCGTGCCGCGGCTCTGTCGATGATCCCGACTTCGACCGGTGCGGCGAAAGCGGTGGGCCTCGTGTTGCCCGAACTCAACGGCAAGCTCGACGGCGTCTCGATCCGCGTGCCGACGCCGAACGTGTCGGTGATCGATTTCAAGTTCGTCGCCAAGAAAGCGACGAACAAGGATGAGGTGAACGGCGCCATCAAGCGCGCCGCCGAGCAGCAGCTCAAGGGCATTCTCGGCTTCACCACGCATCCCAACGTGTCGATCGACTTCAACCACGACTCGCACTCGTCCGTGTTTCACATGGACCAGACCAAGGTCATGGATGGAACGCTCGTGCGCGTGATGTCGTGGTACGATAACGAATGGGGCTTCTCCAACCGCATGGCCGATACCGCCGTGGCGATGGGAAAATTGCTCTAGCCGCGACACGCGATCGGGTCTGCGGCACCATGAAGCCCGATGCTTAGGCCTGCAGACCTCGCCACCCGCCTCCGCGCCGCCGAACAGCCGCGCATCCTGCTGATCGCATTGCGCAGGCTCGGCGACGTATTGCTGACGACACCACTTCTGCATTCGCTGCGTGAATCCGTGCCGCACGCACAGATCGACGCGCTGGTGTTTCGCGGCTCCGAAGGAATCCTCGCCGGCAACCCCGATATCTCGAACGTCCGGACCATTCCGGAAAAGACAGGAATCGGCGAGACGCTGCGGCTCTTGGCGTCGCTCTGGCGCCGCTACGATCTCGCCGTCTCGACACAGACCGGCGACAAGCCGACGCTCTACGCGTGGATCGCAGGGCGAAAGCGCGCCGGCATCCTGAGGCACGACAGCGGCTTTTGGCTGAAGAGGCGGATGCTGCAGCATTGCGTCATGGGCGACCTGAGCGTGCATCGCGTGGTCGAAGGCATGCGCCTCCTC
>CAZSAW010000083.1:0-21592 GCA_964604745.1 uncultured Hyphomicrobiales bacterium
GCCGAGGCTGCTCCTGCTGGACGAGCCGCTCGCCTCGCTCGATGCGGCACGCAAGCGCGAAATCTTGCCCTTTCTCGTGCGCTTACGCGACGAAGTGAAAATTCCGATGGTCTATGTGAGCCATCACGCCGACGAATTGAGACATATCGCGACCTCGGTCGTGCGCATTGACGCAGGCCGCGTCGCCGCGATCGGCGGTCTCGAACAACTTGAAGCGGAGCGGGCCGAACCGATGTAGGATGGCGCGATGTTTCCACCGCGCCGCATCGTCTGCCTGACCGAAGAGACCGTCGAAACCCTTTACCTCCTTGGCGAGGACGCGCGCATCGTTGGCGTATCCGGCTACGCTGTGCGCCCGCCCCAGGTGCGGCGCGAAAAGCCGCGCGTTTCGAGCTTCGTAAGTGCTGACATCGACAAGATCGCCGCGCTCCATCCCGATCTGGTCCTGACTTTCTCCGACATTCAAGCCGATATCACGGCCGCGCTCGTTCGCGCTGGCATCGCCGTCCATGCTTTCAATCAGCGCGATATTGCCGGCATTCTGGCGATGATCCGGACGCTGGGAGCACTTGTCGGC
Source organism: uncultured Hyphomicrobiales bacterium (assembly GCA_964604745.1). GTDB lineage: Bacteria > Pseudomonadota > Alphaproteobacteria > Rhizobiales > Xanthobacteraceae > Pseudorhodoplanes. The sequence goes on from CAZSAW010000083.1 coordinate 578, forward strand.
GCACTCGAGAAAGCGGACGCGTTGGCGAACTCATACAATGCACGTCTCGGCCACCTTCGCCAGAGCGCAAGCCGTCGCGCGCACAAGCCGCTCATCTATTTCGAGGAATGGGACGAGCCGATGATTTCCGGCATCGGCTGGGTGTCGGAATTGATCGCCGTTGCCGGCGGCATCGACGTGTTCGCCGGCCTGTCGACGCGCAAGAGCGCAAAGGACCGAATCGTTTCGCCAGACGAGGTTATCGCGGCCGCGCCGGACATCATCATCGGTTCCTGGTGCGGCAAGAAATTCAACCCCGCGAGGGTCGCGGCTCGGCCAGGCTTTGGCGGCATCCCGGCCGTGCACAACACTTGGCTGCGCGAAATCAAGTCGCCGCTTATTCTGCAACCGGGTCCCGCGGCGCTTACCGACGGCCTCGACGCGATCATCACGATTGTCGAGGAATGGTCGCGTGCCCGGACAGCCACCGCATTTCCTTGTACCAGCCGGGGCTAGTTCAGTTTCGCCATCACGTCAGCCAGATAATCGAACGCGGCGATGAGTGCCGGCCCGCCGCACATCGTCAGACGTGTCGGCAATGCGATGCGTCGCTGCGGCGGATAAACCGCCCGCAATGCCGGATGGGTGAAGTAAAGCGCGCCCTGATCCTGTGGCAAGGCGGGCGGATCTTTCAGAAAGAGAAGGTCAGGCTTCAGCATCAGCAATTTCTCGAGCGAAATAAAGCCGCCATATCCGGGGGGCGAACCATTCGGCACTTTCAGTTTCGCTTCCGCCAGCAGCGCGGCAACAAGGCTCGACGGTCCTTGTACATAGCCGCCGCGTTCGACGACCAGCGCCGTACGATAAGACGATCGCGGCACCGCATCGAGCCGTGCCCGCGCGGCTTCGAGCCTTTTGATGAGCGCTTCGCCCCGTTTCGGATGGCCGAGCAAGCCGGCGAACTGTCGAATCTGCCGGCGTGCGGCGTCGAGGTCGCTGATCAGATCCACGTCGACAACGCGCAGACCCTGCGCCAGCAACATGCGGCGTGTGATCGAGCGGTCATTAGGACCGACCAGTACGAGATCGGGCTTGAGTGCGATGGTCGCTTCCGCCTGCCAGTCCAGCCGACGATACGGGCGTGCGATCTGTGCAACGACGGACAACGTGGAGTCGGCGGCGTAAGGCGACAGGCCAACAATCTGGTCTGAATCAGCCAGAGCGACCACCAATTGGTCGGCGCACAGGTTAAACGACACGACCCGGCGGGCGGTCTGCGCCGCGCCGGCCTGTGGCGAGCAGCCCAGCGCAATCAGAGCGAGAACGAGCCTCGCAACGTGGAACGGCAATGGAATTCTCCCTATGCGCAAGGCATAGTCGCCCGCCAATTGTCAAAACAGCAAGCGCGATAATGCCATCCGGCACAATACGAACGAAATCCGGCGCGCATCTGTCGATAGCGCTGCTTGTACTCGTCATCGTTCTGGCCATCGTCTCGCTGATGGTTGGCCCTGCGGGCCTGTCGCCGCAGGCCGCGCTGGCGGCGCTGTTTTCGGGCGACGGCCCAGCCGGCATCATCGTTCGCGACATTCGCGTCCCGCGCACATTGCTGGCAGTGACAATTGGCGCGACGCTGGGTCTGTCCGGCGCCGCGCTCCAGGGACTTCTACGCAACCCGCTCGCAGAACCGGCCCTGTTTGGTGCGCCGCAATCCGCCGCTGCCGCCGCATCGTTCGTGATCGCATTCGCCTTCGTTCCGGCAACCTCGCTTGCGGCGCCGGTCGCCGGAATCGTGGGCGCGCTGGTTTCCGTTGGCGGACTTGTGCTGATCGCCGGACGGCGCGCAAGCCTTACCGTCATTCTTCTGGCCGGACTTGCGCTTGCGAGTTTTGCCGGCGCTGTCACCGCGCTCATTCTCAACCTTGCGCCGAACCCCTTTATCGCGCTGGAAGTTGCGTTCTGGCTGCTTGGCTCGCTCGAAGACAGGTCGAGCGATCACCTTTTCATCGCAGCGCCCTTCCTTGTCGCGAGCTGGATCGTGCTGGCGCTGACCGCGCGCGCCTATCGCGCGCTAACGCTGGGCGAAGACGCCGCCGCCTCACTCGGAGTGGACGTGGTCCGGACACGGCTGCTTGTCGTGGCCGGCGTCGCCCTCGGCGTCGGCGCGTCGGTCGCGGTCGCAGGTTCAATCGGCTTTGTCGGCCTTGTCGCCCCGCATCTTGTTCGCCGCTCCGTCGGATCGGACCCGACCCGGGTGATGCTGCCTGCCGCGCTCACCGGCGCCGCGCTTCTCCTCGCGGCCGACATTGCAGTGCGTGTCGTGCCCTCAGCGATCGAACTGAAAGTTGGCGTCGTGACTGCACTGATTGGCGTTCCGGTCTTCCTTTCGATGATTTTTGTCGAGCGGCGACAATTTGAGGAGGAATCGTCGTGAGTGACGACATCGCTCTTCTCGCCGACAGAGTCAGCGTGTCGCTCGGGAGTGCCACAATTGTGCGCGATGCCGACGTGCAACTGACCCGCGGGCGATTGACGATTCTGGTTGGTCCAAACGGCGCCGGAAAGACGACGCTGGTCCGCGCACTCGCCGGCCTCATTCCATCGAGGGGAACGATCAGGCTTGGCGACAGGGAGATTGCTTCCATTTCGGTCCAGGAGCGAGCACGACAGATTGGCTATCTTCCTCAGGGAAACGTTTTCCATTGGCCGATCAGCGTTGCCGCGGTTGTCGAACTCGGCCGCTATCCGCATGGCGATCCGTTTACGTCACCCACCGATCGCGACAGAGAGGCGGTGCACAGTGCGCTTGTCGCGACGGGTACCGAGGCTTTCGCCGCGCGGCCTGTCACGTCCCTGTCGGGGGGTGAGCGTGCACGCGTGGCACTCGCTCGCGTGCTGGCGACACAGGCGCCAGTCATTCTCGCCGACGAGCCGACCGTATCGCTCGACGCCCGCCATCAGCTCGTTGTGCTACAGCTTCTGCGCGATGCTGCGCGGCGCGGCGGCGCGATCCTGGCCGTGCTGCATGATCTCTCACTGGCGGCGCGCTTTGCCGACGAAGTGATCTTGATGCAGACGGGAACAATCGTCGCGCATGGTCAGGCGAAGGAAACGCTGACCGCCAGCGTGATTGCCGATGCCTTCGGTGTCGACGTTGCAATGATAGAAATGGACGGGGCAACAATCCCGGTTCCGCGGCGGCCGCTTTAAGCAGGCATCATTGCGGCAGGGACGGGATGTCGGCCAGCATGGCTTTGGCGATCTCGTGTTCACCCATCACGACGATATTGGCGCCATGGCGCTTGAGGTGATCGATCTCCGCTTCGGAGTGTGCGCGCGCGACGATCGGCAGGGACCCGTTGATTTCTCGCGCCTGTTCGACGACCTGCCCGCCTTCGAATGCATCGGGAATCGCGACGAGGAGGCAACGCGCCTGCGCCAGATTCGCGGCGTGAAGCGCTTCAGTATCGGTGCCGCTCGCGGTGATCGCCTCGACCTCACGGGCACGCAATTTCTTGACCGTGTCGCGGTCGTTCTCGATAACGAGAAACGGAACTTTCCTGTCCTTCAGCACGCCGCTGATGAAAGAACCGACGCGGCCATGACCGACAAGCACGACGTGATCGGTCAGATGCGTCGTTGGTATCGGTTCACGCGCGGGCGTTTCCACACGTGTCGCCGGCTGCTCGGCTGTCGGCTGCTTCACCCGGGAGAACCAGCGGTCGAGCGCGGCGAAGCAAAGCGGGTTGAGCAGGATCGACAGAATGGCGCCCGCGAGAATCAGGTCGCGCGCAGCAGGTGTCAGCAGCGAAAGGCTCACGCCCAAACCAGCAAGAATGAAAGAGAATTCGCCAATCTGCGCGAGGCTCGCCGACACCGTCAGCGCCGTCGAATTCGGATGCCCGAACAAGCGTACGATGACGAAGGCGGCGATGCTCTTGCCGAAAATGATGATAGCGATCGTCGCAAGCAGCGGCAGGGGCTGACGCCAGACGATGGCCGGATCGAACAGCATCCCGACGGACACGAAAAACAGGACCGCGAAAGCGTCGCGCAGCGGCAAGGATTCCTGCGCTGCCCGTTGGCTGAGTTCGGACTCACTCAGAATCATGCCGGCAAAAAATGCACCGAGCGCAAACGACACGCCAAACAGTTCCGACGCGCCATAGGCAACGCCGAGGGCGATGGCGAGGACCGAAAGGCGAAACAGTTCGCGCGAGCCGGTATGCGCAACGTAGTGAAGCATCCACGGAATGGTCCGCTTGCCGACGATCAGCATGAAGGCGACGAAGGCGACGACCTTGCCGAGCGTGATCAGGAGTGGCAGCGCGATAGCCTTCCAACTCGCAGCTGCCATGTCGCCAGTGGCCAGTTTAGCCAGCACCGGCAAAAGCACGAGGGCAAGCACCATGGCCAGATCCTCGACGATCAGCCAGCCTACCGCGATCCGTCCTCGTTCCGTTTCGAGCAGGCGCCGCTCCTGCATCGCGCGCAAGAGCACGACAGTGCTCGCGACCGACAAGGCGAGGCCGAACACAATCGCGCCTGCGACAGGCCATCCAAGCAAGATGCCCAGGCCAGCGCCAAGAAGGGTCGCGACCACGATCTGAAAAATCGCACCGGGGATGGCAATCGCGCGGACTGACAGAAGGTCGTTGAGCGAAAAATGCAGACCGACGCCGAACATCAGCAGAATGACGCCGATTTCGGCGAGGTCAGTGGCAAGCGCCTGGTCGGCGACAAAGCCCGGTGTGAACGGCCCCATCACCACGCCGGCCAGGAGATAGCCGACGATCGGAGAGATCTTTAGGCGTTGCAGCAGAGCGCCGAAGACAAAGGCCAGAACCAGCCCGGCGACGAGGGTGGATATAAGCGGCGTATGCTGCATCAGAACCCTTGTGTTCTCTCCTCTCTAATCGATTGGGCGCAAAACGTGTTGCCTAAAATGCGACCTTGTCGCCACCCTTCAATGACAAGATGTCGCGCGCCTCGTCGGGCGCGGCGATTTCAAGGCCAAGCCCCTCGATGATCTGGCGCGCCTTGGTGACCTGCGCGGCATTCGATTCGGCGAGCTTGCCGGCGCCGATCCAGAGCGAATCCTCGAGCCCGACGCGCACATTGCCGCCCATCGAAGCAGCCATGGCCGCGATTGGAAGCTGATTGCGCCCGGCGCCGAGTACCGACCAGCGATAGTCATCGCCAAACAGACGGTCGGCCGTGCGCTTCATGTGCGCCACGTCCTCCGGATGCGGCCCGATGCCGCCGAGAATGCCGAACACCGACTGGACAAAGAATGGCGGCTTGATCACGCCACGGTCGGCGAAATGCGACAGCGTGTAGAGATGACCGATATCGTAGCATTCGATCTCGAAGCGCGTGCCGTTTTCGGCGCAAGTCGTGAGGATGTATTCGATGTCGGCGAAGGTGTTCTTGAACATGCCCTTGCGCGATCCCTCGAGGTAAGGCTCCTCCCAGTCATATTTGAACTTGCCCTTGAAGCGGTCGATCATCGGATAAAGTCCGAAATTCATCGTCCCCATATTGAGAGACGCAACCTCCGGCTTGAATGTCGCCGCAGGTTTGACGCGCTCCTCGACCGTCATCGTCGGAGCACCACCGGTGGTGATGTTCACGACCACGTTCGAGCGCTGCTTGATTACCTTTAAAAATGGCGAGAAGGCCTCCGGCGACTGATCCGGCTTGCCGTTCTTGGGATCGCGCGCATGCAGATGAACGATCGCAGCCCCTGCTTCGGCGGCGCCGAGCGCCGCGTCCGCAATCTCCTGCGCCGTCACAGGCAGGTGCGGCGACATCGATGGGGTGTGGATGGCACCAGTGACGGCACAGGTGATGATGACTTTACGCGACTTCGCCATGGGTTGCGTGTCCTTCCTTAGCTTTCGGCAACTGATAGCAATGAATTTTCACATAAGCGACTGTGTGTCGCCACAGATCGAGATCGCCTGACCGGAAATGGTGGCTCCGCGGCGCGAGCAAAGAAACAATATCTGGTCGGCGAGCTGCGTCGGCGTCACCATAGTGCGCAACGACACCTTCTCAAGCAGAGCGTGCTCCATCTCCTCGAAGCTCTTGTTCAGCGCCCTCGCCTTGCTTTCGATGACACGGCGGATCCGATCGCCTGCGACAAGTCCGGGCTGGATCGCGTTGACGCGGATACCGTACTCGCCAAGTTCGGCAGCCAGCGCCTTGGTAAATCCGACCACGCCCCACTTCGCCGCTGCATAAGGTGAGCGAAGCGGAAAGCCGAGCCGCCCGGCCACTGACGACAGATTGACAATCGAGGCGTTACGGCTCGATTTCAGCATTGGCACCGCCTTGCGCGCGCAATTGAATTGGCCGGTCAGGTCAATGGCGATCGTGCGGTCCCATTCGGCCGGATCGATCTCGTCAACGCGGCCGGTTGGCCCGGCAATGCCGGCGTTATTGACAAGGACGTCGAGCCCGCCGAGCGAGGTCTGAACGTCGGCAAAGAGCCGATCCACATCGCTGCGACTGGCGACGTCAGCCTTTGTCCAGGTCACCTTCATTTCGGAGAGATCTCGCAACGCGGCGTCATCGACGTCGCAGGAGTGTACCCGCGCGCCTTCATCAATAAACCGGCGCGCGATTTCACGGCCGATGCCACTCGCGCCCGCCGTGACAAGGACGCGCAAGCCTTTCAAATCGAGATCCATCGCAATGTCCTTCTTCGTGTCGCGGTAATTATAACGTCATCCAGCAGGCTGGGATCTTTTGTGGGCAACAAGCGCGGCGAGCCGCCGATCGCGCCATTGCATTTTCTTCGTCACCTCGGCCGGCGTAGGCGTCTTGCCCCACTCCGCCAGAATGCGCTTGCGATTGTCGCCCGCATAGATTTGCGGATCGGCTGTGCTCAGCCGACTCAGGCTTGCGCCGTAGCGTTCGAAATAATCGGGAATGCCTCCCGGGGCGTTCAGTTCGATCGTCTCGAACGGCCCCATGAATGCCCAGCGTAATCCCAAACCATCCTTGATCGTCTTGTCGAGATCCTGCGGCGAGACATAACCCTCGCCGACAAGGCGAAACGCCTCCGACAGCAGCACCGCCTGCAGGCGGTTGAGAATGAATCCATCAACTTCCTTGCGCACAATGATCGGGACCTGGCCCACACTTTCGTAGATCGCTTTTGCGCGAGCGACGACGTCCGGCGACGTCCACGGCGCGCCGACGAGCTCCACGATGGGCACAAGATGCGGTGGATTGACCGGATGAGCGACGAGGCAACGATGTCGTCCCTTCAGCGCCTCGGTATAGCGGCTTGCAACAATGGTGGACGTCGACGAGACGATGATAGCTTCGGGCGGTGCGAGGCGATCGAGTTCCGCAAAGACTGCCTGTTTGATTTCAAGTTTCTCCGGCAGATTTTCCTGGATGAAGCTGGCCTTCCTGACGGCGTCGGCCAGACTTGCAGCGGCGCGCACGCGGTCAGCGGCCGCTCCCGGATCGTCGGCAAGCCCGTATGTTGCCAAATCCGCCAGTCCCCCGCGGATCAAACCCAATGCCGCCTCGCTTGCGCCCGGGGCATTGTCGTAGATTGCAACGTCCCACCCGCCACGCGCAAAAACCATGGCCCACGCGCGACCAATCAGGCCGGCTCCGATGATGCCGACATTCTTTTTGGGATTCATCCGGCCATCCTCCCTTCGTTCTCGAACTCCGGGCGGGGACGTTATGCAATAAAGTGAAAGGGGTCCACGCGGTTCGGCAACGGCGCTTCAAGAAACCGTCACTGGTGCGGAGTTGATGCGTCCACTAACATCCCCCGGTTTCGACAACGCCAAACGAGCGGGCGCGCTCGCAGTCTCATCGGATGACGGCTCTCCGGTCGATTGGCGTCGAACCTTTAAGTCCGCCTGCAGGGGTCGCAAGAACCCAGCCATTCACAATTGAGAAGCGAGGAAGCGTCCAATGATCACACTCTGTAATCGCTCGCTGTTATTCGCCGGTCTGTTTCTGGCAGGGATGACGGCCGCACACAGCGAGGAGATCGTCGTCAGCAACTACGCCGTGACGACCAACGGCATGCCCTATGCGATCGCTATGGAGAAGGGATTCTTCAAGCAGCAGGGCGCCGACGTCACCGGCATTCTTTCTTCCGAAGGCGGCGGCACCACGGTCCGCACGATGGTCAACGGCAATCTCGCCTATGGCGAGATCAACCCGTCGGCGGCCGTGGTCGCGATCCAGCAAGGCGCGGATCTCAAGATCATCGCCGATACCGTGCAGACGGTGGCCGAATTCGTCTGGGCGGTGAAGCCCGACTCTCCGATCAAGGAACCCAAAGACATCAAGGGCAAGAAGATCGGCTACACCAATCCGCGCTCCACCAGCCAGGCGCTCGCCATTCTCATCCTCGAACAGCTTGGGATGAAACCGGACGATGCCGAACTGGTGAAGACGGGCGGCTTTGGTGAAGGCGTCGCCGCGCTCGACATCGGTGCCGTCGATATCACGCCGGTCCCCGAGCCGCTCTGGTCGAAATATCAGGGCAAGTATCGCGCAGTCATCAAGGCGACCGAGACATTACCCCCGCTCGACAATGTCGTCGGCGTCACCACCTCAAAGGGAGCAGCGACGCGCGGCGACTTCCTCAAGGCTGTGCTGCGCGCGCGTCGGCAGGCGGTCGACTTCATGTATGCCAATCCTGACGAGGCAGGCGATATCATTGCCAAGGTCTACAAGCTCGATCAGGCCGTCGGACGAGCCGCCGTGCGCAACCTCGTCAACGCCAACACCAAGGGCGTGCGCTACTGGGGGGCCGGCGACTTCAAGATGGAAGGCATGGACGCCATGATGCGCGCGCAGATCATGGTGGGCGCGTTGAAGGACAAGCCGGACTGGTCGAAGATCATCGACAAGAGCTTCCTTCCCGACGATCTGAAGGCCAAGAACTGACGGATGGCATCGACACATGTGGCGCTGCGGGGAGTGACGCGCGTCTTCCCCGCGGCGCAGCCTGGCGGCATCCTGAAGGCGCTGGGGCCGATCGATCTCGATCTCGTGACTGGCGAATTCTTTGCTGTGGTCGGCCCTTCGGGCTGCGGAAAATCGACGCTGCTTGAAATCATGGCGGGGCTGACAGCGCCGTCTGACGGCACTGTCATGATCGAAGGCAAGCAAGTGGCCGGCGACGTGCCCGATGGCGTCGGCGTCGTCTTCCAGGAAGACGCTTGCTTCCCGTGGCTAGACGTCTACGACAATATCGCCTTCGGCCTTCGCCGCTTGGGTTTGCCCGAAGGCGAGGTAGCAGCCCGCGTCGCTGACGCACTTGCACTCATGGGGCTCAAGGATTTCGCAAAGGCGTATCCCGCGCAGCTTTCCGGCGGTATGCGCCAGCGCGTTTGCATCGCCCGTACGCTCGTATTGCGACCGCGCCTGATTCTGCTCGACGAGCCTTTCGGCGCACTCGACCAGCAGACTCGCCTGTTGATGGGCGAGGAATTGCTTCGGCTGTGGCGCACGAGCGGCGCCACGATCCTACTCATTACCCACGCCCTCGACGAGGCGGCGATGCTCGCCGACCGCATCGGCGTAATGTCGGCACGACCGGGCCGCATCCTCGACATCGTCCCCACCGAATGGGGGCCGGACCGCGACAGCCGCGTGGTCGAGGACGAGCGTTTTGGCGCGATCACCGCGCGCTTGTGGAAGTACCTGCGCGATGAATCGTTGCGGTCGATGGCGAGCGGGGCGAATCCTTTATGAGTTTTCCCGTCGCAATCCGTATCGTCATTGGTCTTGCGCTCGTATTGTTGCTCGAGGCGCTCTCACGCTTTGGCGTGATCGATCGCTTCACCATGCCGGCACCGAGTCATATTCTCTGGCAACTCGGCAAACTGCTCCTCACCGCGTCGACTTGGCCCGGCATTCTCAAGACGCTAGTGAACGTCGCCATCGCCTGTTCCAGTGCGATTCTGGTCGGTATCGTGACCGGTGCGCTGATCCATCGCTTTCGTGGCTTCCGCGAAACACTCGACCCCCTTTTCGCGGCTTACTACGCGATACCGATCTACGCCTTCTACCCTCTCTTCATCATCGTCTTCGGTCTCGGGGACGGCCCGCAAATCCTCATCGGTTTCATGTTCGGCGTCGTTGCGGTGATCGTGAACACCCTGAACGGCCTCGACCGCGTGCCGCGCGTCCTGTTCAAGACCGCCCGCATCTACCGGCTCAATCCCGTCACGACCGCCCTGCGTATCTCGCTGCCGTTTGCAGCGCCTTATGTCTTCACCGGAATCAAGCTGGCGGTGGCTTATTCTTTCATCGGCGTGATCGGCGCCGAATTCATCATGTCGCGTACGGGGCTCGGCTACGAGATCAGTTACGCCTACAATAATTTCGACAACGACACGATGTATCCGATGATCGTGTTCGTGCTCATCATCGCCACGACGATCAACATGTTCTTCTATCGATGGGAAAAGAAAATCCTTGCGAGGCGCAAGCGATGACCACGTTTCTCTCGAGCTCGCGCTGGCATTCACTGTTCCTTGTTCTGGGCCTTTTCGTCGCGTGGCAGCTTCTGTTCTGGTGGACCGGCGAGAACGCGATTTCGTCGCCTGTCGAGACCATCCGTTTTCTGACGCAGTTCCTGAGTGACCCGAGCTCCTATCCGCACATTATCGAAACGACGAAGGCGTTCGTGGTCGCCTTGGCGATTGCCGTGTCGGCCGGCTTTCTCGTCGGCTTTACCCTCGGTATGCACCGGCTCTCGAGCGAGGTGGCGGAGCCTGTGCTGATCGCGCTTTATTCCATCCCGAAAATCACGCTCTATCCGATCGTGCTTCTTGCATTCGGCATCGGCATATCGGCAAAGATCGCCTTTGGCGCCATTCACGGCATCATCCCCATTGCCATCTTCACGATGGGCGCGGTCCGCAGTCTCGACCCGATCTATGCCAAGACCGCGCGCGTCCTCAGGCTGCCGCCGCGCGAAACCGTCCGGCTCGTCCTTTTCCCGGCGGCGCTGCCGGAAATCTTCACCGGCCTGCGCATCGGCTTTTCCTTGACGCTCATCGGCACGCTGCTGGGCGAAATGTTCGCCTCGCAACGCGGCCTCGGCTACCTGCTGATGACGGCCATTGGCCTCCACAACGTCCAGCGCATCACCGCAATCACGCTCCTGCTCGTCCTGTTCGCCGTTGCCGCGAGCGTCATTCTCCTGCATATCGACCGGCGTCTGCACCGGCGCGGTTAACGCTGTTCCCTGCGGCGGAATCGACTAAACGCAGCGGGTCCACTAGCCTGACAGCAGGATCGACGGTCGGGGCCGGATCTTTGGACGCCACCACCAATCATCAGGACGAAGACGGCGAGTTGCGGCGGCGCCAGCGCGCGGCCGAGCTTCTCGCCAAGGCTGAGTTGTTTTCTGGCCTTGACCGGGTGACGCTCGCAAAACTTGCCGCCAATCTCGAGCCCGTGCGCTTCGCCAAGGGCGAGGCCGCCTGCGTGCAGGGCGATCCCGGGGACAGCCTCTTTCTCGTGTCGGAAGGCACCTTCGGTGTCTACGTCACCGGTTCGGACGACAAGCCGCCGGTGCGCGTCGCCGCATACAAACGCGGCGGATGCTTCGGCGAAATGGCCCTTCTCACAGGAGAGCCGCGCTCGGCGACGGTGCGCGCCGATGATGACGGCGAACTTCTGCGACTCGACCATGAGCGTTTCGCCGAGCTCGTGCGCAACGATCCGAATATCGGACTGGCATTGAGCGCCTCCCTGAGCCGGCGTCTTGGTGCTGCTTCGCGCAGCATCAAGGATTCCGAGCAGTTGATCCGCGAACATGTCCTGCAGCGGCTTGCCCGTTGCGCCGCCGATGAGCGGCTGCGGGTGCTGCAGGCGAGCGTGCTGGCGAGCGCCGATCCCGACGCCTTGCAGATTGTTTTTGGCGCCGACACCGCCCGCCTGTCCGATGCACTCGCCGAACTCGGCTGGCAGGACAGTCAGGCACCGGCGGCCGTGGTGAATACCTTACGGGAAAGCTACACGCGCGAGGCCGGGGCTGAAGCGGTGCAGGACTTCGCGGTCGCGGCGATAGAGCGTCTCGTCGAGGCGGGACAGTGGCTCAATGCCTTGACGGTCGCTGAGAGCGCCGCATCGCGCGCACATTTTGTTGCGTTGCTCGGTCGCGCCTTGCGTGGCGGCCAGGCGCTGCCGCCGGAGCGAATCGTGCACTGGCTGCAATGGCTCAACGAGGATGAGGCGGCGCTCGATCCGGTGCTCGCGGCCGGTCAATCCGCCTTGCGGCAGGCGCAGGTGATGGCCGAGGTCGAGGCCGAAGCGCCCGGTCGCATCAGGCTGCGCCGCGTCTGGGATCATCTGCGCGCGCGCCCGTCGCGCCTCGTCGCCGGCGCTGCGAGCCTCGCGCTGATTGCAGGCGCCATCGCCGTCAGTCCGGTCAGCAAGCCCGGCGCGTTCGTGCTGCTCCTTGCCGCCGCCATCATCCTGTGGGTCGTCGCGATCTTTCCGGAATTTGTCGTCTATCTCGGTCTGGTCGTGGCTTGGGTCTTTCTCGGAATCGCCACACCGACGCAGGCGGTCGCCGGTTTCGGCAGCACGGCCTGGATATCGATTTTTTCCATTCTCGCTATCGGCACGGCCCTCGCAGAATCAGGGCTTGTGTACCGGCTTGGATTGCTGCTCGTGCGGCGCCTGCCGAAGGGCCTGTTCGCGCAGGGAATCGCCTATCTCACGTCAGGCCTGTTGCTCACATTGCTCTTGCCCGCAAGCGCGGCACGCACACGCCTGCTGCTGCCGACGGCGCTCGCCGCCTCGCAGGCGCAGCGCTTCAAGGATCGCAGCGCGGAGAGCGCCTTCCTCGGAATGGCCGCCTTCATTGGCGCAGGTCCCCTGCTCTACACTTTCCTGAACGGATCAAGCTCAAACTTTCTCGGGCTCGGCCTCATCCCGGAAGCCGAACGCGCTCGCTTCGATCTCGCCTTCTGGTTCATTGCCGCAGCGCCGCTCGCCGGATTCGTCGGCTTGGGCTCGCTCCTCATGCTGTGGCTGCTGCTGCGCCCCGGCCGCGCACAACAGGCGTCTCACGCGCAAATCGACCTGCAGCTCTCGCTTCTCGGCAAGACAACCGGACACGAGATCATCATGGCACTCATCCTTACGGCTCTTGTCGTCGGATGGAATGTCGGGCCGAGCTTCGGATTGAGCCCCGCCATCATCGGCATTGCCAGTGTCGTTGCCGCAGCGCTCGCCGGCTGTCTCGGGCGTCGCTCGCTGCAGGATCTGAACTGGGATTTCCTCGTCAGCTTCGGTGTGGTCTTGAGCCTCTCTCCGATCATGACGGCGCTCGGCATCGACGCGCGCATCAGCGATACCGTTCGACACTTTTTCCGTGGCGTTACGCTTCACCCGGCGTTCTTTGTGCTCGCGACTGCCGCCATCAACATCGCGGTACGGTTTTTGCTGCCGCGCGGACAGACCGTGCTGCTGCTGGCGATCATCCTCATTCCGGTCGCACCGGTCTTCGGGGTACATCCCTGGATCGTCGTAATCGCGGTGCTCGCGACGTTCACCTTGTGGGTCCTGCCGAATCAGTCCGTCAGCTATTCCGTGGCCTATGAAGCATCGGAAGCGCGCATGTTCTCGCACGAGCAGGCGCGCAAAGCCTGCTTCGGTTTCATCATTGTGACGCTGATCGGACTTGTACTTGCGCTGCCTTATTGGCGCATGCTCGGACTTGTGTGAGCCAAGCCGCGCGCCGCCGGGCGGTCGAGGACATCGCCTAACAAAAGGCCCGGAGACCTTGAATCATTGATCCGCAGAGATTTGAGCGCCCTTGCTCAGCCGAGTGCGCCGCCACCGGAGATTGGAGCTGCAGCAGCAATCGCCTGCAGGCTTACTGCTGCCTTAACGACGGACGGCTTCAAATAGACTTTCTTCATTTCAATCCCTCAACAATGCTTCCACGCTGCGGCGGTGTCGCGGCCGGAAATTCAGATCGCTCAAACCGGCGTCGGTCCACCAGAGGTCGCCACGATGGCCGCTACCGCCTGGAGAGTCACTGCCGCCTTCGCGAGCATCGGTTTCGTGTACTGCTTTTTCATTTAATCCCCGGCCTATCGCTGCGCGCTCGATGTAGCGGCCGTCACCGCATGTAGCGTCGCCGTTTTGCAGAGGCTCGGCTTCGAATAGTGTTTTCTCATACCGTGCCTCCTGCTTTTGACACTCACGTCATCGTTGTCGACGCAGAGGAAGCCGCCGTCACCGCCTGAAGCGTGAGGGACGACTTGATCAGCATCGGCTTGGTGTAACCCTTTTTCATCGCTGCTCCCTTCCAAGTAAAACGCAAAAGCGTCACCGTAATCACATTACGCGGGCAGCGGCGAGGTGGACGTCGCAGCCGTCACCGCTTGCAACGTCACCGCTGTTCTGGTCAGCGTCGGCTTCGCATATCGCTTTTTCATCTTCGTGCCCCGATAGCAAAACTTAGAGTGGGCTCGATGAGCCCGAAGTCGCAGCGGTCACCGCCTGAAGCGTCACGGTGGCCTTCGCCATGATCGGCTTTGAATAGTGTTTCTTCACTTGCAGTCCCCCACGACGATCGCGTCACATCGATGGCGACGAACTTGACGTCGCGGCCGTTACGGCTTGCAGCGTGACCGAGGCTCTTTCGAGCGCCGGCTTTGCGTATCGCTTTTTCATCCCACACCCTCCACGCGATCAGGTCATACCTCAGTCGGGGCTCGACAATGAACCCGATGTCGCTGCCGTCACTGCCTGCAGCCTCACAGAAGCCGGCGTCAATGTCGGTTTGGAATAAGATTTTTTCATCGCCCCCTCCGCCGTTACCGCTAATACGGAGCCGGCGAACCAGACGTAGCCGCCGTAACTGACTGCAGCACCACAGAAGCTCTCACAAATTTTGGCTTCGAGTAGGATTTCTTCATCGTTCTTTCCCGCTAATGCGCAACTGGCGCACTGGACGTTGCTGCGGTTATGGCCTGAAGCAGCACCGCCGCCTTGGTCAGCATCGGCTTTGCGTATTGCCTTTTCATCTCGTCAGCCCGTCGCGCAGCATCTCGTCATGGCGCCGGCGACGAACTTGACGATGTTGCAGCCGTCACCGCCTGCAAGCTGACTGTCGCCTTGATCATCTGCGGCTTTGCATATTGCTTCTTCATCTCGTTCTCCGTTGTGAGGATTGAATTCAACCTCAGCCTACCGCCGA
This sequence comes from uncultured Hyphomicrobiales bacterium, assembly GCA_964604745.1. Taxonomy (GTDB): domain Bacteria; phylum Pseudomonadota; class Alphaproteobacteria; order Rhizobiales; family Xanthobacteraceae; genus Pseudorhodoplanes. Next base: position 15,777 of record CAZSAW010000083.1, read on the forward strand.
GGCAGACGTCGCAGCGGTGACGGCCTGAAGGGTCGTCGTCGCCTTCATGAAATTCGGTTTGAGATAAGCGCGTTTCAACGCATCGCCCCTCATGGCCATCCGCCCAAAGATGACCGCCCACTGTTCGATGCTAACGGCTCGCCTTGGAGGCGGCGAGACGGCCCAACGGCGTTTCAACGCGAATCCGAGGTTCCAGCGGCTTTTTCAAACGGCCGTGGTAATTTGGTAACACAAAGTTCCCAGTTCTTGGGATCGGACGATTTCAGCACTCAGTTGCGCATCAGCGCGCCATAGAGATAGCGCTGCGGCAACAGCCGCCAGCGGTGCGGGCTTTTGGCCGACAGCGCCATAGGTGCCGTCACCAAACGCCGCTCGAGCCAATTCCACGGAACGTGCCCGATCTTTTCCTCCAATGTCCGACAGGCCGCGCAGTCATAGATATCGGCCGCGAGCCGCAAATTCGTCGCCAATGGGAGGATCGCCCCCGAACGTCGCGCGCGCTCCCGCAATTCGCCGGCATCGACTCCCATGCGGACGATCATCAGCGCATCCACCACGTATTGCAGTCGGCCAAACAGATGCGAGGCTGCGCCGTGAAGCGCGGCCAGTACCAGCCGCGATGCTGCGTTGACACCGCCTGCTTCCCGGCTGGCATAAAGATCGTAGGTTAGAGACATCGCCGGCCGCAGCTTCGGGGAGTGCACGACGTCGGTATGAATCTCAACCAGGATTTCGTTGCCGTGTGCATTCGTCTTGGTCCACTTGCGCTCCGCAAGCGCGACGCGATTGGCGGGCGGCTCATGCGCCTTGAACCCGAGCCGGGCGAGAATTTCGCCGAGTTCGATCTCAGCATCCGACCGCACAAGCAAGTCGATGTCGGTGAATGCGCGGTTGTGAAGTCCGCCGTAAGCGGCCTCGGCAAAATCGAGGCCTTTGACCAGCGCAACGGGCAACCCGGCGGCAGCAACTGAAGCAAGGATCTCGCGGGCAAGCGTCGCAAGCATCGAGGCGCGCGCAACATCAAGCAGGCGAAGCTCATTGGCTCGCGCGATGGCCAGCTCGATTGCCGCGCGTACCGCCGACGTCTCTCCCGACATGACCGCGCCCGGCTCGTTCTTCACGAGTAAAGCCAGATTGCGCACGAGGGCAGGCCGCACGTTGTGGCGCCCGGCCTCCTCGACCAGTGTGCGCAATCTCTCCGTCTCGCCGAGCGTGAATGGCTTTGGTGTCCAACGGACATTGAGCCCGGCAGGATCGGACAGATATGCGAGCCACGTCTCGATCTTGCGCGCCATGTAGCCGATCTTTCAGGAATTCATCGCCGCCGTCACCAGAGCCGGAAGCTCGGCAAGGCGCGTTCCTGCCGAAATCCGAAACGCCGGAACTTGTGCGACAGCCTGCGCGAACACTTCAAACCGGCGCCGCGCCTTCGGTGTCATGCCGCTGCGCGACCAGGAAACATTGTCGTGCGACATCGCGATCAGGATTTCAGATTTCGCGACCGGTTCGACGCGATGGCGGTCCGGAGAACGCGGCCCGAGAAGCATGATCGCTCCGAGCTCTGCCAGCGCGAGCGGAGCAACGGCAATCCGATCCCCCAGCGCGGCCGGCGTAATCCCTTGCTCGTCATTCTCATCCCATTTCTCGGATAGCGGGCCGACCCAGGGAAGCAGTTCGGCGGTGCGTCGATGCACCTTAAGCGCGCGCGGCAGGCCCCAGATGCGCGGGCGATCTGCCCCGGGGATCAGAACGCTGGCGTCGTCGGTCATGAGCTGAAAACCATCGTGCGCCAGGGCCAGCGATGTCGTGGTCTTGCCGCCACCGGATGGCACAACAATGAGCAGCGCGCGGCCCGAGTGAGGCTCGATCAGCGACGCGCCATGTACGAGTTGCTGACCGGACGCGGCAAGCGCCGCGTCGATGACAAGCATCACCGCGGTTCCGAAAAACCGCGCCTCGCTTCCGGGCCGAAGAAAAGCATCAGCCGTGCGTTTGACATGGTCGACGACGGTAATGCCGCCGCCTTCGACATCGAGCGCGATCATGCGATCGTTTTCGTACGCGCGGCCGAAATAGCCGTCCGGCTGACGGGCTTCGGCCATCAGGGGCAAGCCATGATCCACCGTCGGCAATTCCGTCTCGTGGATGGTCAGCTCAAAAGCAGGCCCCATCGCGTCCTGCACTTCGAACGCCGCAAACTGGCGGCGCAGCCTGTCGGTCCATCCATCATGTGAAGCGCGAGCACGCAACAGCGTGCCGCAGAGATCGAAGCTCAAGGTGCGTTCAGTCATGTGCCGCAAGTGCAAGGCGGGCGGCCTGCTGCGCCGGAACCGCAGCGCGGCCGTCATAAGCGAAAAGATCGAGCATCGGCTCCTGCGGCGGATTGAGGACGATCTCACCTTCCAGCGAGAGCCAGCAATGAGCCTGCGGATGCGGCAGCAGAGCCGTTCGCGGGATCAAACCGAAATGCAGGATCGGACGGTAACCGGCCAGCGCAAGATAGTGAAAAGCCAGCAATCCTTCGCGCAGGCATCGGCGGCCGCGCATGCGCCACGGCCGCGCCACCATCGCCTTCACTCCCGCCACGATCGATTCCGGCGAATGATCCTGGAAGGCGCGACTGTTCGCGTTCGGCGTCGCACGCCGCAGCATTTCGTCGAGCGGCCGGCGTTTGGTGAAAAGGGGCAGGAGTCGGGCGGCGATCCACAGATTCCAGGTGAATGGAATTTTCGTGGAGGGAAAGGGCATCATGCGGCGATGACGACAACCGACTCACGCATCAATTCGCTCGCAATATCCGTCAGGTCAACGACGAGCGTCGCCTCGTCGACATCGAAAACCTCGATCATGCGGCGTGCAACATCGGCGATCGTGCGCGTCCCATCAAGCTCGCGCAAGAATGCGAGCGTGGTGTCGTTGACCGTGTAGAGTTCGCCGCTGTCGAGCCGCAGCACGACGCCGCCCTCGTCAGCGCCGAGTTCCTGAAGCGAAATCTGCGACGCAAGCTGCAACCTGGTCGCAGGCGTCACGATCGATGGAAGCGATGCAGCCATGGGCTTTCAGGAATTCTGGTTTGATGGCGGAGAGGGAGGGATTCGAACCCCCGATACCCTTGCGAGTATGCCGCATTTCGAGTGCGGTGCTTTCAACCACTCAGCCACCTCTCCGCGGCCGCACCGGCTGGCGCTTACTTAACGAAGCGCCGCGTCCCCGACAAGCATTCCGACCGAGCTGGAACCGCTATAATCCGTCCGCCCAAACGCAGGGGGAATGGAATGAAGCACGGAGCGCGCAACGATATCCCGGCCGTGGTCACCAGGATCAAGACCGGGGCGGTCATGTGTCAGGTCGAGGTCAAGTTGAGGGGCACGGATTACGTCATGACCTCGGTCATGACGATGGATTCGCTGGAATCCATGGGGCTGAAGGTCGGCGACGAGGTCAGCGTCGTGGCCAAGGCCGTAAACGTACTGCTGATGAGGCGTTGACCCCGCGGGGGTTGGGGGCAGCGCAAACCGGCCACCGATCCGGGCCGCCCAGCGCTTCCTTGACACGATGGCGCTGCGCCCCCATAAAGCCGCCCTTGGCAGGGCCTTCGGGCCCTTGCGTGCGTTTTAAGGCACGCCAAGCCATTGAAATCAAACGAGACTGGAAGAAGCCGGTCCGGGTCATCCGAGACCGGAAGTCGAACACTTGAGGATAAAACGATGTTCGCAGTCATTAAGACCGGCGGGAAGCAATACCGCGTCGCCGAGGATCAGGTGCTCAAGGTCGACCGGATCGAAGGCAACCCGGGTGAGATCGTTCAGCTCGGCAACGTGCTGATGCTGGGCGGCGACCAGCCGCAGCTCGGCACCCCTACCGTTTCCGGCGCATCGGTGGCCGTCGAAGTGGTCGATCAGATGCGTGGCCCGAAAATCATCGCGTTCAAAAAGCGCCGCCGCAAGAATTCGCGGCGCAAGCGCGGGCATCGGCAGGAATTCACGCTGATCCGCATCTCGGAAATCCTGACCGACGGCAAGACGCCGACCAAGGGCGCCAAGCCAAAGCCGGAGAAGAAGCCGAAGGCCGAGCCGGCGGAAGGCGAAAAGAAGGCGGCAGCCAAGGCCAAGGCCAAGACGAAGACCAAAGCCTCGGCGCCGAAGTCCAAGGCGGCGAAAAAGCCCGCAGCCAAGGGCAAGACCAAGAAGTGAGGCCCGGTAAAAAGAAGTGAGATGATTCCGTCGCGGAATCAGGGTAAGAGTAACGAGACTTAAGGAACACGAGCCATGGCTCACAAGAAAGCAGGCGGATCTTCGCGCAACGGTCGTGACACGGCCGGTCGCCGCCTTGGCATCAAGCTGTTCGGCGGCCAGTCGGTGACGGCCGGCAATATTCTCGCGCGCCAGCGCGGCACCAAGTGGCATGCCGGGCAGAACGTCGGCATGGGCAAAGATCACACACTTTTCGCACTCATCGATGGACGCGTGGAGTTCCGTACCAAAACCAAAGGCCGCACATTCGTATCGGTTGTCCCGATGACGGAGGCTGCGGCCGAATAGAAGGCGAATCTCAAATCGAGGTCCGCCGGTTCGAAAGTCAAACCCGGCGGGCCTACATGGGCTCCGATTTCAGAGGGGGAGACTGGGGAACCGGCTCCTCCTCAAGGTTTTTCAAGGGAGCCTGCCATGACCTGCCTGGAGCTACCGACTGAGACCTTCCGCGAAGGAAGTATTCCCGTCCTCGAAACCGAGCGGCTTGTTCTGCGCGCGCCGCGTCTCGAGGACGCAAAAGCGGTCGCCCTTCTCGCCAACGACAAACGCATCGCCGAGAACACGCGCCGTATCCCGCATCCCTATAAGCGCGCCGATGCAGAAGACTTCATCGCGGCGGTCAATCTCCCTGGCGGCGAGGAAGTGGCCTTTGTCATAACGCTGCACGACGAAACGGTGATCGGCACCTGCGGCATCGCCCTGCAGGATGGCGCGCCGGATGTCGGCTATTGGCTCGGCGCAAAATTCTGGGGCAACGGATTCGCCACAGAAGCGGTGCGTGCGCTGGTCGATTTCGGCTTCACCGAACTTTGTCACGACGCGCTGCAGGCAGGCGCGCGCGTGACGAATCCGGCCTCGCGCCGCATCCTGCAGAAATGCGGCTTCCAGTGGACCGGCGTCGGCCTGTGCCGAATCCGTGCCTTGTCGAGCTCTGCACCGATCGACCGATTCCGTCTCGATCGCGGGCTATGGGCGTCGCTGAAAAATTGGGGCGCCGTCAAGCGCGTCGCCTGAGGTAATGAGATTGGCCGCTCGCGGAAAAAAAAGCGAGCGGTCGATCACGTCTCAAAGCCACAATTATATTATTGTTGCGCGGGCGAACCCGTTCAAACGGGATCGATTACCGGTGGCGCGTGCTTTCCCAGCGCGCGCTCACGCCAGGAAATATAGAGACCGGCGCCAATGATGATGATCGCGCCGACGATGGTGGTTACGGGTGGAATGTCCCCGAACATGAGATAGCCGAAAACGGCAGCCCAGATGATCAGGGTGTATTGATACGGAGCGATGACGCTCGCGGGCGCGAGCTTGAGCGCACGATTCATGCACACGTAGCCGATAGCTGTCGGCACGCCGAGAAAGGCGAGCACCTCGAAATCCTGCCAGTTCGGCGTCGTCCACCCGTTCGGCAGCAAGGTCGCCAACGCGCCGAAGATCAAAGCGCCGGCCATCTGCGTCGTCGTCAGGACCACCGCGGCCGTGCCGCGCAGCGAGCGCGTCGCCAGCACGCCAAAGGCGTAGAGCATCGTGCACACAAGCGCGATTGCGGCAGGCAGGCTGATC
>CAZSAW010000084.1:0-2089 GCA_964604745.1 uncultured Hyphomicrobiales bacterium
AAATGCCATAGACGTGCATCGGCCGCTTGCCGCGCAGGTTCTGGATATAGGCCGCGGCGGCAAAGCAATCGTCGGCGCCTTGCGCGATCGGCGCGTTGTTGTCGCGGTCCTTGGTCGAGCGCCCGTAGCCCTCCATGTCGACGCACCAGCAGTCGAAGCCGCGCCGCGCGAACCAGTCCATCGCCGACGAATCGGGCCGGCCTGGCACCTGGAGATCGAATGTCGGCGTCGAAGCCATCGACGAGCCATGCACGAAGAGCAGCAATGGCTTGTCCGCCGCGCGCCCCGCCGACTTGTTCCAGAGGAACAGCCGCACGCCGTTCTTGTCGGCCCAATGTTCGGTGCCGGTCACCGGCAGATTCGGGTTCGTCGTCCTGTCGTCCACGTCGGTCACCTCGCTGTCACGCATCGACCACTTTATAGGGCACGAAGCTGGGGATGCGCGCGGAAGCCTTGTCTTGCCTCGATTTGTGCGCTGCGCTAAGCCTCGCTGCGGCCTTGCCCTTGAATCATTCCAACCCGGGCAAAGTCGTTTTCCATCGGACTTGCAAGGCTTTGCGGGCCGCTGGCGGACGTTTTTCGGTCGGCTGGGGCAGCACAGGTTAGGCGCAATGAGCGAATTGCTGCTGGATTACCTCCCCCTCGTGATCTTTATCGCGGTTGCGACTGGAATCGGCCTCGTGCTGCTGATTGTTCCCTTCGTCGTCGCCTACCAGCAGCCTGACCCCGAAAAGCTCTCGGCTTACGAGTGCGGTTTCAACGCGTTCGACGACGCGCGCATGAAATTCGATGTGCGTTTCTATCTCGTCGCGATTCTGTTCATCATCTTCGATCTCGAGGTCAGCTTCCTGTTCCCCTGGGCTGTCGCCTTCAAGCAGGTCGGCGCTTACGGCTTCTGGGCGATGATGCTGTTCCTTGGCGTGCTGACGATCGGTTTCATATATGAGTGGAAGAAGGGGGCGCTCGAATGGGATTGAGCCGCCCATGACCGTCGTCGCACCCGCTCCGAAGGGGATCATCGATCCGCGCACCGGCAAGCCGGTCGGCGCCGACGACAGCTATTTCGTCGGCATCAATCGCGAGCTTGCCGACAAGGGCTTCCTGATCACCGCCGCCGACGACCTGATCACCTGGGCGCGCTCCGGTTCGCTGATGTGGATGACCTTCGGGCTCGCCTGCTGCGCCGTCGAGATGATGCAGATGTCGATGCCGCGCTACGACGCCGAACGCTTCGGCTTCGCGCCACGCGCGTCGCCCCGGCAATCCGACGTCATGATCGTCGCCGGCACGCTGACCAATAAGATGGCGCCGGCGCTCCGCAAGGTTTACGACCAGATGCCGGAGCCGCGTTACGTGATCTCGATGGGGTCATGTGCCAACGGCGGCGGTTACTATCATTATTCTTATTCCGTGGTGCGCGGCTGCGACCGCATCGTTCCCGTGGATATCTACGTGCCGGGCTGTCCGCCGACTGCGGAGGCGCTGCTCTACGGGGTAATGCTGCTGCAGAAGAAAATCCGCCGCACCGGCACGATCGAGCGGTAATGGACGATCATGGACGAAGCCCTCGATCGCCTCGGACAGACCATTCAACACGGCCTCGGCGCCGCGGTGACCGGCTATGCGGTCGCCCGCGGCGAATTGACGGTGACGGCCAGCGCCGGCGATATCGTCAAGGTCGCGCGTTTCCTGCGTGACGATCCGGCTTGCCTTTTCGCGTGCATCATCGATGTGACCGCGGTCGATTGGCCGGAGCGCGAGAAGCGCTTCGACGTCGTCTATCATTTCTTGTCGCCGCGGATTAATCAGCGCGTCCGCGTGAAGGCGGAGGTCGGCGAGGGCGAGTCGATCGCATCGCTGATCGACGTCTTCAAGGGCGCCGACTGGTTCGAGCGCGAGGCTTACGACCTCTACGGCGTTCTTTTCACCGGCCATCCCGACATGCGCCGCCTTCTCACCGATTACGGCTTCGAGGGGCATCCGCTGCGCAAGGATTTCCCGCTCACCGGGTTCGTCGAGGTGCGCTACGACGACGAGCAAAAGCGCGTCGTTTACGATCCGGTGCGGCTCGCGCAGGAATTCCGCAATT
>CAZSAW010000085.1:0-10671 GCA_964604745.1 uncultured Hyphomicrobiales bacterium
TCGGCCAAGCAGGTATTCGATCGTCTCGCCGGCACCTGGACCTATTGGGGCTGGAAGGGCGGCTATTTCGATTCGGAAAACGACGCGCAGATTTTCTTCGACGAGCTTCGCTACATGCTGGCGGCGCAGATGTGCGCGCCGAACTCGCCACAATGGTTCAACACCGGCCTGCACTGGGCCTACGGCATCGACGGACCGAGCCAGGGTCATTTCTACGTCGATTTCAAAACCGGCGAACTGACAAAATCCGATTCCGCCTACGAGCATCCGCAGCCGCATGCCTGCTTCATCCAGGGCATCAGCGACGATCTCGTCAACGAAGGCGGCATCATGGACCTGTGGGTGCGCGAGGCGCGCCTGTTCAAATACGGCTCCGGCACCGGCTCGAATTTCTCGCTCCTGCGTGGCGAAGGCGAGAAGCTCTCGGGCGGCGGCAAGTCGTCCGGCCTGATGTCGTTCCTGAAGATCGGCGACCGCGCGGCGGGCGCGATCAAGTCCGGCGGCACGACGCGCCGCGCGGCGAAAATGGTCGTGGTCGATGCCGACCATCCCGACATCGAGCAATATATCGACTGGAAGGTGAAGGAGGAGCAGAAGGTCGCCGCCCTCGTCACCGGGTCGAAGATCAACCAGAAGCACCTGCGCGCCGTGCTCAAGGCGTGTGTGAATTGCCAGGGCTCGGGCGACGACTGCTTCTCGCCGGAGAAAAACCCCGCGCTCAAGCGCGAGATCAAGCTCGCGCGCAAGGCCTTCGTGCCCGACAATTTCATCAAGCGCGTCATCCAGTTCGCCAAACAGGGCTACACCGATATCGAATTCCCCATCTACGACACCGACTGGGATTCGGAGGCCTATCTCACCGTTTCGGGGCAGAACTCGAACAATTCGGTGCGCGTCACCGATGAATTCCTGAAAGCGGTCGAGAGCGACCGCGAGTGGGATCTGAACTGGCGCACGCGCAAGGGCATCGCAAAGACGGTAAAGGCGCGCGAATTGTGGGAGAAGATCGGCTACGCCGCCTGGGCCTGCGCCGATCCCGGCCTGCAATTCCACACCACCGTGAACGACTGGCACACCTGCCCGGAATCGGGGCCGATCCGCGCCTCCAATCCGTGCTCGGAATACATGTTCCTCGACGACACGGCGTGCAACCTCGCCTCGCTCAACCTGCTCACCTTCCTTTCCCCCACCCAACCCTCCCCCGCAAGCGGGGGAGGATTAGGGAGGGGGTTCGACGTCGACGGCTACGAGCATGGCGTGCGGCTGTGGACCATCGTGCTCGAAATCTCGGTGCTGATGGCGCAATTCCCCTCGCGCCAGATTGCCGAGCTCTCCTACGAATACCGCACGCTCGGCCTCGGCTACGCCAATATCGGCGGGCTCCTGATGTCGCTCGGCATTCCCTACGACAGCGACAAGGGCCGCGCGCTCTGCGCCTCCCTCACCGCGATCATGACCGGCGTGTCGTACGCGACCTCGGCGGAGATGGCGGCGAAGCTCGGCGCCTTCCCCGGCTTTGCGAAGAACCGCAACGCCATGCTGCGCGTGATGCGCAACCACCGCCGCGCGGCCTACGGCGAGCGCACCGGCTATGAAGGCGTCACAACGCCGCCCGTGCCGCTCGATCACGCCATCTGCGAGGGCGCGGGCGTCTCCGGCAAGGACCTTGCCGATCACGCCAAGCGCGCCTGGGATCGCGCCATCGCGCTCGGCGAGCAATACGGCTATCGCAACGCGCAGGCGACGGTGATCGCGCCCACGGGCACGATCGGCCTCGTCATGGATTGCGACACCACCGGCATCGAGCCCGACTTCGCGCTGGTGAAGTTCAAGAAGCTCGCCGGCGGCGGCTATTTCAAGATCATCAACCGCGCCGTGCCGGAAGCACTGCGCGCGCTCGGCTACAGCGAGAGCCAGATCGCCGAGATCGAGGCCTATGCCGTCGGTCACGGCACGCTGTCGCAGGCGCCCGCGATCAACCATACGACGCTGAAGGCGAAAGGCTTCACCGACGAAGCGATCGCCAAGGTGGAAAAGGCGCTGCCCACCGCCTTCGACATCAAATTCGCCTTCAACAAGTGGACGCTGGGCGAAGACTTCTGCGTCAGCGCGCTCGGCATCGACCGCGCCGAACTCGCCGCGCCCGCGTTCGATCTTCTCGGCGCGCTCGGCTTCACCAGGCGCGAGATCGAGGCTGCCAACATCCACGTCTGCGGCGCGATGACGGTGGAAGGCGCACCGCACCTGAAGCCCGAGCATTATCCGGTGTTCGACTGCGCCAATCCGTGCGGGCGCACGGGCAAGCGCTATCTCTCGGTCGAGAGCCATATCCGCATGATGGCGGCGGCGCAGCCCTTCATCTCGGGCGCCATCTCCAAGACCATCAACATGCCGAACGAGGCGACGGTCGAGGATTGCAAGTCCGCCTATATCCTCTCCTGGAAACTCGCACTGAAGGCGAACGCGCTCTATCGCGACGGCAGCAAGCTCTCTCAGCCGCTGCAGAGCCAGCTCATCGCCGACGAGGAGGACGAGGACGACGCGGTCGACGCCTTCCTGGAGAAATCCGTGCCGGCGCGCGCCGCCGCGCTCTCGGAGAAGATCGTGGAGAAGGTGGTCGAGCGCATCGTCGTCATGCGCGAGCGCGAGAAGATGCCCGACCGCCGCAAGGGCTACACCCAGAAGGCCGTGGTCGGCGGGCACAAGGTCTATCTGCGCACCGGCGAATACGACGACGGACGCTTGGGCGAAATCTTCATCGACATGCACAAGGAAGGCGCGGCGCTCCGCTCCATCATCAACAATTTCGCGATCGCGGTGTCGCTCGGCCTGCAATACGGCGTGCCGCTCGAGGAATATGTGGACGCCTTCACCTTTACCCGCTTCGAGCCGCAGGGCCCGGTGCAGGGCAACGACTCGATCAAATACGCGACCTCGATCCTCGACTATGTCTTCCGCGAGCTCGCGGTGTCGTATCTGTCGCGCTTCGATCTCGCCCATGTCGATCCGAGCGATTCCGGCTTCGACGCGCTCGGCAAGGGCGTGGAGGAAGGCAAGGCGCCGTCCGCCTCGCAATATGTCTCGCGCGGGCTGACGCGCTCGCGCACCGACAAGCTTGCGATCTCCGCTCCCGTGAGCGGCACGACGGAAGCGCGCGGCACGAGCGGCGGTAACGTCACGGCGTTGCGCACATCGACCGCGGTCGCGCTCAAGTCCGAGCCGGAAGGCAAGGTCTCGCCGGCGCAGGCGCTGGAGCAGCGTCCCCTGCCCAACCTCGAATGGACGCAGGTCGAGGAGCGCATGCGTTCGCTGGTCGAGGACAAGGAGCGCGAGCACAAGATCGCGACCGACGATGCGCGCGCGCATGCCAAGGCCGCGGCGTCGGAGAAGCGCGCCGAAGCGCGCGCCAAGGGCTACGAAGGCGAAGCCTGCGGCGAATGCGGCAACTTCACCCTCGTGCGCAACGGCACCTGCATGAAGTGCGACACGTGCGGATCAACGACGGGGTGTTCGTGAGCGCGACCATCTGAAGTTTTGAGATTGAGATTGAAGGGCGGCCAAAAGGCCGCCCTTCTTGTTTTTGTTTGACTGAATGCCACCCATTGCCCTCCCTCCCCAAACCTCCCATCATCCCCTTCACCACTTGGGAGGGCATCCATGACCGCATTCAATGCCGTGCGTTTCCGCGTGAAGCCGGGGCGCGAGCAGGACTTCCTCGACGCGCACAGCAAGATCGCGCGCGACTGGGACGGCCTCCAGCACGTCAACATCATCAAGACCGGCGAGCGCAGCTATTGCATCATCGCGCAGTGGAGCGGCATGGAGGCGCTCGCCGCGGCGCGCCCGCACATGATCGCGACGCTCGACAGCTTCCGTGACACGCTCGAGGATCTCGGCGGCGGCCTCGGCGTCACCGATCCGGTGTCGGGCCCGGTCGTGCTCGCGCTGAAATAGCCGCGCCCATCCGCGCCGTTACCGGGCGGCGCGTCATCCGCTCGCCCGCGCCGATGGTTCGGCCGATGCGCTCAACGGACGGATGAGGCTGTTCACGTGCCGCATGAGCGGCGCGGGCGTGGGGCGTATCGCGGCGTTCACGCAAGGCACGGCGCGCGCGCATCGCTGCGCATCCTGAAGGGCCGGCGAACCGGCCATTGTACAGAATCCGCCCTCTGGGCGGCCTTCCAGGCCCGCGCCTTGGAGAAGGGCCCCCTCATCCCCATATATAGAAGACTTCCTCGCCACCCCCGCCACTGCAAGGAGACAAGCCTTGGAACGAAGCCAGAAGGAGATGCAGGAGCGCGCGGCGCTGAATGCCAAGCACAGGGAATTGCAGGCGCAGGACGCCAAGCAGGCGATGATCGATTACGAGACCGCCGGGCGCGAATTGCGCGAAAAAACCGCCAAACTCCGTGCGCTCCGGCTCGCCAAGGAAGCGGCCGAACGTGACGCTCCGGCAGCGCCGCCGAAGCCCGCCGAAAAGGCCGCCGTCGCCCCCAAGAAAGTCACCGCAGCTCCCAAACAAAAACCCCGGGGCAAGCCCCGGGGTTCGTGAGCCAGGCTCTCGCCTGTGCTGAGTATCAGCGTCCGCCGAAGCGGTAGTTGATGCCGAACGTCACCGTCTGGATCGTGCGGTCGATCGTCACGACCGAGGTCGCGCCCTGGCCGCCCGCACCGGCAATCGTCGCATCGCCGCTGCCCAGATCCATGTAGTTGTATTCGAGCTTTGCCGACCAGGCATCGCCCAGCGCCTGCTCGACGCCCGCGCCCGCGACCCAGCCCGTGCGGTTCACGTTGGTCTTGCCGAAGGTCGTGCCGGCCGTCGTGTTGACGATCCAGTGATCCTCATCCGTCCACGCGCCGCCGCCCTTTGCGTAGAGCAGCGTCCGGTCGAAGGCGATGCCGAAGCGCGCCGCGAGGGTCGCGATCGCGTTGATGTCGGTGTGCGCGACATACGTGCTGTTGAAGGTGCGGAAGTTGTCGCTGCCGTTGATGTCGGCACCGGAAATCTGGCCTTCCACGCCGAACACGAATTGTCCGGTCTGCCAGTTGAAGCCGGCCTGCAGGCCGCCGAGGAAGCCCGACGGATCGACGTTCGCATAGTTCGCGCCCGGTACGCGGACCGCGCAGCCATCGACGCCCGATCCATCACGACACCAGGATTCATCGGCCCAGCCGCCGCCGACATGGGCGCCGAGATAGAAGCCGGACCAGCTGAACGGTACCGCCATCACCGGCGCGGCCATCGGCGCTTTCATGGGCATGTCGGCCGCATGGACCGGCGCTGCCAGAGCGAGAGCACCCACCGCCACAAGCGAAGCCAATAGCTTCTTCATATTTTTTACCCCGTTATCTTGATCTTGTTTCCGCCGCCGTGCGCATTTCGCACCCAACGTCTGCTCGAAATTTAGCCTAGTTCTCGGCAAGAAGCCGTATCCGAAAAGCCACATTGCACATCGAAATCGCGGGTATAAGGACACCGGCTCCACCGGGGGCTGTGGCGCGAAGATAGAGATTTTCATTGTTCCTCAGTTACTTACACGATCTTTCTGCTGTCCGGCATCCGCTGCCGCCCCACCCTGTCGCAACCGGAAGCAGAACAGCCGCCCCCGATCGCGCGAGAAGAGGACGAATCGCCGGCAAGAGGCGACGAGCGGCGCTGCGGCTTTAGAGAAGCAAGCGAGCGTCTCCTGTGCTGCTGCATGCTGCACAAGCGTCGCGTGCGCGATTGACGATCGGTCGCCAATTCGTGGCTGTGCCGACCGATTGCCATCCGCTAGGATCGTCAGGCGCAGCAACGCTTCGGGGGGAGCTTCCAGACGTGAGACTGAAAACCATTGCGCGCGCGTTTTGCGCCGCCGCTTTCGCCATTGCTCTCATCCAACTCGTGCCACCCGCCGCGCAGGCGCAGGACAAGCAGGCTGCGGCCGACAAGGCGCAGGCGCAGCGCGACAAGGACATGAAGGAGTGGATGGAAAAGGGCGGCGCCTATCAGAAGGAGCAGTCCGCCATTAATGCCAAGCGCAAGGCATGCTCGGCGCAGGCCAAAGCGCAAAAGCTGCATCTCAAGAAGCGGCGCGATTTCATCAAGACCTGCATGGCCGGCTAGGCATCTCGTATCGAGCTTCTTCCTCTTTCTTCGATTCCGACGCGCAACTCCCGATGCGCACGTCGTATGCCGGACGCACAAGGGAGCGATGACGACGCCGGCGGGCGCGGGCCGCAATTCCGCGCTCTATAGTGCGCGCCGACGTCACCCTTCCGGCTCACAGGACACCCCGCGAACATGGACTATCGCAAGCTCGGCCGTTCCGGCCTGAAAGTCTCGCCTGTCTGTCTCGGCACCATGCTGTTCGGCAATCCGACCGACGAGCAGGTCTCGCATCGCATCGTCAGCAAGGCGAAGGATGCGGGCGTCAACTTCATCGACGTTGCCGACGCCTATAACGATGGCCGCTCGGAGGAAGTCGTCGGCCGCGCGATCAGGAGCGACCGCGATTCCTGGGTGCTGGCGACGAAACTTGCCAATCGCATGGCGCCCGACGTGAACGGCGCCGGCTTGTCGCGCAAATGGGTGATGCGCGCGGTCGATGGCAGTCTGAAGCGGCTCGGCACCGACTACATCGACCTTTATTACCTGCACAAGGAAGATCACGACACGCCGCTGGAAGAAACCGTGCGCGCGATGGCCGATCTCGTGCGCGCGGGGAAGATCCGTTATTTCGGCGTCTCGAATTATCGCTCCTGGCGCGTCGCCGAGATTTGCCGGCTGTGCGATCAGGCCGGCATCGACCGGCCGGCGGCGAGCGAGCCGTATTATCACGCGATGTATCGCGTCGCCGAAGTCGAGCACCTGCCCGCCTGCCATCACTTCGGCTTGGGCGTCGTCACCTATTCGCCGCTCGCGCGCGGATTGCTCACCGGAAAATACCCCCCCGATGCCACGCCCGGCAGCGACACGCGCGCCGGCCGTCAGGACAAGCGCATGCTGCAGACTGAATGGCATCCGCAGGCGTTGCGCGTCGCGCAGGAAATTAGAGCGCACGCGGAAAAGCGCGGCACCACCGCCACGCGCTTCGCCGTCGCCTGGGTGCTCGCCAATCCCTACGTCACCGGCGTCGTGGCCGGGCCGCGCACCGAGGCGCAATGGGACGATTATGTCGCGGCGCTCGATTACCATCCTGACAGCGAGGACGAGCGCTTCATCGACAGCTTGGTCGCACCGGGCCATCCGGTGGTCCCGGGCTATAACGACCCCGCCTATCCGCTCGAGGGCCGCGTCACCGTCAGGTGACGACACGCGACGGTTGCGGCATCATGGCGTCAGGGGAGACGACCATGAGGCGTTTCATGAAACCGCATTTGCCACTCGCCTTCGCTCTTTGCCTGGCGTCGCTGCCCGCGCGCGCCGAGACGATCAACGTCAGCGACAATCACGGCGGTCTGGTGTCGGAATACAATTCGCGCTGGGCCGGACTTGCCGCCCGCGGCGTCAATGTGCGCATCGTCGGGCCGTGCCAGTCGGCGTGTACCGTTCTGCTCGGACACATCCCGCGCGACCGCATCTGTGTGACGCCGGCCGGAAGCTTCGGCTTCCATCTCGCCAAGGTGCCGAAGTCGACGGCAATCCTGTGGGGTTCTTACTCGTCCGACATCCAGGGCTGGATCAATGCGCATGGCGGACTGAAGGAAAACTTCATCTGGATGCGCGCGCCGGACACCTACAAGTTTTTCAAGAAGTGTTGAGCGTGCACGCCTGTGCGCCCGCGGCGAAGTCGCCGCGGGTTTGCGCGCTATTCCTCCGGCTCCGTCGTAAAAAACAGCGGATAGCCCTTCTGCTTGCCGAGCTCGGTTGCCTCCTTCGCCTTCGTTTCGGCGACGTCGCGCGTATAGACGGCGATGACGCACGCGCCGCGCCGGTGCGCCGTCATCATCACCTGATAGGCGCGGTCCGCATTCATACGGAACACGGCCTTCAGCACCTGCACGACAAACTCGCGCGGCGTGAAATCGTCGTTAAGCAGGATCACCTTGTAGAGCGGCGGACGCTGCGTCTTGGTGACGGTCTTCGTGCGCGGCTTGGTGAGAGTCTTGCTCATGCCGGCCTTCTGGTGCGCGGTCGCTCCCCGTCCCGCACATATACTCCAATGCCGTCAGCGGCGTGACCGAGGGCCGGAAAATAGGCCGCCGCCGCTAGGACATGTCGGCCGGCGGCACGCGGTCTTCATGAAAGCCGCGTTCCTGCATGGCATAGGCTTCGCGCACGAGAATATGTGTCGCGACCTCGTTCTCGGTGCGACCGAGCTTTCCCAAAGTTGCCAGCAAAACCAAATAGTTGAAGGTCTCGAGCGGCAATGTCAGACTGATCGGACGGGCGTCCGAGCGATTCTCAGGTCGGGCCATGCACCAACGCCTCGCCGGTTTATAACCGGTTTATAATGGCATTATAACTCTTGTCTGGCGACTCATTTTATGTGAGCCTCAAGCTCAAGTGAGCGCACCACGTATCCGCATTCGCTCATGACAAAACGAGAGTCCGGAACGGGCTCTAACAAAAAGCGGCGAACAGGCGGCGGGCCTTTCTCCCGAAGACGAGCGACGGCAGGCACGACACGGCACACGCGGCGGTGCGCCGTGACACGGCATCCGTTTGCCTCGCTGCGGGCGCGGCATCGCGCGCGCTCTCAGCCGCGCAGGCAGAAGCTTGTGAGGCCAAATCCCATGCAAACGGGTCAAACGTGGACCACGGAGCGTGTTGCGCTCCTGCGAACCTATGTCGAAGCCGGACTATCGTGCCGGCAGATCGCGAACCAGATCGGCGTGACGCGGAACGCCGTGATCGGAAAAGTCAGCCGTCTCGGTTTGTCGTCGTTCAAGGGCGTAAGCGCTCCCCTCGCTCCCGCGATGCCGAAGGAGCGCCGCGCGACGGCGCGGCGCCCGGGGAAAATCTCGCAGCGGCGCATCCTGCGTACGATCAACGGCGCACCGCGCTTTGTTGTCGATGCGATGCGCGCGGAAGAATTCGACATCGACAAGAGTTTGCATTGCTCGCTCGTCGATCTGCGCGACGGCAAGTGCAGGTGGCCGATCGGCGATCCGGCCAAGAGCGACTTCTGCTTCTGCGGCGGCGCGCAGGTGCAGGGATTGTCGTATTGCGCGCCCCACGCGCGCCTCGCCTATCGCGGCGATCCGCGTTCCGGCGCTTCCGTTCCGGCCCGCATGTGAGTGTGCCCTCCAGGCGGAGCAAGAGAGCCTTGGCGGCGGGAAACCGCCGCCAAGGTGCGCCTGCGCGCGGATTGTCTGGCTGAATAACTTGATCGTTGGCTGATGTGCGCCGGATTCAGCGGCGCCGCGTCCGGCTCTTCTTCCGCGATGGTTTGCGGCTCGCGGTCTTACGGCTTTTTCGCGTCTTCGCGCCGCGTTTCGCTGTACGCTTTTTCTGTGCGGACTTTGCTTTCGCCGTTTTTCGCTTTGCGGTCTTGCGCTTCGACTTGGTGCGTACGGCGGGTTTGGAACGCGCGGCGCGCTTTCGCTTGCTCGCCCTGCGCGGCTCCGCAGCGCGGGGCCGCGCCGGGATCTGCTCCTCGCCCTGATCGGTCAGCGTGGGAAACTCGCCTTCGTTTTCCAGCGCTTCGATCGGTTCGACCGGCTCGCCGCTCGGCCCCGCCTCCTCTTCCGACAGAACCTGATCGCCCTCGACACCCGCCTTCTCGCTGCCATGCAGGGGACGCTGCGTCAGCTTCTGATTTTCCTCGATGGCCACGAGCTCGCGGGCCTGATCGAGATAGGCGCCGATCCCGGAATGCGGCCGCCCCGCTTCTTCCCACAACATTCGCGCGCGATCGTGCACCCGCCGCTCATGATCGGTCATGACTTCGATCCTCGACGATCTTCAATCTGCATCCGCATAAGTCGCCGCACGCTGCGACAACAATATGACGCGCGCGATTTGTGCTCAGGCCATTCCCGGTACGATGGCAACGATGCGCCGCGTGTCCTTGTCGATCAGCACGAGGCGATCTTTCACGAACACATATTGAAGCTTGTCGTTGAGTGGGACGGCTTGCCTGACGTCAGTGGGGAGATCGCGCGCGTCGGCCTGCTGCGGAACCGACGCGCCGACCGCGATGGTGAAGGCAACGTGATCCTGATGCGCGAGCCTTGCCTTGCCGACGGCTTCCTTCAGCTTGCGGCGCTGTTCGTTTGAAAGCTGCAGCTTGCCGGTGGAGGTACGACGGATGTCTTCGGTCCTGGAACGCCCGACCTCCCCCAGTCCCGACGTGCCCGCGCCGGGCTTCACTGCCGAACTTTCGCCGCTCGGCTGATCGGTGCGCGGACCGTTGGTCCCTTGCTGGGCCTGGGCCGCGGGAAGCGCAAGAAACGCAACGCACGACAGGACCAGCGCGCGCGACAGATGCTGCATTTGAACCTCCATGAATGGAGGCTAACAGCCCGGCCGAAGCGGAAGTTCCTTCCGCTTCGCGCGTGCGTCCCGGCGATCAGGCCTGTTCGGGCTTGAAGTTCATTGCCACGCCGTTGATGCAATAGCGCAGATGCGTCGGCGGCGGCCCGTCGGGAAAGACATGCCCGAGATGGCTGCCGCAACGGCTGCAATGCACTTCGACGCGATGCATGCCGTGGCTGACATCCTCGGATGTCTCGACCGCGCCGGGC
>CAZSAW010000086.1:0-10566 GCA_964604745.1 uncultured Hyphomicrobiales bacterium
TCATGGCGACCGCCGCTTCCGCGCTCATGAATTTGTTGATGGCCAAAGACGCTGTCTCCTGCGGGAAATGCGAAACGTCAGATTACGTCGGCGAGGCGGCCGGAGCCGTGCTTCATCATGGAGCGCGCAATGACGCTGCGATGGATTTCCGATGTGCCGTCGAAAATCCGGAATACGCGCGCATCGCGATAGAATCGCTCGATCGGCAGGTCGCCGCAGAAGCCCATGCCGCCGAAAATCTGCACGGCGCGATCGACGACGCGGCCGAGCGTTTCCGCTGCATAGACCTTGACCATGGAAATGCGCTCGCGCGCGTCGTCACCGCCGTCCATCTGCGCCGCCGTCTGCAGCACGAGCAGGCGCGCCGCGTTGATTTCGATGGCGCTGTCCGCCAGCATCTGCTGGACCATCTGGAATTCGCCGATCGAGCGCCCGAACTGGTGGCGGTCACGCGCATATTCGGTTGCGAGGCCGAGAACACGCGTTGCGCGTCCGACGGCGCGCGCGCCAATGTGGGCGAGGCGAATACGACCCAAAGTCTCGAAGGCGTGATTGAGGCCACGGCCTTCCTGGCCGAGCAAGTGATCGGGACCAAGTTCGACATTGTCGAAGAACAATTCGACATGGCTTGTGCCATGCAAGCCCATCATCGGCAGATCGCGGCCGACGCTGAATCCCTTCATGCCCTTGTCGACAATGAACAGCGAGACGCCTTTCGCACCGGCGCCGGGCTCGGTGACGGCGGACACGACAAAGAAGTCGGAAAACAATCCGTCACTGATGAACGTCTTCTGACCGTTGAGCACCCAGCCGCCGCCCTTTCGTTCGGCGCGGGTCTTGATGCCGGCCGCATCGGAGCCGGCACCAGGCTCCGTGAAGCAGACGGAAAAGGTGCGCTCGCCCCGTACGCACGGCTTCAGCCAGCGCTCGACCTGCTGATCCTTGGCGAGAAGAAGGACTTCATAAACGTTGCCGAAGGCGCGGCGAATAAGAATATCGGTCGTGTGGCCGAACTGCTCCTCGACGAGGCAGACATCGACGCTCGACAGGCCGCCGCCGCCGAGATCCTCGGGAATGTTGGTGGCGTAGAGTCCGAGCGCCTTGGACTTCTCGAAGACCGCTCGCGCCTTGTCGGGATCGAGCCGGCCTTTGGCTTCGATCTCCTGCTCCAGCGGCATCAATTCGCTGCGCACGAAATTGCGTGCCGTCTCGACCAGAAGCCTCTGCTCTTCGCTGAGTGCAAAATCCATCGCTCGCCCCCGCGTGCGTCTTCTCAGTAGAGGCCGGGCGTCGCGCCACCGTCGACGGCGATCGCCGTGCCCTGGATATGCCGCGCAGCCTCGGAGCAAAGGAAGAGCGCGAGCGCCGCGACATCTTCCGGCCGGCCGAGACGCTGCAAACCCTCCTTGGCAACGAGTTCCGCGCGCACCTTGTCGGCGGTCGTGCCCTGCGCCTGCGCGCGCTGTTCGAACAATTGCTGGATGCGGTCCGTTTCCGTCATGCCCGGAAGGATTGAGTTGACGTTGACGCCGTCGCGCTTGCCAAGGCCGGCCAGCGCCTTGCTGAAATTCGCCATGGCGGAATTGACCGCACCGCCGATCATGAGGCCGGGATCGGGCGTGCGCGCCGCGCCGCCATTGATATTGACGACGTGACCCCGCGCCTCCGTCAGCATCGGCCAGAACAGGCGGCACAGGCGCATGCAGGCGAAGAATTTCAGGGCGAAGCCGTCGATCCAGAGATCGTCGGCGAGATCGGCGAAGGATCCCGCCCGCGTCGCGCCGGCAGAATTGATGAGAATGTCGCAGCGCCCGTGCTTCTCCTTCACGGCGCGGAACACGCTTTCGCAGCCGGGGAGCTGGCGCAGATCGCCGGCGACGATATCGGGCTTCGGTGCGCCGGTTTGCGCGATCGCCTCGGCGGTCTTTTTCAGATTGGCTTCGCTGGCGGCGGCGAGCACGGTCTGCGCGCCTTCCTTTGCGAAGGCGGATGCGATGCCCCGCCCGATGCCGCGGCTGCCGCCCGAAATGACGACGATCTTGCCCTTGAATTCTCCGGCCATTCCTTCCCCTTCTTGTCTTGCTCGCGTGATTGGCGCGTAAACTATCCCTTGCGGCGTTATCGAGGCAACGCGCGGCGCCGCGCGGCACCCCCGCGCGGGGGCTATACCACGGTCTGGAAGCGCTGCTTGATGACCTGCAGCACCTCGTCGGCGGGGCGCTGCCACCAATTGCGCTTGGAGAAAATCTCCACTTCGATCGGCCCGCTATAGCCCGCGGCCTCGACTTTCTTGCGCACGGCGGGAAGGTCGATGAGGCCGTCGCCCATCATGCCGCGGTCGAGCCGGACGTCCTGCGTATCGGCGAGCCAGTCGTCGATGTGGTAGGCGCAGATGCGCTTGCCCGCGCGCTTGATCTCGGCGTCGAGCTCGGGGTCCCACCACACCGCATAGGTGTCGAGCGCGATGCCGACGATATCTTCGGCGCCGAGCGCGTCACACCAGTCATTGGCGAGTTTCATGGTCGAGAGAACGGAACGGAGCGAGCAGACCATGGGGTGCAGCGGCTCGAGCGCGATCTTCACGCCGACGGCGCGCGCGTGCGGAATGAGCTCGGCGGTACGCGCGAGGCCGCGCTTGCGCGTCTCGCCGATATTCTTGTCGCGCGGATCGACGCCGCCGACCACGTAGACGACGCAGGGCGACTTGAGCTCGGCCGCCTCGTCGAGCGCGCGTCGCACGTCGTCGAGCGCGGCCTTGCCCTCGGCCTGGTCGGGCGACGTCACAAGCCCGATCGGGCAATAGCCGGAGAGTTTGAGCCCGGCATCGGCGACGCGCTTGGCGCTCTCCTTCACGCCGTGTTCGCGCACCTTGTCGCGCCAGAGGCTCGCATAGCCGATGCCGTTGCGCACGAGGGCGTCGACGAACTGGGGCATCGAGCATTGCTCGAGCAGGGTGGCGTGGTTGATCGACAGGCGGCTGAGATCGGGCATGTGCTTCCCCCGGGGAGAACGGTTCTGATTGGCGCGCCCGGAACGGGCGTCGCGGCGGGATCGTCTTATACCATCGGCGATGGGCGTGCACGGCGCACGGGAGGCCGGGCTTGTGAAGCGAGGCGGCGATCATGCATAGTCCGGCCCGCTTTTGTCGAGCGGCGAAACCGATGCCGCGCGTGAGGAGGGGACTTTATGGGCGATTTCTACGTCAAGGTCGGCGACCGCGCCACGTTCAGCAAGACGGTGGGCGAGACCGACGTCTACCTCTTCGCCGGCATCACCGGCGACCTGTCGCCCAACCACGTCAACAAGAGCTACATGGAGAAGTCGAAATACAAGCGCCAGCAGGCGCATGGCGCGCTTATGGTCGGCTACATGTCGACGGCATCCACCATGGCCATCGCGCATATGCGCGAGGGCGCCGACGAAACCCCGGTCTCGCTCGGCTATGATCGCGTGCGCTTTCTCGCGCCGGTCTATTTCGGCGACACCATCACCGTCGATTACACCATCGCCGCGATCGACGCCGAGCGCCGCCGCTCGACCGGCGACATCAAGATCACCAACCAGGACGGAACGCTGGTCGCCGTCGGCCAGCACATCCTGAAATGGGTCAAGAACGACTGACCTCAATCGGCACGCGTGTGTCGGGGTTCACATGTCCTGGTTCAGCCGTGTTGCAGCAGGAACGTTTGCCGCCGCCGTCATGATGGCGGCGACGGGCAACGTCGCGGCGGAAACAGGAGCGGGCGTCACGGCGGCCGGGGCGGTCGCACAGTCTGTGCGCCTCGCGCAGGCGGCGCCAGCGCAAAGCGCCGCTCCACAGCAGCAACAACCCGTCACCGATTCACAATCGGCCGATGACTCCATCGGCAGCGTTTCCTCCGTGCAAGGCAATGCCACGGTCACGCGCGGCACGGCGACGAGCGCGCTGAAAGTCGACGACGACATTTTCAAGGGCGACGTCCTGCAGACCGGCCGGGACGGCGCGCTCGGCATCACCTTCGACGACGAGACGACGTTCAACCTGACGGCGAATGCGCGGCTCGTTGTCGACAATTTCGTCTATGAGAAGGACGGCAAGAAAAATTCGGCGCTGTTCACGGTCACGCGTGGCACGGCCGCTTTCGTCGCGGCTCAGGTGGCGAAGACGGGTGACATGAAGATCGCGACGCCAAGCGCGACAATGGGCATTCGCGGCACGACCGGCGTCGTCGAAGTGCCGGAAAATGCCGGCGAAGCCGGCAGCCCCGATCAGGCCAGGATCAAGCTCTATCCCGACTCTGACGGCCGCGTTGGCCGTATCGAGGTCTTCAATCCGACCGGAGCGCGCCTCGGCATCCTGTCGAACGCGCAACGCGCCTTCGCCATCCGCCCGGGCGGCCCCTTGCGTTTTTCCGCCGTACCGTTCCAGATTTCGGCGCAGGAAATGGCGCGCGACCGCGCGACCGTGCAGCGGTTGTTCGCGGTGCACACGCTGGGCCGGCAGAAAATCTTCCAGCGCCTGCAGCAGCGCCAGTTGCGTCAGCCCGGTCTGAGACAAAATCTGCAGCGGCCGTTCCAGCAGCAGCGGCAGCCGTTCCAGCAGCGCCAACCCCTGCAGCAACCGCTGCAGCAGCGTCCGTTGCAACAGCCGCTCCAGCGTCAGCCGTTACAGCAGCCGCAGCGGCAGCCTTTGCAGCAGCAATTGCAACGCCAGCCACTGCAGCAGCCATTGCAGCGCCAGCCGCTGCAACAACAACAACAGCAGCGGCCGAGCCTGTTGCAGCGTCTGCCGGGGCTGTTCCAGCGTGCTCCGGCGCTGCAGCGCCAGCCGCAACAGCAGCAACAACCGCAGCAGGGGCAGCAGCGGCCGTTGCTCCGGCGTCAGCCGCAGGATCAGGACCAGCCGTCGCCGCGGTGATCACCGGGCGGCTCGCATAAAAGAAACGGGCGGAGCCTTTCGACCCCGCCCGCGCTCGGTGCGTTTGGCGTTGATCTTTATGCCGAGCGTATCGTCACTTCGGCAGGTAGTCGTTGGTGAAGAAATCCGCCGGCTGCATGGTGGTCTCCAGCGCCATGTATTTCTTCATCAGATCGACGGTGTCCTGCCAGTCCTTCAGGGCGAAATGCCCGGTCGGAAGGTTCTTCGTTGCTTCGGTCTTCATCAGTCCGATGCCGACCTTGAGCTGCGCCAGCGACAAATCGGTTTCCAGATCCGGCTTCACCTTCTGGCCGGCCTTGATGGCGGCTTCCGGCTCCTTGATCGCGGCCTCGAAGCTGCGCACCGTCGCCTTGACGAAACGCTTAACCAGATCGGGCTTCTCCTTGATGAGATCGTTGTGCGTGAAGATCGTCAGCCCGACGGTATTGGTGCCGTATTTCGAATAGGCAAAGTCGATCAGAGGCACGCCTTGCTTCGGCAAGGTGAGCGACTGGTTGTCGAGACCGGCCATCAGACCTTCAGCGCGCTTTTCCGTCACGGCGACCATCTTGCCGGCGCCTTCGACGCGCAAGATTTTCACTTTGTCCATATCCACGCCGTTACGCGCGAACAGGCCGGGCAGCAATTGCAGACCCGCTTCGCCCGGCGCCGAGGCAATCGTCTTGCCCTCGACGTCCTTCAACGTCTTGATGCCGGAATCGGCGCGCACCGCGAGCGAGTAGGGTGAAGAATTGGTGACCGCCATCACAGCCTTGACGGGTGCGCCCTTGGCCACACCGGCAACGAGACTGCCGCCGTCCGCCAGACCGAACATGTCGCCCTTGGCGCCGACCGTTTGCACGGCGCGCACCGAACCCTGGCCTTCACCGATCGTAAGATCGATGCCTTCGTCTTTGTAATAGCCGCGCTCCACGCCGAGATAGAACGGCGTATGGAAGCCATACATCAGCCAGTTCAGGCGGAACGTAACCTTGTCCTGCGCCTGCGCCGCAGTCACCGCGAGTATGCTCGCGAACGCGGCCAATACCAACGCTCTGTATTTCATGACGTCCTCCCGTGAAGTGGTGGAATTATTGTCGTTTCAGGTTGCTTTCGCCATCCCGGCCTCGACGCCACGCTGGGACACGTGCCAGGGAATGGAAATGCGCTCGACAGCTTCGACGGCTGCATAGAGCAGAAGTCCCATGATGCTGAGCACGAGAATGGCGGCGAACACACCGGGTGTGTCGAAACGATTCGTGTAATCGACGAGGAGATAGCCGAGGCCACGATCCGAAGAGACGAATTCGGCAACCACGGCGGCGGTCGCAGCAAGGGCAGCGGCGACCTTGAATCCGGTGAACAGAGTCGGCAAGGCGTGTGGCACCTGTACTTTCCAGAACATGCGCCACGGACTGGCGCCGGTGATGCGCGCGAGATCGATGATGTCGGGGTCCACCGAACGGAAGGCCTGCACTGCCGAAACGACGACCGGAAAGAACGAGAGCAGGAACACGATCAGGACTTTCGAGGTGAGGCCGTAGCCGAACCAGATCATGAAGAGCGGTGCGATCGCGATTTTTGGAATGATCTGCAGAAACACGATCTGCGGATAGACCATCGACTCGATAAAGCGCGATACGGCAAAGGCGAGCGCGAGCCCGACGCCGATCAGCACCGCGAATCCAAATCCGACCAGCATCGGCTGCGCCGTGTACCAGGCGTTGCCGCCGATCGTCGGCCACTTGGTCCAGAGCGTGCTCAAGACGTAGGACGGCGGCGGCAGGATATAGAGCTTGATGTCAAGCAGACGAACAAGCGCTTCCCACGTGATCAGCAGGAGCGAGAAACTCAGAATCGTGCGCGAATGCGCGGCAATGCTTGAAAGGATCTTCGATCGCGACGCGGACGCGCCTGCAGCGACCCCTGGCATATACTCTCCCGATGCGGCGTCTCGTTTTGATCGTTGACGGATGCGAAAGCGGCCGCCAATGTACGCGCCTTTGTTGATGGAACACTGTACCACCTGATGCGGGTCGTCAAGTCGCAGTTGACCAGCTGTCTCGACCTTCTGTCGGTCATGGCCTCGCACGCGCAGGGCATGCGGCTAACGGACCTCGCGCTCAATCTCGATGCGCCGAAGAGTTCGACGCAGCGTCTGCTCGATCATCTCGCGGCGGCGGGATGGATCGAGCAGGATTCCGCGACCGGGCATTACCGGCTGACGACGCGTCTTGCCGTTCTTGGACATCGCTATCTGGAGTCGGCCGGCATTGCCGATGCCGCGCAGGGATTGCTCGACCGGCTGGCGCGGCAGACACAGGAACTGGCGCGCCTCACCGCGCTCGAGGGCAAACGGCTGGTCTGGATGGGATCCGCGCAGGGGGCGCCGCGTGGCCTGCGCTACGAACCATCGATGGGGACGACGATCGTCACCTACGCGACCGCCAACGGCAAAGCGTGGCTCGCGACTTTGCCGAATGATGAAGCTGTCGCGATCGCAGCCGCCGAGGGGCTTGGCAAGAGCCGGCCCAAGCACACCCTGGGCCCGAATGCATTGCGGACGACCGACGCACTGGTGGCCGACCTCAATGTCGTGCGCAGGCGCGGCTATGCCATTTCCGACGAGGAAGCCGAGCGTGGTGTCGCCGCGCTGGCGGTGGTGGTGCGGGAGCCGCGGACCGGCGCAGTGATCGGCACGACCAGCATTGCCGGACCGGTGGTGCGGATCACATCGGAGCGGCACGAGACGATCGTTCGCGCCTTGCACGCAACGGCATCGGATCTTGCGCTGGCGTGGCCAGTCGCACGGCAGCAGGCACCAGCCGGACGGCGGAGGCGGGCGTGAGGAGTGGGGGGATCGACATTCGCGGCGTGCGCAAGGTATTCGGCGCCGAGCCGAACGGTGTTGTCGCGCTCGAGAAGATGGACCTCGACATCGGCGCCGGGGAATTCGTCTCGGTCGTCGGGCCGTCGGGCTGCGGCAAGTCGACGCTTCTTCGCCTGATCGCGGGACTGGTGCCGGCGACGGCAGGCGACATCGCCGTGTTCGGAAAACCCGTGCGCGGCCCGGTCACCGAATGCGGCATCGTGTTTCAGCAACCCATTCTGCTCGAATGGCGCACGGTTCTGGAAAACGTGATGTTCAATATCGACATGCGCGGGCTCGACTGGGCGCGTTACAAGCCGCGCGCACTCGAATTGCTCGCCGCGGTCGGTTTGAGCGATTTCGTCGACAAGCGGCCCTATGAATTGTCGGGCGGCATGAAACAGCGCTGCTCGATCGCACGCGCGCTCGTGCACGAGCCGCCACTGCTGATGATGGACGAGCCTTTCGGCGCGCTCGATGCGCTTACGCGCGAGCAGATGCGGCTCGATCTCGAACGCATCTGGCTCGATACAAAGAAAACCGTTTTCTTCATCACGCATTCCATAGACGAGGCCGTGCTTCTCTCCGACCGTGTCGTCGTGATGTCGCCGCGGCCGGGCCGGATCGAAACGATCCTCACCGTCGATCTGCCGCGTCCCCGCGGCATTGCCGCCCGCAAGTCGGCGGGTTTCACCCAGGCGGCTGACGCGATCACCGAAATCTTCCTCGCGCGTGGCGTGCTGCATCAGGAGGCGACATGAGCGCCGCTCAGCGCCTCGACGAAGTGTTGAATGAAATGCGCGGTGTCTTTGCGCGCATGGATCAGGACGCGATCGAGCGACTGGCCGGCGAGATCATGCAGGCGCGGCGTATTCTGGTTTACGGCGTGGGGCGGACCGGCCTCATGCTTCAGGCCTTTGCGATGCGGCTGATGCATCTCGGGCTCGACGGACATTTCGTCGGCCAGATGTCGGCGCCTCCGGTCGGCAAGGGCGACCTGTTTCTGACGGTACTGTCGGTCGGCAAGCTCGCGACCGGCGATGCGTTGATCGCGTCGGCGCGCGCGGCCGGCGCACGCGTTCTGGTGATATCGTCGCGGCCCAAGCTCGTATCCGGTGCGGACGCGGTTATCGAGCTGCCAGCGCAGACGATGGCGGATCCGATGACGTCGGCGCTGCCGCTCGGCAGTCCGTTCGAGCTCGCGCTAT
This sequence comes from uncultured Hyphomicrobiales bacterium, assembly GCA_964604745.1. Classification (GTDB taxonomy): domain Bacteria; phylum Pseudomonadota; class Alphaproteobacteria; order Rhizobiales; family Xanthobacteraceae; genus Pseudorhodoplanes. Next base: position 8,975 of record CAZSAW010000086.1, read on the forward strand.
TGCTTTTCTGCGATCTGACTGTCGCCGCACTGATGACGACGCTCGGCCGCAGCAATGCCGATCTCGCCGCGCGTCATACGAATCTGTTGTGAGGATGCTAGCGGATGCGGTCGAGCAGGAACGTCAAGGCAGCTTCCGCGAAAGCGTTCATGTTCTTGAGGCGGTCATGAGAACCGGTTTCGAGCGTCATCGCCGCCTGCTTCGGACCGGCCACGGCGAAGCAGGCATGTCCGGCCGGATCGCCGTAGCGGTTGCCGGTCGGCCCGGTCGCGCCGGTTTCGCTCAGGCTCCAGGTCGAGGCGAAACGCGCGCGGCAACGCTCGGCGAGGAGGCGCGCGTAATCTTCCGTCGCCGGACGGATGGCGGAAAGGTCGGCTTCGGAAATGCCGAGCAGCGCCAGGCGCGCGTGGCGCGTGTAGACGACGGCACCGCCGAGAAAATAGGCAGAGGCGCCGGGTTGCGCGAGCAGGGCGGCGGAAATCAGCCCGCCGGCCGAGGATTCGGCGATGGCGATCGTCTCTTTCTTATTCGCAAGGGTCTTGGCGACATGATCGGCCAGAGGAAGAAGCGTGTTCATGGAGTAACGGTGCGTGTAAGCGAATGTTTCGCGGAATAAAGCATCTGGAACGGTCCGGCACACTACACTAACATCAAACAAAACGAGGCGCCTACAAGCCTCGACGGACACAGGGAGTGAAAGACATGGGTGAGCACAAAAGTGCTTCGCAGACGCGCTATCCTGAGCCGCTCACGCTGCAGACGGCGCTGTCGCAACTGAATTTGTCGGAAGCGACGAATGACAGCTTCACGCGCGATGGGCCGCGCGCGGATGTGGAATACCGCGATCTCGGCCTGCGCGCCGCGTCCGGCGGCCGCATCGGCGCGAAATACATCCGCGCGATCAAGCCCTTCGAGCAGCCGACCGGCTGGCATTGGCACGATATGACGGGCCATTTCGTCTTCGTCATCAAGGGCTGGATCACGTTCCGCTTCAAGGGCGTGGACGGCGACGTGACAGTGAAGGCCGGCGGCTGTCTGTCGCAGCCGGCGGGCGTGCCGCACAACGTCGTGGCGCGTTCCGACGAGATGGAACTCATCGAAATCAACATGCCGGCCGATTTCGCCACCAGCGACATCAACGCGCCGGCCAACGCGCTCCAGCCGTGACCGCCGTTCCGGCAGAGGAATCAGACGCTTCTCCGGGCGCGAGCAATCGCCTCGGCGTGCTTAAGGCATGGTTCAGCAAGCGTGCCGGCGCGCTCATGGTATTCGCAGCCTTATTCGTGCTGTGGGAAGGCGGTGTCTGGATCGCGGGCATCAAGGAATATCTGCTGCCGCCACCCTCGACCGTGTGGGTGGAGTTCCTCAAACGCTACGACATCGTGATGGGCGCGGCGTGGGTGACGACGAAGGAGATCATCGCCGGCTATCTGCTCGCCGTCGTCGTCAGCATTCCTCTCGCCTTGTCGATCGCTTATTCGCGTTTCATGGAGGAGGCGGTTTATCCGGCCGTCGTCTTCCTGCAGATCATCCCGAAGATCGCCATTGCTCCCTTATTCATCATCTGGTTCGGCTTCGGCTTCACGCCGAAA
>CAZSAW010000087.1:0-12589 GCA_964604745.1 uncultured Hyphomicrobiales bacterium
TTCGGTTGTTTCCAGATTCATGGCCACGACATAGCCCTGGATGAGCTCGGTGACCTCTGCGCCGATCATGTGCGCACCGAGGAGCCGGCCCGATTGCTTGTCGAAGATCACTTTCACCAGCCCCTGATCCTCGCCAAGCGCAATGGCCTTGCCGTTGCCGACGAAAGGAAAGCGGCCGACGCGGATGTCGAGCTTCTTCTCCTTGGCCGCCTGCTCGGTCAAACCGACGGAGGCGATCTGCGGCTGGCAATAAGTGCAACCCGGAATCAGGCGCCTGTCCATCGGATGGACCTTGAGGCCCTTGATCGCCTCGACGCAGATGACGCCTTCGTGCTCGGCCTTGTGCGCGAGCATCGGTGGTCCCGCCACGTCTCCGATCGCATAGATACCGGGGACATTCGTGCGGTTGACGCCGTCGACGACGATCGTGCCGCGGTCAGTCTTGATTCCGAGTTTTTCCAATCCGAGATTTTCGACGTTGCCAACAACACCAACCGCGGAAATGACGCGCTCCACCTCGAGCGTCTGCGTCTTGCCCTTTCCGTCATCGATCGACGCGACCACGCTGTCAGATTTCTTGTCGAGCTTCGTCACCTTGGCACCTGTCAGAATCTTGATGCCCTGCTTCTCGAAACTCTTGCGCGCGAAGGCGGCGATTTCCGCATCCTCCACAGGAAGAATTTGCGGCAACACCTCGACGATGGTGACGTCGGAACCAAGCGTGCGGAAGAATGACGCGAATTCCACGCCGATCGCGCCGGATCCGACGACCAGCAATGACTTCGGCGTGCGATCGGGTACCATCGCCTCGAAATAGGTCCAGACGAGCTTCTTGTCCGGCTCGATACCCGGCAACACGCGCGGCCGTGCTCCCGTCGCGACAATGATGTGCTTGGCGGTGTAGGCGCCCGGACCGAGTGCGCCTTTCAGAGCCTCGGTCTTGCTCGGCTTCACCGTGACCTTGCCCGGCGCATCGATCGATGCCTCGCCCCAGATCACCGCCACCTTGTTTTTTTTCATCAGGTAGCCAACACCGTCATTCAGTCGCTTGGATACGCCGCGCGAACGCTTGACGATCGCCCCTGTATCGAAACCGACATTGGCAGCAGACAGTCCATAATCCTTCGCGTGCTGCATGTAGTGATAGATTTCCGCCGAACGCAGCAGCGCTTTTGTCGGAATGCAGCCCCAGTTGAGACAGATGCCGCCGAGATAGTCGCGCTCGACGATCGCGGTTTTGAAGCCGAGTTGTGCTGCGCGAATCGCTGTGACATAGCCGCCAGGGCCAGAGCCGATGATGATGATGTCGAAGGATGTGTCTGCCACGCGTCTCTCCGATAGCCCTTCTGGCCTGCGCGAGACTGCCGGCCATATGCCGATCATATAGGCTGCGGGCTTCCCCCGCGCCAAAGGCGGCGGAACGCTTGCGCGACTTTGCCGGTGAAGTCAAATTGCCAGCCGCAAGCAGAATGGACCCGCAATCGGCATGATCCCGACGCCTCCAGCCACACACGACGACGCCCTGCGCGCGGCGATGGCGGCCGTCTCGCAAGGCCGCGCGGCCGACGCCGAGCGTATCGCGCGCGACGTTCTGGCACGTGCCGGCGCGCATGCGAACGCGTCGCGGATCATTGGCGTTGCACTTCTGGCGCAGCATCGTCCTCAGGATGCGATTGAGCCGTTGCAGGACAGCGTGCGGCTGCAACCCGACCGTACTGCCGAAACAATGCTGGGCGCCGCGCTTCGGCAATCCGGACGCCTGCAGGATGCCGTCGCGCGACTGGAGCGGACGATCGCTCAGCCCCCTCTTTTTCCGCCAGCGCTCTTGGAGCTTGGGCTCGCGTTGATCGCCTTGCGCCGCTACGGCGAGGCGGAAGCAGCACTCAGCCGCGGGCGCGAAGCTGCGCCGCGAATGCCTGAGTTTTCCGTTGCGCTCGGCGACGTCTATCTCGCGAAGTCCGACCGGCCGCGCGCCAAGGAGGCGTACGCTCAGGCTCTGACGCTCGCACCCAATCATCTCGGCGCGCTGCATGGGCTTGGCACCGCTCTTCTCGACGGCGGAGATTTCGCCAAGGCCGCGGAACATTATCGGCGGCTGGTCGCGACCGGTCACGCCAGCGTGCAGACCGGACTCAATCTCGGTTTTTGCCTGCTCGAACTTGGCCAATGGGACGACGCGATTGCCTGTTTGCGCTCGGTGGTCGCGACCGATCCGCGCACGCTTGGTAAAGCCATGAAGATGATCGTCACATCGAGCCGCGGCCGGCTTTTGTTGAAGCCGAGCGACATGACGAGACTGCTCAAGCCCGATTAGCGCTTCGGCGAGCGAAACTGCCGTCGATATGTACCGGGCACGTGCGCGACAGCGGACGCCGTCTCGACAAAGCGAGATACAGCCTCGTCGCCCGCGATGACGTCGAACTTCGCATCCCATTCATCGCGCTTGATCGGCAGAACTTGCGCGACCGGCGTCCCCTTTGGCAGCACGCCGGAAAAATCAGGATCGCGCCAGCGCGCGGGAAAATTGATGAAATTGTCGAAATACCGATCTGCGTCCACCAAGCCCGTCAACGTAAGGAACGGTAGGTCGTCGCGATTCACCGGATGCGTCACGAGCAGCGAATAGCCGTCCGGTACCTGAATCGTCCAGAAATTGTTGAACTTGATCGCGTAGCGATCCGGTTCATGGAATGGCGTGCCGACGATCTGGCTACTGTCGTGAAAATCGATGGGCGAGCGCGTGTATTCGAACAAGGCGTCGCCCGGCACATCGCGATTCCACGAAAACATTCCGTTTTCGATTTTGAGATCGGCGACAAGCGGCATGAGGAAGCCGTATGTCATCGCGTCGATGAAGGGTGGACATTTCTTGACGGTCAGTGTTTCCGCCTGCGCCAGTTCGCTGAACTTCTTCTGCGGCAGCGCCTTGAACCAGTCCGGCAAGCCAGAGACCGCCGGAATCGGCAGCGGCAAGATAGCCTCGAGCTCGGGTGGACAGCGGAAGGTGATGGTGCGCCGGGATTCTTCCATCGCGCCCTCTGCGGCGGCTTTCATGCCACCGTCACACGACCATCATGACAGGATTTTCGATCAGCAGCTTGAACGCGCCGATCAATTCGGCGCCAAGTGCGCCATCCACGGCACGATGGTCGGTCGACAACGTGCAGGACATGATCCAGGCCGGCTCGATCTTGCCCTCCTTGACGATGGGGCGTTCTTCTCCGGCACCGACGGCGAGGATCGTCGCATGCGGAGGATTGATCACTGCTGCGAAATCCTTGATGCCGTACATGCCGAGATTGGACACTGCGGTCGTGCCGCCCTGATATTCCTCGGGCTTCAGCTTGCGCGCACGGGCGCGCGCCGCATAGTCCTTCATCTCCGCCGAAATCACCGAGACCGGCTTCAGATCGGCCTTGCGCACGACGGGCGTGATGAGCCCGCCGGGAATGGCGACGGCGACGCCGATATCGGAATGCTTGTGCTTCAGCATCCCGCCCTCAGTCCACGTGACGTTGGCTTCCGGGACGCGCTTGAGCGCGAGCGCCAGGGCCTTGATGACGAAGTCGTTGACCGAAAGCTTGTAGGCGGGCTTGCCGTCTTTGTCCTTCGGCGCGGCCGCGTTGATCTCTTCGCGCGCCTGCAGCAGTTTTCCGATGTTGCAATCGATCGTCAGATAGAAATGCGGAATAGTCTGCTTCGCTTCAACCAGACGTTTGGCGATGATCTTGCGAATATTGTCGTGCGGAACGACCTCGTAGCTTCCTTCTTCGAACAGCGCGCGGACCTGCTGGTCTGATGGCCCGGCCGGCGGCACGAACGCCGCGGCTGCCGCTCCGGGCGCTTTCAGACCCTTGCCGGATTGCGCCGCCTCAATATCGCGCGCGACGACGCGTCCATGCGGACCGGTTCCCTGCACACGAGAGAGATCGATACCGGATTGTTTGGCCAGCCGCCGCGCCAGCGGTGAGGAGAAAATGCGTCCCGCCCCATCGCCGCTCGGCGTTGGTGCCGGCACCTGTGGCGTTGCGGGGGCAAAGGCGGCAGACGGCACCGGGGCGGATGTTTCCTGTTTGGACGGCTGCGCTGCAGGAGCCGGCGCTTTCGGTGCTTCGGCCTTCGCCTGAGGCGACGGCGCCGAACTGGCGCTCGCCGCGGCCGACTTCACGTCCTCGCCCTCGCCGGCAAGAACGGCGATGACCTTGTTCACCGGCACGTCTGCCGATCCTTCCGGCACCACGATCTTCGCCAGCGTTCCTTCGTCCGCGGCTTCGACCTCCATCGTCGCCTTGTCGGTCTCGATCTCGGCGATGACGTCGCCCGACTTGATCTTGTCGCCTTCCTTCTTCAGCCACTTCGCAAGATTGCCCTTCTCCATCGTGGGCGACAGCGCGGGCATGAGAATGTTGATCGGCATGGCGGCAGCGGATCGATTCTGGCTCTATGCGTTCGATTCAATCGGTCCGATCTCGCCCTGATTGGCGGGAGCGTCCATTTCGGCGGCAAAAGCCATGCGAATCTTGGCGATGACGGCATCCTTGTCGCCGCCTTGCTGGCCGTAAACGCGCGCCACCTGATGGGCCACATCGGCGAGCAGCACGCCCCATGCCTGCGGATCGTCGAAAGCACGCCGCAGCGTGACGTGCAGGCCCCCTTCGATTACCGCGGCGCGCAGGACCTCGAGTCCATCCTTGTCTTGTGCCGCCGGCGGAACTTGCAGGGCATCATATGGCATTTCGGAACTCCTACCGGTAACTGACTTTTTTCGCCGCTTCGACGACGTCGGCGACGGATGGCAGCGCGAGCTTTTCCAGATTGGCCGCATAAGGCATCGGCACATCCTTGCCGGTCACGCGCGTGACGGGTGCGTCAAGATAATCGAAGGCCTGTTCCATGACGCGCGCTGCGATCTCTGCGCCGACACCGGATTGCGGCCAGCCTTCCTCGACGGTGACGAGGCGTCCGGTCTTCTGCACTGATGCGATGATGGTGTCGATATCGAGCGGCCGGATCGTGCGCAGGTCGATCACCTCGGCCATGATGTGCTTCTTGGCGAGTTCTTCCGCCGCCTTCAGCGCGTAAGTCATGCCCATCGAGAACGAGACGATGGTGACGTTGTTTCCCGGGCGCACGACCTTCGCCTTGCCGATCGGCACGAGATAATCGTCGAGCTTCGGCACCGGGAACGAGTGACCGTAGAGAATTTCGTTTTCGAGGAAGATCACCGGATTGGGGCTGCGGATCGCCGATTTCAGCAAACCCTTTGCGTCGGCCGCAGAGTAAGGCGCAATGACGATCAATCCCGGAATGTGCGAATACCAGGATGAATAGTCCTGGCTGTGCTGGGCGGCGACCCGGGCTGCGGCACCATTCGGTCCGCGAAACACAATCGGCACGCTGACTTGTCCGCCCGACATATAGCGGGTCTTCGCCGCCGAATTGACGATCTGGTCAATCGCCTGCATGGCGAAGTTGAAGGTCATGAATTCAACGATCGGCCGCAGCCCGCCAAGCGCAGCGCCGACACCGAGGCCGGCAAAGCCGTGCTCGGTGATCGGTGTATCGACGACGCGGCGCGCGCCGAATTCCTGCAACAGACCCTGCGTGACCTTGTAGGCGCCCTGATACTCGGCAACCTCCTCGCCCATCACGAATACGTCGCCGTCGCGACGCATCTCTTCCGCCATCGCGTCGCGCAACGCTTCGCGCACTGTCATCGTCACCATCTCGGTGCCTTCCGGCACGTCGACTTCCGGGACCGTCTCCGGCTTTGGCGGCTGCGCAACGGCGGAGGGAGGCGTCGCCGGTTCGCGCGCCTCTTTCGCGGCGTCGGCCCGCGGCGCGGCGGGCGGCTGTGACTCAAGGCCTTTCGCGGCCTGGGCCGGCTGAGGGGCGGCCTTGGTGGCAACGCCATCCTTGATCGCGGACGCGTCTTCCCCTTCCGAGAGGATGACAGCGATCGGCGTGTTCACCGCCACATCGGCGGTGCCCTCGGGCACGAGAATCTTGCCGAGCGTACCCTCGTCGATCGCCTCGACCTCCATCGTCGCCTTGTCCGTCTCGATCTCGGCGATCACATCGCCGGCCTTGACCCTGTCACCTTCGCCCTTGAGCCATTTGGCGAGGTTGCCCTTTTCCATCGTGGGCGAAAGAGCGGGCATCAATACGGGAGTGGGCATGGAGGTCTTGGCTTTCGATCACGCAATCGCGGTTCTTGCATTCCGCCGCTACTGCAGAATGTCGGTATAGAGTTCGGACGGATCGGGCTCGGGATCGCTGGTGGCGAATTCGGATGCTTCGTTGACGACACGGCGGACATCCGCATCGACTTTCTTCAGATCGTCTTCACTCGCCCATTTCTTCTGCAGCAAACGGTTGCGCACCTGCTCGATGGGATCGTGCTCGGTCCGCACCTTCTCGACTTCCTCGCGCGTCCGGTATTTCGCGGGATCGGACATCGAGTGCCCGCGATAGCGATACGTCATCATCTCAAGAATGATCGGCCCCTTGCCGGCACGGCACCACGCGACAGCCTTGTCGCCCGCGGCCTTGACGGCGCGAACGTCCATGCCGTCCACCTGCTCGCCCGGAATGTTGAAGGACGCGCCGCGCTTGGAGAAATCCGTCTGCGCCGACGACCGCGCAACCGACGTGCCCATGGCGTAACGGTTGTTCTCGATCACATAGATCACCGGCAGCTTCCACAGCTCGGCCATGTTGAAGCTTTCGTAGACCTGGCCCTGGTTCGCTGCGCCATCGCCGAAATATGTAACCGAGACGTTGTCGTTGCCGCGATATTTGTTGCCGAAGGCGAGACCGCTTCCGAGCGGTACCTGCGCGCCGACGATGCCGTGCCCGCCGTAGAAATGCTTTTCGGCGGAGAACATGTGCATTGATCCGCCTTTTCCCTTGGAATAGCCGCCGCGCCGGCCCGTCAATTCCGCCATCACCCCCTTCGCATCCATGCCACAGGCCAGCATGTGGCCGTGATCGCGATAGCCGGTAATGACCTGGTCGCCCTGCTTGAGCGCCATCTGCATTCCGACCACCACGGCTTCCTGCCCGATATAGAGATGGCAAAAGCCGCCGATCAGCCCCATGCCGTACATCTGGCCCGCCTTTTCCTCGAAACGGCGGATCAGCAGCATCTGGCGATAGGCTTGGAGCTCTTGCTCTTTGGGCAGATCGGCGACCGGCTTGTCGGATTCCGCCCCTAGCGGCGCGAGCGATCCTGCCGTCTGCGTCTTTTTGGCCACGGCCATGGCGTTCCTCGAATGTCGAAAGTCGTTCTTTGGCCTATCCCATAGCGGAATTCGGTGTGCGGCGAAAGCATGGGCTGTTGCCGCAGCACACAGCTATGTCCTGACGGAAGCCGCTGATGCGGCAGACGAATCGCAGTTGATTAACGGCGAAGTCCTAGCGCGGTTTCAGGAGCAAAGTGACGTCGCGCGGGTCGCTGTAATCGAGCAAGGCCCTTGCCCGTTCGTCCAGCATGTCCGGATCGAGCCGGTCGGCCCGCAGAAGCGACACGCGGCGCTGCCAGCGCTCTCGTTCGGTCTTCAAACGGGCAATCTCCGCGGTCAGTTCCGCCGTCTGCGCATCAAGCGCCTGGCGGGCGCGCAGGCCACGATTGCCGGTAAAGGCATGCACGCCGAAATAGCCGATCACCAGCGCCGCGCCGACATAGAGCGCCAAGGCCGCGAGAAAAGAGCGCAAGCGCCTGCGAGTGACCATGCGCGCACCATCGCCTTGCGATCCTTAGAGCGGCGTTAACGAGGAAGGATTTGCGTCAGCGCGCGGCGTCCTTGATGGCAGCGCGCCCTATGAACAACGCCTGCGGGCCCAGTTCGTGCTCGATGCGAAGGAGCTGATTGTATTTCGCGGTCCGATCCGACCGCGCCAGTGAACCGGTCTTGATCTGCCCGCAATTCGTGGCGACGGCGAGGTCGGCGATGGTCGCGTCTTCCGTCTCGCCCGAGCGATGCGACATGACGGCGGTATAGCCTGCCTTGTGCGCCATCTCGACCGCCGCCAGCGCTTCGGTCAGCGTACCGATCTGGTTGACCTTGACGAGGATCGAATTGGCGATGCCGCGCTTGATGCCATCGGCGAGCCTCTTCACATTCGTGACGAAGAGATCGTCGCCGACAAGCTGGCATTTGCCGCCGATCTTGTCCGTCACCGTCTTCCATCCGATTAAGTCGTCTTCAGCCATGCCGTCTTCGATGGAAATGATCGGGTATTTGCCGACGAGCTCGGCGAGATAATCCGCCTGCTGCGCGATCGAGCGGGTCTTGCCCTCGCCCCCATAGACGTAGGCACCATTCCTGAAGAATTCGGTGGACGCGGGATCGAGCGCGATCGCGACATCCTCGGACGGGCGATAGCCCGCCTTTTCAATCGCCTGCATGACAAAATCGAGAGCAGCCTCGGCGCTCGGCAAATTCGGGGCAAAGCCGCCTTCGTCACCGACATTGGTGTTGTGGCCGGCGTCGTGCAGCGCCTTTTTCAGCGTCTGGAACACTTCGACGCCCATGCGCAAGGCTTCCCGAAAGGTCGGCGCGCCGACCGGCATGATCATGAATTCCTGGAAATCGATCGGATTGTCGGCATGCACACCGCCGTTGATGATGTTCATCATCGGCACTGGAAGAAGACGCGCGGACACACCGCCGATATAGCGATAGAGCGGCAGATGATTGGCGGCGGCGGCAGCCTTCGCCACCGCGAGCGATACGCCGAGAATCGCGTTGGCCCCGAGCCGGGACTTGTTCGGCGTACCGTCAAGCGTGATCATCGCCTCGTCGATTTTCGCCTGCTCCTCGGCATCCATGCCGCCGACGGCATCGAAGATTTCTCCATCGACTGCATCGACCGCTTTGAGCACGCCTTTGCCGAAATAGCGCTTCTTGTCGCCGTCGCGCAGCTCCACGGCTTCGTGCGCGCCGGTCGAGGCGCCGGATGGCACGGCCGCGCGCCCGCGCGATCCGTCTCCGAGCGTGACTTCGACTTCAACGGTGGGGTTGCCGCGGCTGTCGAGGATTTCGCGGCCGACGATATCGACGATTTCAGTCATGGGGAGCCTTTGTTGATTTTGGCCGCTTCTACAGGAACCGCGCGGCGGCGGAAAGGCAGGCGCGTCTACACAATTTCCTCCTTGGCCTGACGACGCCCCGTGCTTCGGTTATGGTCGGCGCATGAACAAGAAACCGTTGCAACTTGGCCGCAAGGTCGCGATCCCTGCCGCGCCCGATCAGGCCGTCCTCGACCGCGTCGCCAATCCGCACGCGGACACGAACTACGTCGCGCGCTTCGTCATGCCGGAATTTACCGCCCTGTGCCCCATCACCGGCCAGCCGGATTTTGCCCATCTCGTCATCGACTATGTGCCGGACAAGTTCCTAATCGAGTCGAAGTCCTTAAAGCTCTTTCTCAACAGTTTCCGCAATCATGGGGCCTTCCACGAAGACTGTACCGTCGGCATCGGCAAGGCGCTGGCGACGCTCCTGAAGCCGCGCTGGCTGCGCATCGGCGGCTATTGGTATCCGCGCGGCGGAATGCCGATCGATGTGTTCTGGCAGACCGGCAAGCTGCCCGCGGGCGTCTGGGTCCCGGATCAGGGCGTGGCGCCCTATCGCGGCCGCGGCTGAGCGCTCGCGAGCGCCGCAAGCAGGCGACGGACCTCGACCCCCGGGTCCTGCGCCCGCATGACACCGCCCATGACAGCGATACCGGCTGCCCCGGCAGCGATCAGATCGCCGACCCGATTGGCTTCGATGCCGCCGATACCGACGATCGGCACACGCGAGGCATCGACGATGGAACGAAGGCCTCCTGGGCCGAACGCCGGGCCATATCCGGGCTTGCTCGACGTGGCGTAAACCGGGCCGGCGATGGCGTAGTCAACAATCGTCGGATCGAGCGCCCTTGCTTCGGCGACGCTATGGATTGAAACGCCAACGATGCCGTTCTCCCCAATCCTCGCGCGCGCCGCACGTGCGTCGCCGCCCGCCTTGAGGTGAACGCCATCCAGGCCGGCGTCGGCGGCCATATCCGGATCGCCGTGGATGGTCAGGCGTGCGCCAAACGCGTGCGTGACAGGCAATAGCGCGCTCGCCAGTTGTTTCTGCTGAGCGCCGGACAGGTCCTTTTCACGCAAGCTGAACCACCGGCACCCTTCCTCAACCGCAGCACGAATCACGCCGCCGAGGGGCCGCGCCGCCTGCTGCCGATCGGTTACAACGAGAAGCGGCGGGCTCGGCAGTCTCACGTTCCGACGAGACCGAGCGTCGGACTGGACGGCTGGGCCTGCGCCCGCTTCGGGATGCGGCCCGCCAACCGCGCGTAGCGCCCGGCCTCGACGCCAGCGCGCAATGCGCTCGCCATTGTTGCCGGATGTGCCGCCTTTGAGATCGCCGTGTTGGCGAGCACCGCAGCACAGCCAAGTTCCATGGCAAGCGCGGCATCCGATGCGGTGCCAATCCCCGCATCGAGCACAACCGGCACGGACGCGCGCTGCACGATCGCTTCGATGAGGACGGGATTGAAAATGCCGTGGCCCGACCCGATCGGCGCGCCGAGCGGCATCACAGCCGCCGCGCCCGCGTCCATCAGCTTGCGGCAAGTGACGGGATCTTCGTTGCAATACGCGAGCACGACGAAATCCTTCTTCACAAGCTCCACCGTCGCGCGCACCGTCTCCTCGACATCGGGATAAAGCAGATCCTTGTCGCCGATCACTTCAAGCTTGATCCAGTTGGTATCGAGCGCTTCGCGGCCCAGTTCCGCGGTGAGGATCGCGTCTTTTGCCGTGTAGCAACCTGCGGTGTTGGGAAGCAGATGCACGCGACCGATCAATTGATCGACCATGCTCTCGCCGTTGCGCGACAAGTCGATGCGGCGGATCGCAACGGTGACCATCTCCGTTCCGCTCGCAGCGACGGCGTCGAGCATCGTCTTCGAATCCGCGTAATGACCGGTGCCGATGAAAAGGCGCGAGCGAAAACCGCGCCCGGCAATGGTCAGCATGTCGTTGGATTTTTCGGGTGCGTTCATTGTTTAGCCTCCCTGATGCGCGCGCACGATCTCGACGACGTCGCCCGCCTTGAGCGGCGTATCGGGCCAGGCCTTGCGTGGAACGATGGCGCCATTGACGGCGATTGCGATCCCGCGCGCGGACGCGCCGATCTCCTTCTCGTTCAGCAACGCGGACAATGTCCGCGCGAGAAGCGACTCGGACTGGCCGTTGATGACGATAGAATGCAAGAGCGGTGATTGGCTCATTGCGGCTCCCTTCGCTGGCATGACCCAGACAGGTTCGATGGGTTTGATCTCAGCCGCAGCCATCGCCGCGGCACCCCAAGCCGGTCGTCTCAGGAGAATGGGCAATTTGCCCGGCAGGTTCAAGAGCAACAGCGATATTCTAGGCCGCGTCCGGGCGCCGCAATCTGTGCGCGCAATAGAGGCCAAGGATGACCATCGCGGCGGCCGCCACTGCGAGGCTTGGCAGGGGCCCGATGCTCGTGAGACCGGCGCCATAAGCGATCGGCCCGCTGCCCTGACCGAGAAAGAAAAAGAAGGCATGTAACGCGACGCCGGAGGCGCGCGCCGTGGGCGCAAGCTCGGTCGTGAAGGTCTGTATGCCCGTGTGGATCATATAGAAGCCGAACCCGATCAGGAGAAAGGCTCCGAAGTCGGCGATCCAGAACGGACTGAGACCGAATGCGAGCAGCGCCGCGCCGACAAGACTTCCGCCCAGGCGCATAAGGCCGCGCTGACCGAAAACTCTCAGAAGCAATGGCAACGTCAGCGACAACGCGACGCCGCCGATCGGAAACCCGGCGATCACGATGCCGGCGACGGTGGCACTGTCTTCGCCGATCGAATGGAGCAGCACGGCGACGTAGGGTAACAGACCGAAGATGCAGGCTCCTTCGACAAAGACTGCGCCGAAACAGACGATCGCCAGCGGATTGGCGAAGATGCGCCGATAGCCTGCGATAACCGTGCCGAGATTGAACGGGCGTCCCGCCGTGGCCGTCCCGCCTCGAAACCCGATCAGTGCGCTGGCCAGCGCCACCACACCGCAGACCGTCAGTAGCATGAATACGCCCCGCCAGCCGAACAGATCGCCTACGATGCCGCCTGCGGTCGCGCCGAAGACCGCTCCCGACAGCGTGCACGCCAACAAACGGCCGATGACGACCTGGCGTCGCGCGAGCGGCACCATGTCGCCCGCCGTCGCGAGCGCGATGGGAAAAATGCCGCCAGCGGAAATGCCGGCGATGACCCGCGATGCGGCGAGGACCGGAAAATTCGGCGCGAAAAATCCGCTGACCGACGCCATGAGAAACACGGCGACGCACATCGTCATGACGCGCGTCTTGCCGACGATGTCCGCAATAGGTCCGAGGACCGGCTGACCGAGCGCGAACGGAAATGCAAACGCCGTCGACAGCAGGGCTGCGCGCTCCGCTGACACGCCCAGATCGGCCGCGATCAAGGGAATGCCGGGATCGATCGCGCGAAACGACAGCGACGTCGCAAAGGCAATGAAGCCGATGACAATCAGAATGCGGTGCATGCTGGA
>CAZSAW010000088.1:0-33295 GCA_964604745.1 uncultured Hyphomicrobiales bacterium
CCCTGGAAGTCGATGCCGAACACCGGCCATTGGTGAGCCGCCGACGCTGGCCAATGCCTTGATCGCGCGCCTTGGCCTCTCTATACCTCGCCCCGCGCTTTGGCGGCCGTCAGCGGCCGGCTTCGGCGCGCTGCGCCCTTCGTCTAGCGGTCCAGGACGCCGCCCTTTCACGGCGGAAACACGGGTTCGATTCCCGTAGGGCGCGCCAATGATCCCCTCGCTTCGACCCACGATGGCACGTGTTCGGTTGCTTCGCGCGCCGGCATTGGCGGGCGTGTGTGCTCTCGTGGGCCTTTTCGTCGGGACCATTCCGGCTCACGCTGCCTCGGGCATCGACGGCGCGACGCTCTCGGCGTTCTGGGCCCTGCCCTTCTTCGGCATCCTTTTGTGCATCGCGACCGGGCCGCTGCTGTTCTCAGGCTTCTGGCATCGCCACTACGGCAAGATTGCTGCCGGCTGGGCGCTGGCCGTGCTTCTGCCCCTCGCAGCGCTTCATGGCGCGTCGACCGCATGGGCGGCGCTCGTCCACGCGCTGCTTGCGGAATATCTTTCCTTCATTGCGGTGCTCTTTGCCCTCTATGTCGTCGCCGGCGGCATCCTCGTGACAGGCAATATCCCGGCGACGCCAGGGGCAAACACTGCCCTGCTCGCTCTCGGCGCGGCGATGGCGAGCATCGTCGGCACGACCGGGGCAGCCATGATCCTGATCCGGCCGCTCATCCGCGCCAACGCGCGAAGACGCCACAATGTCCACGTCGTGATTTTCTTCATCATCCTTGTCGCCAATATCGGCGGCGCTCTGACGCCGCTCGGCGACCCACCGCTCTTCGTCGGCTTCCTGCGCGGCGTGGACTTCTTCTGGACGGCGCAGCATATCTGGCCGCAAACCCTGATCGCAGCCGGCCTGCTGCTCGCTGCCTTTTTCGTCCTCGATCACTGGCTCGCACCCAAACCACGCAGCGGCGTCGAGCGATCCCCTCTCCGAATTCGGCTGCGCGGGCTCATCAACCTCCCGCTCCTCGCCGCCATAGTTGCCTGCATTCTCCTATCGGGCGCATGGAAACCGGGCGTTGCCTTCGACGTCTTCGGCACGACGGTCGAATTGCAAAGTCTCTTGCGCGATGCCGCACTCTTTCTCCTTGCCCTTGTTTCGCTATGGCTGACCCCGAACGAGCATCGCGCAGCGAATGGCTTCACCTGGGAGCCGATCCGCGAAGTCGCCATTCTCTTTGCCGGCATCTTCGTCGCCATCATCCCCGTGCTGGCGATGCTGCAGGCGGGCCGCAACGGTGTGTTCGCCCCGCTTCTTTCCGCTGTGACGGATCCCGGAGGACGGCCGATCGAGGTCTCGTATTTCTGGCTCACCGGGCTTCTCTCCGCGTTCCTCGACAACGCGCCGACCTATCTCGTCTTCTTCGAGCTTGCCGGCGGCGACGCGAAAGCGCTGATGGGTCCGCTCGCCGGAACGCTCGCGGCCATTTCGATGGGCGCGGTCTACATGGGCGCTCTCACCTATATCGGTAACGCGCCCAATTTCATGATCTACGCAATTGCAAGCGAGCGCGGCTTCGCGATGCCAAGCTTCTTCGTCTATCTGTTCTGGGCGGCCCTCGTGCTGTTGCCGGTGTTCGCGCTGCTCACGTTCCTGCCCATCGCCCCGATGCTGCCGGGTAATTGACTCGACCACCTCGTTGCAGGACATTCGCCACCAATTTCGGGGGGAAGGTTGAAGTCCGTGCGCAAAGGGCCGGGACGGCCCCGCCCGAATCCGAGGTTGCCTGCGCATGGACGCCCACGCCGCTTCTCACGTTTATTTCGGCCTCGATCCGATGTGGGTGTCGACCTGCATCCTGCTCGTCACCTACGCCATCATCATTTCGGAAAAGGTCAATCGCTCGATCATCGCGTTGCTTGGCGCCGCCTTCATGGTCGTGGTCGGCGTGATGAACCAGGAAGAAGCCCTCAAAGGCGTCGACTGGAATACGATCGGGCTGCTGACCGGCATGATGATCCTCGTCTCGATCTCACGCCGCTCCGGCATGTTTCAATTTATCGCCGTCTGGTCGGCGCAGGCCGCCAAGGCGCACCCGGCCGGAATCCTGTTTCTGCTTCAGATCACGACCGCGGTTCTGTCGGCCTTCCTCGACAATGTAACCACGGTGCTGCTGATCGTGCCGGTCACTCTCGCGATCACTCGCGAGCTCGAAGTGCCACCCTACCCGTATCTCTTCGCGGAGATCTTCGCGTCCAATATCGGCGGCACCGCAACACTGATTGGCGACCCACCGAACATTCTGATCGGCTCGCAAGTCGGATTGAGCTTCAACGAGTTTGTGCTCCATCTGACCCCGGTCATTATCTTGGTAATGATCGTGCAAGCCACGGCAATTCATTTCCTGTGGGGCAAGCAGATGAAAACCACCGCGGCGCGCGAAGCTCGCGTCATGGCAATGGTTCCGTCTGAGGCCATCATGGATTGGACACTTCTCAAGCAGTCGCTTGTCGTCCTGACCATCGTGATGGTCTCTTTCGTACTCGCGCGTCCGCTGCATCTCGAACCGGCCAGCATCGCCATCGGTGGCGCTGCGGTACTCATGCTGCTCGACAACTGGACGCATCACGCGGAAAAGGCTGCGAAGAACATCCACGAGACGTTCTCTGATGTCGAATGGATCACGATCTTTTTCTTCATCGGCCTCTTTATTGTCGTGCATGGCGTCGAGGTCGGCGGGTTGCTGAAGCTCCTGGCGGAGAAGCTTGTCGCCGCGACGGGCGGTGACATGCCTACAGCCGGCTATGCCATCCTTTGGGCGTCAGCCGTATTGTCGGCCATCGTCGACAACATTCCGTTCGTCGCCACCATGATCCCGCTGATCAAGTCCATGGCGCCCGCCTTCGGCGGCCCCGACAAGATCGAACCGCTCTGGTGGTGTCTGTCTCTCGGCGCCTGCCTCGGCGGCAACGGAACGCTGATTGGCGCCTCCGCAAACCTGACGGTCGCCGGCATCGCCGAGCGCAACGGCGTGCCTTTCCGCTTTCTCACTTACACGCTGTACGCGTTTCCCATGATGCTGCTGTCGGTTGCGATCTGCCACGTCTATGTCTGGTGGCGCTACTTCTGAACCCCACGCGACATCGCGTAAAAAAAGTGAGCCCCGGTTTTTCCGGGGCTCACGCTTTCCTACGCCACGCTCACGCTACTGACTGTTGCCGGAAGGCACATTGGGTCGCGGCGCTTGGCCCGTGGTCGCCGGCGGTGCCGGCGGCGTCATAGGCCGCGAGGCCTGACCGGTCGTCGTGCTCGGAGGGGTCGAAGTCCCGGCCGTCTGCTCGTTACGGCCAAGGCCCAGTGCAACCAGGATCACAACCACCACAGCGATGGCTCCTACGATCCAGGCCCATGACGCCCCGGAGCCCGCGCGACTGTTCCAGTCCGGATCCCTGAGATTGTTCATCCGATTGGGGTCAATGTCGGACATATTCAGCTCCTCTGAATCACATCGCGAACCCCAACAACGCCGGGAAATGCCCAATGTTCCCCGGCGCGCCCTGGGTTCCCGCGAAGCACAAACAAAAATGAGGGAATTGATGCAATGCCGCGAACGCTGAAACAGCGTTTCAGGAACGATCGTCGTAATGGTAGAGCGACTGGCGCTGATGGCGGAGTGTCTCGAGCGACTGGATCGCGCCGTAAATCTGCTTGAACGCCCGCAGCAGCCAGTCGCGCGTGGCATCGCGCACGGTCAGCGACAGATCGGTGCGGGGATCGCGAACAAATTCGCTGAAGGAAAGCGCCGGATCTGCGATCGCATCGGCAATCGTATGATCGCATGTCGGCAGGACGAGGCGCGGCCGCAAACCTTCGAGCGCACGGTAGCCGGAGCTGAGCCTGGTCAGAATCTTTGTGGCACCGAGATAGGAATTCTGCGTCAGAACGAACAGACAATCGCCGAGATGCTCGTGCAATTGTCGCCCGTATTCGAAGGATTGCGGATCGGTCGACGGGATAAAGAACACGACAGGCTCGACGCCCTGCGCGCGCGCCTCGCGCACATAATCGCTGGCATGCATCACCTCGAAGAATTTTCGCGCCGTGTGCTGCGAAATCTCCACCACGCGAGGATGCTCCGACGGCGCCGAAAGCGCCTCGAACAACCGCATCTGCTCCGGCACATGATCGAATTCAACGACGATGGCGTCTTTCGGAAAGCAGGACCAAAGCCCCTGCTCCGCGCTGTCGGTGTCGAAAATGTCGGGCCTCTGTCCCGACAGACGGAAATTTTCGGCCAGGAGACGCGCCAGCAAAGTCTTTCCGGCGCGCGGACGAGCCGAAGCGACAATGGCGGCGAAGGTCATGTCCGGTCCCTCGGCGTCGTGAGGAAAAAGACCCTCCGCCTCACCTCGCCTCCGTTATGATGCAGCTCCCGCCGTCACGCCGGCAGGTTCCGACGGCGCGAGACGCTTCAGGAGGCCGGCCCGTTCGTATTCCGAAGCAACCTGCATGAGCCAGGTGCGCACATAACCGCGCAACACCAGCGAATAATTGCCCGGTCGCCCGTCCGCCATCTTATTGGCGATGAAGGTCGAGAACGGCACACCGGCGAGCTCGACCTGCTCGTAGGCCATCTCGGTGAGCTTTGGGACGTTGATCTCCACGGCATCCTTGGTCTTCTGGAAATAATTGGCCTTCACGGCCGGATCCCATTCGAAGAAACTCGTGTCGTTGATGAAGTTCTTCACCACGAAATAGTTTGAGCCTTCGGTGTAGTCCTTCACCTCGTCGATCTCGTCGAGCGAGGCGACCGACGGACCGATGACATGGAACAGGCCGAAATTGAATTCGCCGGCGCGCACGGCGTCGAAGAAGCCGATGTCCTGCAGAGCGCGCAAGCTCGACGAGAGATGGCCGGCGCGGATATCGAGCACGCTGATCATCGGGCCCGAAGCAACCAGCGTGTCGACAACCTTCATCTGATCGGAGGTCTCGTCGATATCGACGATCTCCGTCGTGCTCGGAAAGAAGCGCTTCAACGTTCCGCGCGGATGTTCCGCATCGAATGCGCGCACCGGCATGTTCTTGGCGCGCAAATAGTCGAGTACCGTACGCGCGACGGTCGTCTTGCCGACACCACCCTTGTCGGCGCCGATCATCAATACTGCTGGTTTCATATCACTCGTTCCTCACTCATGGCGACGGTCGCTTCCATCGATACCGTCGATACTGTCTTGTTTGTATTTCTTTCTTCCGACAGATAGCCAAGCCCTTCAAAGGCTTGGCGCGCCCATCCTTGCACGGCTGCATGGTCCGTCGCTAGGCCGAACAGGCGCCGTCCGTCCGGCCCGACCGGAACCTTTGCCACATTTCTCCGTTGAAGCAACTGGAGAAAATGGCCATGACCGTTTCCCATCCGCACCCGTATCGGGAAGAGCCGCCGGCCGAACAACCGGATTACTCGGTCGCGCTTACAATTGTTCTCGGCCTTGTCGCCGCCGCTTATCTCGCTTTCGCGCTGTGAGTAAGTGTTCGTTCGGACCGGCCTGCCGCCGCGCGCGCAAATGCCGCCTTTGCCCGCCTTCCTTCCGCCCGATTGCCGACACGGTCGGGCCGAATAGGATGGCGCGATGTCATCCCCCGATTCCACGATCACGCGCCGGGCGCTGATGCACGGAAGCGCCGCGCTGGCGGCGCTCGCAGCGTCCGCGCGCGCCTCGCTTGCTCAATCGCCGCAAGGCGGCTTCGAGCAATGGGTGGCGAGGTTCAAACCGCGCGCTCTCGCGCGCGGCGTTTCGGAGCACACCTACAATGCCGTCATGGGCAATGTGCAGCCCGACATGACGGTCTTCGCCAAGCAGCGCTCGCAGCCCGAATTCAACGAACAGGTCTGGCAATACATCAACCGCCGCGTCTCCGACTGGCGCATCATCACCGGCAAGGAAAAGGCGCGCGAACACGCAGCGCTGTTCGCCCGGATCGAGCGCGATTTCGGCGTCGAGCGCGGCGTGATGCTCGGGCTGTGGGGCATCGAATCCGCGTTCGGCGATCCTCTGGTGCAGCAAAACCACATGCGCCCCGTCATCCCCGCGCTCGCCGCGCTGGCCTGGGGCGAACCGCGGCGGCGCGACTACTGGGAGCGCGAGTTGATCAACGCGCTCGTCATCGTCGAGCGCGGCTGGGGCAATCCGCGCGAGATGCAGGGTTCGTGGGCGGGCGCCATGGGGCATACGCAATGGATGCCCGAAGTCTGGCTCAATATCGGCATCGATTACGATGGCGACGGCCGTGTCTCGCCATTCGGCAAACCGGACGATGCGCTCGGCTCGAGCGCGCGCTACCTCGTCGAGCGCGGCAAGTATCGGCGCGGTGAACATTGGGGCTATGAGGTGCGCGTGCCGCAAGGGCTCAGCCCGGGCAGCAGCAACCGCACCTATGCGGCCTGGCAATCGCTCGGCGTCACACGCGCCGACGGGCAGCCCTTTCCGCAGCCCAACGCGAGCGCGCAGGCATGGATTCCCGTGCCCGGCGGTCCGGCCTTTCTCCTCGGGCCGAATTTCTTTGCCGTCCGCACCTACAATCCGTCGATGAATTACACGCTCGCCATCGTGCATCTCGGCGACCGCGTGCTCGGTAACGGGCCATTCGTGCAACGCTTTCCAGGCAGCGAGGAGCGCACGCCGACCTTGTCGGAGATTCAGGAGATCCAGGCGCGGTTGACCAAGCTCGGCTTCGACACGGGCGGCACCGATGGGCGTGTCGGTCTCGATACGATGACGGCGATCCGCAATTTCCAGCAGAAGGCCGGCATGCAGCCGGCCGACGGCTATGCCGGATTGAAGCTGCTGGCGCGGCTGCGGCAAGTGCCGTAGGCGTCAGCACACGTTAGGGCGCTGTCGGCGCCGCGACATCGATCAGGCGAAACTGCACACGCTCCGCGCCCTGCCAGCGGTCGACGGCGATACAGCCGGCGGCATGAACCGCCTGCCCGCGCATCGCCAGCAGCGCCTTCCCCAATTCCTTGTCGGCCGAACGGAACGCGATGGCATTGACGAAAGAGCCGTCGCCCGAGCGAAAGCGCGCGCGCACGTGAGCGTTCCCCACCACTTCGGCATAGGCGATCGCGTGTGACGGCAAGGCGAGGATCGGCTCCGGATTGCCGCCGCCATAGGGGCCGGCGCGCGCGATACTGGTCGCGAAATCGGTGGTCAGCGCTGCGGCGCTCACCGCGCCGTCGATCAGCAGGGCGTCGTCGCGCCGCGCCATCGCAACGTCATCGCCCAGCGTGTCCTCAAGATAGGCGCGGAATGCGGCGAGTGCGTCCTTGCGCAGGGTCACACCCGCGGCCATGGCGTGCCCGCCACCCTTGATCAGAAGGCCCTCGGCAACCGCACGGCGCACCGCCTTGCCGAGATCGACGCCGGCAATCGAGCGTCCCGAACCTGTGCCGATGCCATCGACTCCAAGCGCAATCGCAAAGGCCGGGCGGCTGAACCGCTCCTTTAGCCGGGCGGCGATCAGACCGACGACGCCCGGATGCCAGCCCGGCGCGGCGGTGACGACCACGGCGCCCTTCTCTTCCAGCCCGAGCGCCGCAAGC
Organism: uncultured Hyphomicrobiales bacterium; assembly: GCA_964604745.1. Lineage (GTDB taxonomy): Bacteria > Pseudomonadota > Alphaproteobacteria > Rhizobiales > Xanthobacteraceae > Pseudorhodoplanes. Next base: position 7,593 of record CAZSAW010000088.1, read on the forward strand.
GCCTCTGCTTCCGCTTCGGCGAGCATGGTCTGCTCCAGCGCCTGGCGCTCGCGATTGAGACGATCGAGTTCGGCCGCGATGCGGGCGGCTTCCGTCGTGTCATGCTCGATCAGAAGGCGGGCGCCAAGATCGGCCCGGCCGATGCGGCCGCCGGCATTGATGCGCGGGCCGAGCAGAAATCCGAGATGAAATGAATCGGGCGGGCCATCGAGCCGCGCGGCATCCATCAGCGCGGTCAACCCGATATTGTCCCGGCGCCGCATCGCCAGCAGGCCCTTGACGACGAAAGCGCGATTGAGCCCGGTGAGCGGCACGACATCGGCGATCGTGCCGAGCGCCACAAGATCGAGGTTGGCAAGAAGGTCGGGCTCCCTTCGCGGCTCCGACCAGAACCCGCGCCTGCGCAATTCGCGATTGAGCGCAACGAGCGTGAGAAAGACGAGCCCGACGGCAGCCAGATGGCCGAGCTGCGACAGATCGTCGAGCCGGTTGGGATTCACCAGCGCGGCAACAGCAGGAAGATTCTCGTCGCATTGATGATGGTCGATGACGACGACATCCATGCCGAGCCGCACGGCTTCCGCCAGCGGCTCGATGCTTGTCGTGCCGCAATCGACTGTGACCAGCAGCTTCGCGCCACGTTCGGCGAGCGCGCGCACGGCGTCGACATTCGGGCCGTAGCCTTCAAACAGGCGGTCGGGAATATGGATGAGCGGGTCGAGGCCGCATTGGCGCAGATATTGCGCCAGCAGTGCAGACGACGTCGCGCCATCCACGTCATAGTCGCCGAAGATCGCAACGCTTTCGCCACGCTGGACCGCATCGGCAATGCGCTCGGCCGCCCCCTGCATCGCGGTGAGCGTATAAGGGTCCGGCATGAGCCGCTTCACCGTCGGGTCGAGATAGGCTTCGACCTCATCAAGCCCGACATTGCGGCCCGCAAGGATGCGCGCCAGCAGTTCCGGCACGCCGTACTGCTGGGCGATCGACAAAGCCTGCGCCGATTTGCGCTCGTCCAGCCGGTCACGCCAGACGCGGCCGCGCACGGAGCGCTCGACGCCGAGAAAGGCGCGCTTTGGCGTTGGAAACACGAGCGTCATTGCAGCCGCCGAAAACCGAATCAGCCTGTTGCGAACAGGGTATAGTGAAGAAAAAGACGCGTCCGCGCATCAATGGGTCCGCCGGCGCAGCCCTCAGATCGGAACGCCTGCATGGAAAATCAAGCGACGCGCCGCGTTCGCCTCGGCATGTTGACGCCCTCTTCCAACAGCGTGCTGGAGCCTGCGGTCGCAACCATGCTCATGGACCTGCCGGACGTCAGCGCACATTTCGCACGTTTTCGCGTCACGGAAATCGCGCTGTCCGATTCCGCGCTGGCGCAATTCGACGACGGCGCGATCCTTCATGCCGCCGAACGCCTCGCCGATGTGAAGCCGCACGTCATCGCCTGGAATGGAACGTCGGCGGGCTGGCTCGGCTTCGACCGCGATGAGCGGTTGTGCGAGCGGATCACGGCCGCAACCGGAATTGCCGCCTGCACGTCGATCCTCGCGTTCCGCGAGATTTTCGAGCTGACGCGTCCGCGCCGCATCGGATTGATCACGCCGTATACCGAAGATGTGCAGCGCCGCATCGCGTCGAACTGGGGAGCAGCCGGATTCCCCTGTACCGCCGAGCGGCATTGCGGCCTGCGCGACAATTTCTCGTTTGCCGAGGTCGATGCGGATCAGATTCGCACGATGGCACGGGAAACGGCACAGGAGGGGTGCGAAGCGCTTGCCGTCGTCTGTACCAATATGCGCGGAACGGCACTCGCGGCGAAGCTCGAGGCCGAACTTGGCATTCCGGTCTACGATTCGATCGCGACCACCGTCTGGAAAAGCCTCGCGGTCGCCGGCGTCGATCCGCGCCGCGTCACAGGCTTCGGGTCGTTGTTCGCGCTTGCGCCGCGCTGAAAGGCGCGCGTCAGTCGAGATGGAACTTGTCGAGCTGGCGATGCTCGGCGCGGATCCAGCGTACGGTGCCGGTGACCGAGCGCATCACCACAGTCTCGGTCTCAATGATGTCGCCCCTGAAGCGCACGCCGCGCAGCATGGCTCCGTCGGTCACGCCGGTCGCCGAGAACAGGCAGTCGCCCTTCACCATGTCCTCGATCTGATATTTTTTGCGCGGGTCCTTGACGCCCATCTTCGCCGCGCGCTCGCGCCGCTCGTCGGTGTCGAGCACGAGCCGGCATTCCATCTGCCCGCCGATGCAGCGTAGCGCCGCAGCCGCCAGTACGCCGTCCGGCGCGCCGCCGATACCGAGATAGATGTCGATGCCGGTCGAGTCCGGATCGGCGGTATGGATGACGCCGGCAACGTCGCCGTCCGTGATAAGGCGCACCGCCGCGCCCGCCTTGCGCACGCCCGCGATGAGATCGGCATGGCGCGGCCGGTCGAGGATGATCGCCGTGATTTCCGCCGGCTTGACGTTTTTCGCCTTGGCGAGATTGAGAATGTTCTCTTCCGCCGGCGCGTCGAGATCGACGACGCCCTTGGGATAGCCCGGCCCGATCGCGATCTTTTCCATATAGACGTCGGGCGCATGCAGCAGCGTGCCCTGCTCCGCCATCGCCAGCGTTGCGATCGCGCCCGGCATGTTCTTCGCGCACAAGGTGGTGCCTTCGAGCGGATCGACGGCGATGTCGACGCTCGGGCCATTCTCGGTGCCGACCTTCTCGCCGATGAACAGCATCGGCGCCTCGTCAAGCTCGCCCTCGCCGATGACGACAGTGCCGTCGATCGGCAGGTTGTTGAGCTCGCGCCGCATGGCGTCCACCGCCGCCTGGTCGGAATCCTTCTCGCGGCCGCGCCCGCGCAGCCGCGCCGCCGACACCGCCGCGCGTTCGGTCACGCGCACGATCTCAAGCGACAGGATGCGTTCCAGCGCGAGATGCGGCTGCACGGTGATCGATGTCGGACGTTTCCCCATTATCTGCTCCCAAGGTCCGGCCGGACCATCTATCGGTTTTTCTCGATGCGGATCAATTGCGGTTCGCCGGTTATCACCTTGTCGGCTTTGACCGCCGCCATGGCGCGGCGGACGGCATCTTCGGTCGTCGCATATGTAATGAGGATGACAGGCACCGGCGTCGCGGCGGTGCGCGCCTCCTGCCCGCCCTGCGGCGCGCGGTGGCGCTGCACAATGGATTCCAGCGAAATTTGCTGCTCGGCGAGCCGCGTCGCGATGGTCGCCGCCGTGCCCGGCCGGTCGACCGCCATCAGGCGGATGTAATAGCCGCCCTCGTGACGCTGCATTGGCTCCTTGCCGGCCTCGGCGAGATCGGCGGTCGGCCGCCCGAACGGCGCCGTGCGCACGCCGCGCGCGATGTCGCCGATATCGGCAACCACCGCCGAGGCTGTCGCCGCGCCGCCGGCGCCGGGGCCGACGAGGGTGATCGGCGCGATGGATTCGGCATCGATCGTCACCGCGTTGGTGACGCCCATCACCTGCGCGATCGCGGATTCCTTCGGCACCATGGTCGGATGCACGCGCTGCTCGATGCCGCTTTCGGTTTTCACCGCGACGCCGAGAAGCTTGATGCGATAGCCGAGCTCGTCCGCCGCCTGCAGATCGGCCGGCGTGATGGAGGAAATGCCTTCGACATAGACGGCGTGCTCGTCGACCTTGGTGCCGAAGGCAAGGCTCGCGAGGATGGCAAGCTTCTGCGCCGTGTCGTGACCTTCGACGTCGAAAGCTGGATCGGCTTCGGCATAACCGAGCCGTTGCGCGTCCTTCAGGCAATCGCTGAAGGACAGCCGTTCCTGCTCCATGCGCGAGAGGATGTAATTGCAGGTGCCGTTGAGGATGCCGTAGATGCGGGCGAAGGAATTGCCCGCCATTCCCTCGCGCAATGTCTTCACGATCGGGATCGCGCCGGCGGCGGCCGCTTCGAAATTGAGTGCGACGCCATGCTTCTCCGCCAAGGCCGCGAGCGCGACGCCGTGGCGCGCGAGCAGCGCCTTGTTGGCGGTGACGACGGACTTGCCGGCCATGAGCGCCGCTTCGACCGCGGCTTTGGCCGGATCGCCCTCGCCGCCGATCAGCTCGACGAACACGTCGATCCCCGGATCGCGCGCGAGCTCGACGAGGTTGTCGAACCAGCGGCGGGAGCGCAGATCGACGCCGCGGTCCTTTCCCTGGCTGCGTGCGGAGACAGCGACGACCTCGATGCGCCGGCCGCAGCGCGCGGCGAGCGCCTCGCGCTCCCGGTCGATCATGTGGGCGACGGCAGCACCAACGGTCCCGAGACCCGCGAGACCGACCTTCAGCGGCGCAACCATATCGAATCCGAGAGACGGGCGGCGTCAGCGCCGCGTGGCGAGAGGAACGACGTTGTGCAGTTTTTCCACGCCGGATTCAAGGAAGCGGCGGATATTGCGCGCGGCCTGGCGGATGCGCTGCTCGTTCTCCACCAGCGCGATGCGCACGAAACCCTCGCCGTGCTCGCCGAAGCCGATGCCGGGCGACACCGCGACCGAGGCGTGCTCGACCAGAAGCGTCGAGAACTCGATGCTGCCGAGGCTCCTGAACGCCTCGGGCAGCGGCACCCATGCGAACATCGAGGCCGATGGCGACGGCACCGGCCAGCCGGCGCGGCCGAAACTCTCCACCAGCGCATCGCGGCGGCGGCGATAGGTCTCGCGCATCTCGCGGATGCAATCGTCCGGGCCGTTGAGCGCGGCCGTCGCCGCGACCTGGATCGGGGTGAAGGCGCCATAATCGAGATAGGATTTCACCCGCGCGAGCGCGCCGATGATGCGTTCGTTGCCGACCGCGAATCCCATGCGCCAGCCCGGCATGGAATAGGTCTTCGACAATGACGTGAATTCGACCGTTACATCCATCGCGCCCGGCACCTGCAGCACCGACGGCGGTGGGTTCTCCTCGAAATAGACTTCCGAATAGGCGAGATCCGAGAGGACGAAGATGCCGTGCTTCTTCGCAAAGGCGACGAGGTCCTTGTAGAAGTCGAGCTCGGCAACGTAAGCGGTCGGGTTGGCGGGATAGCACACGACCACCGCGATCGGCTTCGGGATCGAATGCACGATCGCGCGTTCGAGCGCGACAAAGAAGTCAGGCACCGGTTCCGCCGGCACCGAGCGGATCACGCCGCCCGCCATGAGAAAGCCGAAGGCGTGGATCGGGTAGCTCGGATTTGGCACGAGCACGACATCGCCCGGCGCGGTGATCGCCTGCGCCACGTTGGCGAAGCCTTCCTTCGAGCCGAGCGTCGTGACGATCTGCGTCTCGGGGTTGAGCTTCACGCCGAACCGGCGGCCGTAATAGGCGGCCTGGGCGCGGCGCAGCCCGGCAATACCCTTGGACGAGGAATACCGGTCGGTCCGCGGCTTGCCGATCGTCTCTTTCAGCTTTTCCAGCACATGCGCGGGCGCCGGCAGATCCGGATTGCCCATGCCGAGGTCGATGATGTCGGCGCCGGCGTTGCGGGCGGTCGCCTTGGCGCGATTGACCTGCTCGAACACATAGGGCGGCAAACGGCGGATGCGGTGAAATTCTTCCATGGCGCCAAGACTCTCCTTTGGCAGCGCGATTCAGCGGCCAAGACGCGGGCGTTTTATCACGGGTTCGGGCCTGCGCCAGCGGATTGCTTCGCCGCTTCGGCAGCCTGTTTCTTGGCCGCCGCCTTGCGCGAACGTTCCGCCTGCGCCGCCTGAATCCGCTTGGGATCGCGCCCTTCCTGCCGGTCGCGCGCGACAACGAGGTCCTTTTCCAGACGCTTCTGCTGATCGTCGTCGAGCGTCGGGGCCACCCGTGGCGGCGGCATGTCATGAATAGCGGGATACTCCGCGGCCTCGGCGGCGCGCGGCGGAGCGTCAGCCGGCAGACCGCCCACACTCGTCGGCAGCATGTCGCCGACGCTCGTCGTGCAGGCGCCAAGCACCGGGCCGAAAACGACCGATGCCGCCAGCAGCCATAATCCTGGGCGCGACAAGGAGGGCATTTTCAGTCCACCCGCTGAAAATAGCGACATCAGGTCCGGAGAGGTCAGGAGCAAACGACCGGCTACCGGGGTAATATGTCCAAACGAAGATTGTCATGCAGAAGGGTTAAAGTCCCCTTTGTGCATGTTGCGGCGCGGAAGAACTGCGTCTGGCCGCGTCCTTGCAGGAAAAGAAGACGCAAGCCATTTGTGCCATCAGGGACGTGAAACGTCGGATCGGGGCGAATGAACAAGATCCCGGATAAACCGGTGGAGGCAGGCGGAGCGGTCAATGTCGAGCTCTTCGCCCACAATCTCGCGCGCCTTGTCGAGGAAGGCGGCAAGGCTCTCGCCGCCTATCTGAAGCCGCGCGAAAGCGGCAAGGCGAACGATTCCGTTTCCGACGAGGTCGCCGACGCGGTGAAGACGCTCGGCCAGGTCGCGGAATATTGGCTGAGCGATCCGACGCGCGCGATCGAGCTGCAGGCCAATCTCGGCCGCGCCTATCTCGATCTCTGGGGTTCCGCGGTCAAGCGGCTCGCGGGCGAAGAGGTCAAGCCGGTCGCCGCGCCCGATCCGCGCGACCGCCGCTTCAGCGATCCGGAATGGTCCTCGAACCAGTTCTTCGATTTTCTCAAACAGGCCTATCTGCTGTCGACGCAATGGGCGAACCACATGGTGCTCGACGCCAAGGAACTCGACGCGCACACACGGCAGAAGGCGGAATTCTATGTGCGCCAGATCTCCAATGCGCTGTCACCGTCGAATTTCGTTCTGACCAATCCGGAATTGCTGCGCGAAACGCTCAGCTCCAACGCCGAAAACCTCGTGCGCGGCATGCACATGCTGACGGAGGACATCGACGAGGAAGGCAACATCGTCATCCGGCAATCCGATCCGAAAATGTTCGAGGTCGGACGCAATCTCGCGATCACACCGGGCAAGGTAATTTTCCAGAACGAGCTGATGCAGCTCATTCAGTATTCGCCTTCGACCGAGAAGGTGCTGAAAATTCCGCTGCTGATCGTGCCGCCCTGGATCAACAAGTTCTATGTGCTCGATCTGACGCCGGAGAAATCCCTGATCAAATGGTGCGTCGATCAGGGGCTCACGGTGTTCGTGATCTCGTGGGTCAATCCGGATCGGCGCCTCGCCGACAAGGATTTCGACGACTACATGCGCGAGGGTCCGCTCGCGGCGCTCGACGTGATCAAGGCGGTCACCGGCGAGCAGCAGGTGCATGCCGCGGGCTATTGCGTCGGCGGCACTCTGCTCGCGATCACACTCGCCTGGCTTGCCGCCAAGAAGGATACACGCATCGTCTCAGCGACATTCTTCGCGACGCAGGTCGATTTCACGCATGCCGGCGATCTCAAGGTTTTCGTCGATGAAGAGCAGCTTGAGGCTCTCGAAAAGCGGATGGCCGAACGCGGTTATCTGGAAGGCCGCAAGATGGCCAACGCCTTCAACATGCTCCGCTCGAACGACCTGATCTGGCCGTATGTCATCAACAATTACCTGCGCGGCAAGACGCCCTTCCCGTTCGACCTGCTCTACTGGAATTCCGACGCCACGCGCATGCCGGCTGCGAACCATTCGTTCTATCTGCGCAATTGCTATCTCAACAACAAGCTGACCAAGGGCGAGATGGAGATCGGCGGCGTCAAACTCGATCTGAAAAAGGTCACCGTGCCGGTCTACGACCTGGCAACGCGCGAGGATCACATTGCGCCGGCGCAGTCGGTTTTTCTCGGCGCGAAATATTTCGGCGGCCCCGTCCGCTACGTCCTTTCCGGCTCCGGGCATATCGCCGGCGTCGTTAATCCGGCCGCCAAGGCGAAATACCAGTTCTGGACCGGCAGCAAGCCGGCCGGCAGCCTCGAGGACTGGCTGAAAAAAGCGACCGAACATCCGGGCTCGTGGTGGCCGGACTGGCTCGCCTGGCTGAAAGGACATGGCGCCGAGGAAGTCCCCGCGCGCAGCCCTGGCGGCGGCAAGTTCAAGCCGATCGAGGATGCGCCCGGCTCCTACGTGAAAGTGCGCGCGTGACCTGCTAGGTTGCTCCTTGCATTGCGCGAATATCGGGGCTGAGGCGATGCGCGGATTGAAACTCTGGCTCATGGCGTGTCTTGCACTCGCCGCGTCGGCGCATGTCGCCGCCGCGCAGGACGCCGATCTCGATACCTGCCGCAGCCGCATTAAGGACGACGCCGTCGCCGCCTGCACGCGCCTGATCAGCCGGCCAAAGCTGACCCCGCGTCAGCGCGTGGATGCCTTGACGCTTCGCGCCGGCGCCTATCGCTTCAAGCGCGACCTCGACAGCGCGATCGCCGACTACGACCAAGCGATCCAGATCGACCCGAAATACGCCCCCTCCTTCAACGGCCGCGGCTACGCGCGGCTGCAAAAGGCGCGATATTTGTACCAGAGCGACCAGGAGCGCTTTCTCGTCGATTCCGCTGTCATCGATTTCCAGAACGGTGTGCGCGCCGATCCGAAATTCATTCCGACCTATATCAACCTGGTCGACGCCTACCGGGTTATTGGCGATCTCGACGAGGCGCTCAAGACCTGCGAACAGGCGCTGAAGGTCGATCCCAATCGCGGCGGCATTTATTATGTGCGCGCCAGTGTCTGGCGCGCGAAGGGCGACATCGACCGCGCGATCGCCGATCTGCGCAGCGCCATCCGGCTCAACGAGAATGCCGAACTCGCGCACAACCTGCTCGGCGGCATCTACGAGCGCCGCGGCGACTACGCCAATGCCAAGATCGAATATCGTGCCGCGCTCGAGGCGCCGGTGCGCAACGACTACGGCCCCGCCGGGCAGGAGAATGCGCGAAAGCGCCTTGCCGCCATCGCCGAAATGGAGAAGGCCGCTCCAAGCGCGGAAACACGGAGTGTCGCCGGCACGCGCGTCGCGCTGGTCATCGGCAATTCCGCCTACCAGGCGGTGCCTGCCCTCATCAATCCGAAGCGTGACGCGGCGGCCATCGCCGAGGGCCTGCGCAGGATCGGATTTCAGACCGTCACGTTGCAGAACGATCTCACCCGCGACAGCCTGGTGAATGCGCTGAGCGCGTTCTCAAAAGTTGCGGATCATGCCGAATGGGCGCTCGTTTATTTCGCCGGCCACGGCATGGAAATGGCCGGCAACAATTACCTCATTCCCGTCGACGCCAAGCTTGAGACCGAGCGTGCACTCCTTTTCGAAGCAGTTCCGCTCGATCAGGTGCTGGCGTCGGTCGAAGGCGCCAAGCAAATGCGCATCGTGCTGCTCGATGCGTGCCGCGACAATCCCTTCGCCAAGCAGATGCGTCGCTCGGTGGCGACGCGTTCGCTCTCGCGCGGTTTGAGCCCGGTCGAGCCGGAAGCCGGCATGCTCGTCGTCTTCGCCGCCAAGCATGGTCAGGTGGCGCTCGACGGCGAGCAATCGAACAGCCCCTTCGTTACGGCGCTCTTGAAGAACCTGCCGCGGCCCGGTGTCGAAATCCGCAAGTTCTTTGACCTCGTGCGCGACGATGTGCTGGATGCAACAAACGGCCAGCAGCAGCCCTTCACCTATGGGTCCGTTCCCGGGCGTCAGGACTTTTTCTTTGTCGCGCGATAACATTCAGGACTAGATTCGAAAAAGGTCTGCGGGAGGCATCATGACGAAGGAATTGTTCTGGCTGACGCTCACGGTCATCCTGACCGGGATCTTGTGGATTCCCTATATCCTCGACCGTTGCATGGTGCGCGGGCTGTGGGGCGCCATGGACAACCCGTCCCCGCGCGCGAAGCCGCAATCGCCCTGGGCGCAGCGGCTATATTTCGCCCATACCAATGCGGTCGAGAACCTCGTCATCTTCGCGCCGCTCGTGCTGATCCTCGATGCAATGGACCGCTCGACGCAATCGACGGCGATTGCCTGCGCCGTCTATTTCTGGGCGCGGGTCGCGCATGTCATCGTCTATGCGCTCGGTATCCCGGTGTTGCGCACACTCGCCTTTACCGTCGGCTTCCTCGCACAGGCCGTTCTGGTCCTGGCTATTTTTGGCAAGCTGTAAGTCAGTCCGAATATGACAAGGAAGGCCCGCCGCAATGCGGCGGGCCTTTTTATTGTTGCCTCCTGCCGACGCGAACCTTGACCGAGCCCGGCGCCGCCCTTGACAGTATATTAGACGTTACTAATTTAGAGAGACGTAATTTATGGGCAATGAAGATGCCGACCTCACTCTCGGCCGGACTGGCGGAGCTTGAAAAAAAGGCCGGCGCCGCGGCGCAGATGCTCAAGCTGATCGCCAACGAGCGCAGGCTTTTGATCCTGTGCCGCCTCGTGGCGGAAAAGGAAATGTCAGTCGGCGAGCTCGCCGACGCGGTCGATCTCAGCCAATCGGCGTTATCGCAGCATCTCGCGAAGATGCGCGAGGAAGGTCTGCTCGCAACCCGCCGCGACGGTCAGACCATCTACTACCGCGTCGTCGACGCCGATGCGCGACGGCTGCTTGGCGCATTGAAAGGCATCTATTGCGCCTAGACCCAAACCATCTGCCACAACGGAGTATGACAATGAGTGAGTTGAAGAGCGTGACTGCCGCGCAAGCCGTCAAGATGATCAAGTCGGGGGCCATTCTCGTCGATATCCGCGAGATGGACGAATTCTCACGGGAGCGCATTCCCGGCGCGCGTCATCATGCGTTGAGCCGCATCGATGCCGATAGCCCGGCCAGAGCCGGCGACGAGATCATCATTTTCCATTGCCGCTCCGGTGCCCGCACGCGCGCCAATGCGCCAAAGCTCGCAGCGTCGGCGCCGCGATGCGAGGCCTACGTGCTTGAGGGCGGCATCGAGGCGTGGAAGAAGGCCGGGCTCCCGACCGCATCCTGACAAGCCGCGGTCGACGCGGCCGGCGAGAATCATGAATGCGATTCAAGATTTGCTGTCCGTTGCCTCGGGCAGCGCCGTCGGCTTTTCGCTCGGGCTGATCGGTGGCGGCGGATCCATTCTCGCCGTCCCGCTTCTCATCTATGTCGTCGGCGTGAACTCGACGCATGTCGCCATCGGAACAAGCGCGATCGCGGTGGCCGCGAGCGCGCTCGCCAATCTCGTCGGCCATGCGCGCAAGCGTACGGTGAAATGGCCGTGCGCCGTCGTGTTCGCGATGTCGGGCATCGTCGGCGCCGCCGGCGGGGCGCAGCTCGGCAAGATGATGGATGGCGGGCGTCTTCTCGTGTTGTTCGGGATGCTGATGATCGCCGTCGGCCTCATGATGCTGCGGCCGCGCGCATCCGGGCACGATCCGGAGGTTCGGCTCGACTGGCAAAGTGCCGCGCATCTCCTGCCACGCCTGATAGGTGGCGGGCTCGCGATCGGAGCACTCTCGGGATTTTTCGGTATCGGCGGCGGCTTTCTCATCGTGCCGGGTCTTATTGGCGCGACGGCGATGCCGCTCCTCAACGCCATCGGCTCCTCACTCGTATCGGTGACCGCTTTCGGCCTGACCGCCGCGACCAGCTATGCGCTGTCCGGCCTCGTCGACTGGCGGATCGCATTCCTGTTCGTGGCCGGCGGCATCGCCGGCGGCGTGATCGGCATCCGCCTGAGCCACGCGCTGGCAGGTTACAGGCACGCGCTGTCGCTGACCTTCGCCGGCGTCGTTGTCAGCGTCGGCGTCTACGTCGTCGTCACCGCACTCATGCGATGAATGCTGCCTTTCGTTTCAGGGAAACAGCGCCACCTGCTCGAGACCCATCGCCTCGGGAAAGCCGAGCATCAGGTTCATGTTCTGCACCGCCTGGCCCGACGCGCCCTTGGTGAGGTTATCCAGCGTCGAGATGACGATGGCGCGGCCCGGCTGGCGGTCTTTGGCGACGCCGATGAAGGTCATGTTGGAGCCGCGCACATGGCGCGATTGTGGTGTCTCGCCGAACGGCAGGACGTGCACGAATTCCTCGTTCGCGTAGGACTTTAAAAGTATCGCGTGAAGGTCCTCCGACGTCTTGCCGCCGAGCGTCTTCACATAGATCGTCGACAGGATTCCGCGGTTCGCCGGCATCAGATGCGGCGTGAAGGACACCACCACCTCCTTCCCGGCGGCGAGCGAGAATTCCTGATCCAGTTCCGCCATATGCCGGTGATGGCCGACGCCATAGGCGTGAAAGCCCTCGGAGACTTCGGAGAACAGCATCGCCTCCTTCGCCGACCTCCCCGCACCGGTCATACCGGACTTTGAATCGATGACGATGCCGTCGGTCTCGATCGCCTTCGCGCGCAGGAGCGGAATGAGCGGCAGCTGCGCGCAGGTCGTGTAGCAGCCGGGATTGGCGACGAGCCGCGCGGATTTCACCTTGTCGCGATAGATTTCCGTCAGGCCGTAGACCGCTTCCTTCTGCAAGTCCGGCGCCTGATGCGGATGGCCGTACCATTTGGTATAGGCATCGAGGCTCGACAGGCGGAAATCGGCCGAGACGTCGACGATCTTCGTTTTCGGCGCCGTGGTCAGGATTTTCTTGATCACCTCCTGCGTCGTGCCGTGCGGCAGCGCGCAGAAGACGAGGTCGATCCCCGCCTTCGTCCAGTCGATGTCATCGATCGAGATGAGTTTCGGCAGCGCGAACGGCGAGAATTGCGGAAACACGCTCCGCATCTCCTGCCCGGCCCGCCGGTCGGCGGTCAGCACCGACAATTCAACGCGCGGATGGCGCAGCAGCAGCCGCGTCAATTCCGCACCCGTATAGCCGGACGCGCCGAGCACCGCGATCTTTGCTTTCGTCGTCATGATTCAATCCCTGCCATGCGCCGGTATCAGTCGTAGGACAATTGCGGCTTGAGCGCGATCATCTCCTGCGCGATCGCGCGCGCCGCCGGATCGTCCTGGCGCGACAGCGCCCAGGCGGCGCCGGCAAAATCCGCATCGGCCTTGTTCTGGTTGAGCTTGAAGCTGCCCTCGATCGTCTCGATCTGCATCTCGATGCCGATGATCGCCCGCAGCAGCATCTCGCGCCGCTGCGGCGACAGCTTGTCGATGAGCCACGGCTTCTTCGGCAGGAGCCGCTCCTCGAACTTGGCCGAAAGCTGCTCCAGATGCAGCACCATCCGTTCCGGCGGAATCACCACGACGGGTCCGCTGAGATGCACCATGCGATAGAGCCATGTCGGCACCTGATCGGCGCTGCGATACCAGTCGGGCGACACATAGGCGTCGTCGCCGGCAACCGACATCAGCCAGGTGCCGCCCTGCTCGGCCAGACGTCCAAGCGGATTGCCCCGCGCGACGTGGAATGCGAGCCGCGCCGGCGTTGCCGGCGGCGGAGGGTCGAGCACGAACGGCACCGCGGAGCCGACCGGACGCCCCTGATCGACGGCGACGACAAGGCCGAAGCCGCGCTCATGCGCGAAGGCAGCGCTCGTGGCGGCGTCGACTTTGAAAGCAGGCTGCGCATACATGGCTCGGCTCCGGTTGCGGACCACCGCCGGAGACTAGCCATCGCAGACGTTCATTGAAACGTGCCGCGGAGCGTCTCCGGCGGCACGAGAAGGATCACGCGCGAATGCGCGCCCGTGCCGCGGCGATACGGCGGCGGCGGAATGCGATATGGGCGGTCGCGATCATGGTGGCGCGCATATAGACCCGGCTCTGTGGACGGTCAAGCCGGTCAGCCAAGCGCGACGATCTGCACCCAGTTCGGCGTCTTGCCCATCGGATATTGCCTGAGCGCGGTCAGCGCGCCGCTCACGGGGTCGATCGCGTAAGCGGTCAGGCGATGCGAAAGCTGCCCGACGGCGAGAAGAAAGCGTCCGGTCGGGTCGACGTTGAAGCCGCGCGGCTGCGTCTCGGTTGGATAATGCGCGATTGTGGACAGGCGGCCGCTGGCGCGGTCGATGGCAAAAGCCGCAAGGGTGTGCGACCCGCGCTCCGAGGCATAGAGAAAACGGCCGTCCGGTGTCACGTGGATATCCGCGGCTGACGGCGTATCAGAGAAGCCCGGCGGCAAGGCGCTGACGATCTGCACCTCGCGCCCGAGCGCGCCCGTCTCCGTGTCGAAGGGAAAGACGTAAATCGAACCGTCAAGCTCGTTCATCAGATAGACAAAACTTTCGTCCGGCGCGAAAGCCAGATGTCGCGGCCCGGCCTTTGCACGCACGCTGACCGTCGGCGGATCGTTGGGCGCGAGCGCTCCGGTCGCTGCATCGAACCTCTGCTGATAGACGACGTCGCCGCCGAGACTCGTGTGCAGCACGAAACGATTCGACAGAGTCGGCATGATGCAGTGCGCGCTCGGCAGCGTGGGAATGACCTGCTGCGTGGGACCGACAATTCCGGTCGCAGCGATCGGACTCACCGTCACCTTGCTGCCGCTATAGGAGGCGGCAAGCAGAAAGCGCCCGCTCCGATCGGTCGCGATATAGGGCATCGAATCTGCAAGCGGCCCGGAGCCGAGGTAGTTCAGAAGCCCCGTCTTGCCGTCGATGGCAAACGTCGCGACGGAGAACGGCTCGTTGCGCAGACCGGCGAACAGAAACCGTTTGTCGGGACTGATCGCGAGCGGCGTCGTGCTCCCAGGTTTGGCCGGACCGGGAATCGAAACGGTGTCCACGGGATTGAGCGCCCCATCGTCGCGCAGCGAGAGGATGGAAATATCCTGGCTGTCGGAATTTCCGACATAGACGAATGTGCCCGGCATGCGCGATCCAATCCCAATATGACTCCAGCCTCTCGCCCCGGTCTTTCGACGACGACGTCAACACACAATCAGCGGCTTGCCCCGTGAGGCCGCCAAGCTCGCGTTCGCCTCACATCCAGCGGAGCGCGGCAAGACCGAAATCGCCGAAGCTCAACAGCACCCAGGCCCAGAGAAAGGCCGAGGCGAAATTGGCGAACTGGAACGACCAATAATGCATCTCCAGGATACCGGCGATCAGCGGAACCGATGCGCGCAAGGGACCGGAAAAACGGCCGATAAAGATGCCGAGAATGCCCCAGCGCTCCATGAAGGCGTGGCCGCGCGGCAGGAGATCCGGATAGCGCGAGAGCGGCCACATCCGGCCGATCGCATCCTTAAAATGAAAGCCGAGCCAATAGGACAGCCAGTCGCCACAGGCGGCGCCGAGCGCACCGGCGACCCAGAACGGCCAGAACTCGATCTTGCTCGCTCCGATCAGGACGCCCATGGCGACCAACGCTCCCCAGGCGGGGACGAGAAGCGATAAAAATGCCAGCGATTCCATGAAGGCCAGCGCGAAAACGATCGGCGGACCCCACATCTTATGATCGCGCACGAAATCGATCAGCGCCTGAACGTATTGATCGAAAGACATCCGGAATTTCTCGGCGGCGGGCGGCCAATCGTGTATCGCGCGGTTTGGGCGGACGCCAGCCCCGCCCCCCACTTGTCATTCATCCTTTCGCCACGTCCGTGGCATAGTTGGGCGACCCTCGATTCGCCCGGAAACACAAACGCTTCGCGCATCCGCCATGGCCCCACGCAAGAAACGCAAAGCCCCTGCCAAAACGGCTCTGAAAAAAACCAGGGCGGACAAAAAGACGCAGAAAACCGGCGATCTTTTTGACGATCTATCGCCTGCGCGCGGGGCGAAAGCGAAAGCACAGAGCAAGACGGCCGCCAGGGGGCGGTCATCCGGCGGCGAAGGCTATACCGCCCACGACATAGAGGTGCTGGAAGGCCTCGAACCCGTCCGCCGCCGGCCCGGCATGTATATTGGCGGCACCGACGAGAAGGCGCTGCATCACCTCTTCGCCGAAGTGATCGACAACGCGATGGACGAGGCGCTGGCGGGTCACGCGACTTTCATCGAAGTCGATGTCGAGGCTGATGGCTTTGTCTCCGTCTACGACAATGGGCGCGGCATCCCGGTCGATCCGCATCCGAAATTTCCGAAAAAGTCCGCGCTCGAAGTCATCATGACGACGCTGCATGCGGGCGGCAAATTCGATTCCAAGGTTTATGAAACGTCGGGCGGCCTGCATGGCGTCGGCGTCTCGGTTGCGAACGCGCTGTCCGAACGCATGGAAGTCGAAGTCGCGCGCGGCCAGCAGCTCTATCGGCAGGTTTTTCAGCGCGGCAAACCGAAAACGGGGTTGGAAAAGCTCGGTCGCGCGCCGAACAAGCGTGGCACCACGGTCCGGTTCAAACCGGACGCGCAGATTTTCGGCGACAAGGCGGGATGGGATCCCGCACGTCTGTTCCGCATGACGCGCGCGAAGGCGTATTTGTTCGGCGGCGTCGAAATCCGCTGGACCTGCGCCAAGCAATTGCTCAAGGGCGAAGACGTTCCGGAAAAGGCGACACTGCATTTCCCCGGCGGTCTCAAGGACTATCTTGCGGCAACCATCGGCCAGGCAACGCTCGTTCACCCCGACATCTTCGCCGGACGCTCGGAGAAAAAGGGCGGACACGGTTCGGCGGAATGGGCGATCGCGTTCACTGCCGACAGCGACGGTTTCACATCGTCATACTGCAACACGATTCCGACACCCGATGGCGGCACGCACGAGAACGGAATGCGCGCGGCGCTGTTCAAGGGTTTGCGCGACCATGCCGCGCGTGTCGGACAGGAGAAGCGTGCGGCGGTGATCACGAGCGACGACGTGATGACGGGCGCGGCCTGCATGATCTCCGTCTTCATCCGCGAACCGGAATTTCAGGGCCAGACCAAGGACCGGCTGGCGACCGCCGAAGCCGCTCGCATTGTCGAGCAGGCAATCCGCGATCCGTTCGACCACTGGCTCGCCGGCAATCCCCTGCAGGCGAACAAGCTTCTCGATTTCGTGGTGGAGCGCGCCGAGGAGCGCATCCGCCGCCGGCAGGAAAAGGAAGTCTCGCGCAAGAGCGCGGTGCGAAAGCTGCGCCTCCCCGGCAAGCTCGCCGATTGCACCAACACGGCGGCGCAGGGTTCGGAAATCTTCATCGTCGAGGGCGACTCGGCCGGCGGTTCGGCGAAACAGGCGCGCGACCGCGCCTCGCAGGCGGTACTGCCGTTACGCGGCAAGATCCTCAACGTCGCTTCGGCGGGGCGCGACAAGCTCGCGCAGAACCAGCAGCTTGCCGATCTCATCCAGGCGCTCGGGCCGGGAACCGGCACGCATTACCGCGAGGGCGACCTGCGCTACGACAAGGTCATCGTCATGACCGACGCCGACGTCGATGGCGCGCACATTGCTTCGCTCCTCATCACATTTTTCTACCGGCAAATGCCGAAGCTGATCGAGGACGGTCATCTCTATCTCGCGGTGCCGCCGCTCTATCGTCTCTCGCACAACGGCAAGACCGTTTACGCGCGCGACGACAAGCAGAAGGACATTCTGCTGAAGAAGGAATTTCACGCCAATGCCAAGGTCGACGTCAGCCGCTTCAAGGGCCTTGGCGAGATGATGGCCGCGCAGCTCAAGGAAACCACCATGGACCCGCGGAAGCGCACGCTTCTGAAGGTCGTGCTGATCGACAAGGAAAAGACCAAGACCGCAAAGTCGGTCGATCAGCTCATGGGCACCAAGCCGGAAGCACGCTTCGCCTTCATTCAGGAACGTGCGGAATTCGCCGACGAAGAGATGCTGGACGTCTGAGCCTGGCGTCGGGGGAACCGGCGGCGCGGCCACAGCGTTCGCAGGAGCCGCAAGCGCCGGCGCAGATTCATCGCCGGCCGCCAGACGCCTTCCATCGGCAGTCCGGTATAGTTTTCGGCGAGCGAGGTTCTCGCCGCCTGCGAGCTCACGACGTAATCAAGTTCCGCAAGCTGCCGACGCATGTCGAAGTCGCCTTCCTTATGCCAGCGGTGCAGCATCTGCGTCATCCACCAGGAGAAGCGCTGCGCTTTCCAGACGCGGCGAAGGCAGGTCTCCGAATAACTCTCCAGCAGATCGGTGCGCCGGGATCTGTAGAAGCGCACAATGGCGCGCGAGAGCAGGCAGATGTCGGCGAGCGCCAGATTCATGCCCTTGGCGCCGGTCGGCGGCACGATATGGGCGGCGTCCCCGGCCAAAAAGAGCCGGCCATGCCGCATCGGCTCGCACACATAGCTGCGCATCGCCGTGACGCCCTTTTCCAGAATGCGGCCGGTGCGGAGCCTCTGCGCGGCTTTTCCGCCGAGACGGGTCGCCAGCTCTTCCCAGATCCGTGCATCAGTCCACTGCTCGGCATCTTCCTCGGGCTCGCATTGCAGGTAATAGCGAACGACCGAAGGTGAGCGCATCGAAAACAGGGCGAAGCCGCGCTCGTGATAGGCGTAGATGAGTTCGTCGGCGACCGGCGGCGCCTCGGCGAGAATGCCGAGCCAGCCGAACGGATAGGTGCGGTCGAATTCCTGCAACCTCCCCTGCGGAATGTTCGGGCGGCAGATGCCGTGAAATCCATCGCAGCCCGCGATCAGGTCGCACGAAATCGTCTCTCCGCGCCCGCCACGCCGGATGTGGATTTTCGGCGCGTCGCCGTCGAAACCCTCGATGCTGGTATTGTCGACCTCGAACAGGATCGTGCCGCCATTGGCAAGACGCCGCGCAATCAGATCCTTCACGATCTCCTGCTGTCCGTAGACCGCCACGCCGCGGCCGACGGCCTTGCGAAAATCGATCTGGTGCAACTGGTCATTGAAGGAAAAATAGATGCCGTTATGGAACAGCCCCTCCTTGCGCAGCCGGTCGCCGACGCCCGTGTCGATCAGGAGATCGACGACCCATTGCTCAATGAGGCCGGCGCGCACGCGCGCCTCGCAATAGGCCCGGCTGCGATTCTCGACGATGATGGATTCGATCCCGGCAAGATGCAGGAGATGCGACAGCATCAATCCGGCGGGCCCGGCGCCCACGATTCCCACTTGCGTTCGCATCATCCTCCCCGGCTTTTTCCGGCATCTTGCCGGCGGGCGACGCGAACGGAAGGGACGAAGACCGGATTGGGTAGGACGTTGCCGGCTAGGCCGGCCAGCCGTAGCGCGGCACGTCGCGCATGTATTGCCGATAGGCCTCGCCGAACTTGCCGGCGAGGTAGCGTTCCTCGCGCAGTACGACACCGAAATGCAGGACGAGGCCGCTGACCATGGCAAAAATCACCACCCAGTCACCGGCAACGACGACACCGATCCCGACCAGCAGCAACATGCCGCCGACATAGATCGGATTACGCGTCCAGGCATAGACGCCGTGGCGCACGAGCTTCAGCGAGGGCTTCCACGGCTCAACATGCGTGCCGGCCGCGCGGAACGTGCTCACCGCCGCGATCACGAGCGCCAGTCCGCCCAGGATCAGGAGCCCGCCGACAAGAACGCGGATCGTGAAGGACAGCACCGTCGCGATTACGGAGACGGGCGCAAACCAGTCGGCCAGCAGGCCGAGGACGAGCGCCGCCCCCGCGATCAGCGGCGGCGGGGCAATGACGCCCGGATTGTCGCGCGGCATGTCGGTCATCTGGCTCCTGTTCAGCCTCCTACAGCCTGCAAGGCGCTGTCGAGATCGGCGATCAGATCATCCGTTCCTTCAATACCAACGGAAAGCCGCACAAGCGAATCGCTGATCCCGAGCGCCCGCCGCACCTCTTCCGGCACCGATCCGTGCGTCATCAGTCCCGGATGCTCGATCAGGCTCTCGACGCCGCCGAGACTTTCCGCCAGCGCAAAGAGACGGCAGCGTTCGAGGAAACGTCGCGCATCGTCGAGCGTTCCCTTCAGCTCGACCGCGATCATGCCGCCGAAGGCGCGCATCTGCTTGCGCGCGAGCGCATGCTGCGGATGGCTGTCGAGACCGGGATAGATCACGCGCTTGACCTTCGGATGGCGCGAAAGCCACTGCGCGATGGCGAGCGCCGAGGCGCAATGCCGCTCCATCCGCAACGCGAGCGTCTTTACCCCGCGCAGCGCCAGAAAGGAATCGAACGGCCCTTGAATCGCGCCGACTGCGTTGTGCAGGAAGGCAAGACGCTCGCGCAATTCCGCGTTGTCGCCAACCACGGCGATCCCGCCGACCATGTCGGAATGGCCGTTCAGATATTTGGTCGTCGAATGCATGACGAGATCGAAACCGAATTCGAGCGGCCGCTGCACATAGGGACTGGCGAACGTATTGTCGGCGGCAACGACGATGTTGCGCTTTCGCCCCATCTCGGCGACGCGGGCGAGATCGACCAGCTTGAGCAGCGGATTGGTCGGCGACTCCACCCAGATCAGCTTTGTGTTTGGGCGGATGGCCTGCGCGATGGCATCCGGCTCGGTCATGTCGACATAGCTTGTCTCGATCCCGGCCGATGCCTTGCGCACGCGCTCGAACAGCCGCCGCGTGCCGCCATAGAGGTCGTCGGACGCGACGACATGCGCTCCCTGCCCGAACAGATCGAGGATGGTGGAAATGGCACCTAGTCCCGATGCAAAAGCATATCCCTGGCGGCCGCCCTCGAGATCGGCGACGCAGCGCTCGAACGCCATGCGCGTCGGATTCTGCGAGCGCGCATATTCGTAGCCTTTGTGCACGCCCGGCGATTGCTGCACGTAGGTCGAGGTGGCGTAGATCGGCGTCATCACCGCGCCGGTCGTCGGATCGGGCTCCTGCCCCGCATGCACGCAGCGGGTCGCGAAATCGGGCCGGTTCGATCTGGTCATGGCGAGATCTTTTGTTGCCGGCGACGTTACTGCAGCGCCAGGCGAAAATGATTGATGAGATCGATGCGCGTCACGAGGCCGAGAAAGCGGTCCTTGTCCATGACGATGGCGACGTAATCCTTGCGGAACAACGGCACAAGGTCCGTGATCGGGGCGTCAGCAGAGATCGTTTCGAGCCGCCGCACCATGACGTCGCTTACCGGACGGTCGAAGGCGCGCGCGCGGTCGTCCGCCATCATGAGTGCGCCGAGAAGGTCGCTCTCGTCGACGAAGCCGACGAGGCGATCGCCTTCCATTACCGGCAGTTGCGAAACGTCGCTCGCCCGCATTCGCGCAAACACCGTGCGCAGATTGTCCTGCGGCCGCACAAAGACCGCCGAGCCCTCGCCCACCGGATTGATGACGAGATCGCGCACCTTGCCGGTCTTCGCACGACCGATCCAGCCTTCCTGCGCGAGAAAGGCGTCGCTGAACACCTTGGAGAGATACTTGGCGCCGGAATCGCACACGAAGCTGACGACGCGCTTGCGCTCGCGCTGCGCGCGGCAATAGCGGAGCGCCGCGGCGAGCAACGTGCCGGATGACGAGCCGGCAAGCACCCCCTCGGCGCGCAGAAGATCGCGCGCTGCGGCAAAGCTGTCGCGGTCGGAAATCGAATAGGCTTCGCGCACGAGCGAGAGATCGGCATTTGACGGGACGAAATCTTCGCCAATGCCCTCGACCGTCCAGCTTCCTGCCTCGGTCATCTTTCCGGTCTTGATATACGGTGCAAGCACGGAGCCGACCGGATCGGCGAGCACCATCTGCGTCTTCGCCGACGCGCGCTGCATGAAGCGCCCGACGCCCGTCAGCGTGCCGCCGGAGCCAACACCGACGACGATGGCGTCGACGTCGTTGTCCATCTGCCGCAGCAATTCTGGTGCTGTGGTCGTCTCGTGCGCCAGCGGATTGGCCGGATTCTCGAACTGGTTGATGTAGATCGCGCCGGGCGTGCGCTGCGTGATAGTCGCGGCGAGGTCCTGATAATAATCGGCGTGTCCTTTGCCGACATCGGAGCGTGTCAGAATGACATCCGCGCCCATTGCGCGCGCGTGCACGATCTTCTCGCGCGACATCTTGTCGGGAACGACCAGAATGGTGCGATAGCCTTTCTGCGCGCCGACAAAAGCAAGTCCGAGACCGGTATTGCCGGCAGTGGCTTCGACGATGGTGCCGCCCGTTTTCAGGCGCCCGTCGCGCTCCGCAGCTTCGATCATCGCCCGCGCCGGCCGATCCTTGATCGAGCCTGAAGGGTTCGCGCTCTCCAGCTTGAGAAACAATTCGCACGGACCGGTATCGAGACGCGTGACGGCAACCAGTGGCGTTTCGCCGATGAGATCAAGCACTGAGGTCATGGCCGTCCCTTACCACGGCGAGGAATAAGCGCCGTGGTCCGCCGACAAAAAAGAACGAAATGCCTGCGAGAGAAGTTCCGTGAAGGAAATTATGCCACGCGACGATGCGCGGTCACTGCAGCCATTCCACAAGGAGCTTTGTCACCGCGTCCGGCTTCTCGATCGGCGAGAGATGCCCGCAATCGGGAATGGTGACGAGCCGGCTGCGAGGAACGAGGCCCACGATCTCTTCCGCCACTTTCGGCGGCGTCAGCGTGTCGCCGTCGCCGACGACGACAAGCGTTGGACACGCGATCTTTGGCAGATCGGGCCGCGAATCCGGCCGCCCCATGATGGCGCGCTGCTGGCGCACAAAGGCGTCGGCGCCGGTGTCATCCGCCATCGCCTGCACGATGCGTTTCAGCCCCGCATCGCTGTGCCGGTTCTTGTGTACGAAGAGCGGCCACAATTGCTCGACGACGTCGTTCAGGCGGCCGGTTTGCGCCATCTCGATCTGCGCGTTGCGGCGTGCGGTCTGCTCCGGCAGATCGGCCCGCGCCGCCGTATCGAGAAGCGCGAGCTTGACCACGCGATCGGCGGCCGCGCGCAAGATCGCGTAGGC
The DNA here is from genome assembly GCA_964604745.1 of uncultured Hyphomicrobiales bacterium. Classification (GTDB taxonomy): domain Bacteria; phylum Pseudomonadota; class Alphaproteobacteria; order Rhizobiales; family Xanthobacteraceae; genus Pseudorhodoplanes. The sequence goes on from CAZSAW010000088.1 coordinate 30,160, forward strand.
GATATAGCCACCCATCGACAAGCCGATGAGCGCAAAGCGCGGCGGCGCGGCGGCGAGAATGCGCCGCGCGATGCCGTCGAGCGTGTCATCCTTGCGATGATCGGCGATGGTGACCGGACCGAACTGCCACAGATACGGGATCTGTTCATGGTAAAGGCGTGGTGAGCACAAAAGTCCCGGCACGAGCACGATCGGAAGCGACTCGTTCATGGTTCTGTCATCTCTTCGAAGGCAAAAAACCAAGTCATTTATTTAACTTAACGCCGGTTCGGAGCATTGACTTTCAGCCTTGCGCCCCTATGTTCCGGCATACGGTCCGACGACAAGATTCGAACCGCCCCTCCCGCGCATCGCAAGTCGTTGTCCTGATCATCCGGCGCGGCGCAATCGCCCGGGCGGTTATGCATAGAGGATTTATGGGCTTTTCCCAACTGGGCCTGTCAGACAAGGTCCGCGCCGCAGTGCAGGCGGCTGGTTATTCGACGCCAACTCCCATTCAAGAACAAGCTATTCCGCACGTGCTCGCCCGCCGTGACGTGCTTGGCATTGCGCAGACCGGAACCGGCAAGACTGCCGCCTTCACGCTGCCGATGATCACCATGCTGGAGCATGGCCGGGCGCGAGCGCGCATGCCGCGCACGCTCATTCTTGAGCCGACGCGCGAACTTGCCGCACAGGTGCAGGAGAGCTTCGAGAAATACGGCGCCGGCCAGAAATTGAGCATGGCGCTCATCATCGGCGGCGTCTCGTTCGACGACCAGGATGCTAAGCTCACGCGTGGCGTCGATGTACTGATCGCGACGCCCGGCCGTCTGCTCGATCATTTCGAGCGCGGGCGCCTGCTTCTCTCCGGCGTCGAGCTTCTCGTCATCGACGAAGCCGACCGCATGCTCGACATGGGCTTCATCCCGGACATCGAGCGCATCTGCAAGCTCGTTCCCTTCACGCGGCAGACCCTGTTCTTCACCGCGACAATGCCGCCGGAAATCCGGCGCATCACCGAACAATTCCTCCACAATCCGGTTCGCGTCGAAGTCGCCCGCCCGGCGACCACCGTGGCGGCCATCACCCAGCAACTGGTGAAAACCGGACGCGAGCCGCACGACAAGCGTGAAACGCTGCGCCGGCTTATTCGCGGCGCCGAAGGTCTCAAGAACGCGATCGTGTTCTGCAACCGCAAGCGCGAAGTCGCGGTGTTGCATCGTTCGCTGCTCAAACACGGCTTCGATGCCGTCGCATTGCACGGCGACATGGATCAGTCGGCGCGCACCGCTGCGCTCGACAAGTTCCGCAAGGGTGAATCCGGCATTCTCGTCGCCTCGGACGTTGCCGCCCGCGGTCTGGATATCCCCGACGTCAGCCACGTCTTCAATTTCGACGTGCCGCATCATCCCGACGACTACGTGCATCGCATCGGCCGCACCGGCCGCGCCGGCCGCAAGGGCGCAGCGCTCACGATCGTGACCAGCGCCGACCACAAGAGCGTCAGCGCGATAGAGAAATTGATCGGGCAAACGATACCTTACGACGAACAATCGAAGGCCGCGCCGAGCCCCGAGCCTGCGCAAAACCGGACCGAAGAACCGCGCCGTCATGGGCGTCAGCGAAAGCACCGCTCGCAGGCGCCTGCCCCTGTCGCACGTATCGACGAGGTACGGCGGCCGCCCGAGCGCAAGGCGCCGGCGGTCGAGCCGGACACCGGACATTTGCCGGCGTTCCTGCTGCGGCCGATTCGGGTCAAAGCCTGATCGTGCAGCCGCATGGCCGCCCGAACGGGTTCCAAATAGGCGAGACATTCCCTCCACTTAGGCGCACGATGGCGGTGCGCGTTTACTCCACATTCATGAGTGTGGAATAGGTAAATTCACGCAAAGCGCGATTCCGCCACGCGGAGCCACCCGGGGCGGATTATGTCGTCGTCAGTTTCGGGGGGCCGGGAATGAGCGCAGACAGCGATGATCACGATCGCACGATGGCGTTCGCGGAAATCGCTCTGGGTCAGATCAAGGCGCTGCGCCAGTCGGCAACGCCTCGCAATTACGAGATCTGGTACACCTACGCCACCGGCTACAATCCGTCGCTGAACGAGGTCATCAACGAGACGCTGGCCCGCGGCGGGACACTGTCCGCTGCCGAACTCGACAATATCTACGACACCTACGTTTCCCCGAGCCGCCTGTCCGAGCGCATCGACAAGGTCGGCTCGCGCGTGATGGACGAGATCGAGCAGGTCATGGCGATGGTCGACGCTGCGGTCGGTTCCGCCTCGACCTACAGCGAAAGCCTTGCCGGCGTCAGCCGGCAGCTTGGTACCGTCAGCGCCGACCGCGAAGGTCTGCGCGCGATCGTCGAAAGCCTGGTTCAGACCGCCAAAGACATGGAAGTGGTCAATCACAAGCTCGAAGCAAGGCTGACCGAGTCCAAGCAGGAGATCAACGTCCTGCAGGAGAATCTCGAACTCGTCCGCAACGAGAGCCTGACCGATCCCCTTACGTCACTCGCCAACCGAAAGTTCTTCGATCAGGCGCTGTCCAAGGCCATCGTCGACGCCACAGCAGCAAACGAACAGCTCTCGTTGCTGCTGACCGACATCGACCATTTCAAGACCTTCAACGACAGCTTCGGCCATCTGACCGGCGACCAGGTGCTGCGTCTCGTGGCGATTTCGGTGAAGCAGAACGTCAAGGGTCAGGACATTGCCGCGCGCTATGGCGGCGAGGAATTCGCCGTCGTGCTGCCGAACACGCCGCTGCGCGCGGGCGTGACCGTCGCCGACCACATTCGCCGGGCGGTGATGTCGAAGGAATTGATGAAGCGCTCGACCGGCGAGCATCTCGGCCGCGTCACGATCTCCGTCGGCGTCGCGAGTTTGCGGCCGGGCGACACGGCGCAGACGCTGATCGCCCGCGCCGACACGTGCCTTTATGCTGCCAAACGCAGCGGCCGCAATCGTGTCATCTGCGAGAGCGATCCCGAGGTCGTGCCCGCCACGCAAACGCAGGTTGCGTGACGGTTTCGCATTCCGATCGCTGATCTGAAAGAAACAGGCGTCAGCCGGCGGCGGCTTCGCTCGCCGGCGTGAGCTGCACGGATTCGCCGCAACCGCAGGCCGAGGTCTGGTTCGGGTTGTTGAACA
>CAZSAW010000089.1:0-5568 GCA_964604745.1 uncultured Hyphomicrobiales bacterium
ATCTCGCCGAACACGCTCGCGGTCTCGGCGAGCGTCAGTGGCGTCGGCGCCATGAGCGCGCCGTTCGGTGCAGCGAGCACCTGATGCACGCCGTGACCGAGTTCGTGCGCGAGAGTCATCACGTCGCGCGGCTTGCCCTGATAATTGAGCAGCACATACGGATGCGCCGACGGCACGGTCGGATGCGCGAATGCGCCGGGCGATTTGCCGGGCCGCACGGGCGCGTCGATCCAGTTCTTGTCGAAGAAGCGTTGCGCGATCTCGGCAAGCCGCGGCGAGAAAGCGCCGTAAGCCGAGAGCACGGTCTCGCGCGCCTCCGTCCAGCCGATAGTGCGCATCTCCACCTTCGGCAGCGGCGCATTGCGATCCCAGTGCGGCAGCGCTTTCTTGCCGAACCAGTGCGCCTTCAGCGCGTAATAGCGATGCGACAGGCGCGGATAGGCGGCGCGCACCGCGGAGACGAGCGCCTCCACCACTTCGCGCTCGACGCGATTGGCGAGATGACGTTCATCGGCGACGTCGGCAAACCCGCGCCAGCGGTCGGAGATTTCCTTGTCCTTGGCGAGCGTGTTGGTGATGAGCGTGAACAGCCGCAGGTTTTCGCGAAAGGTCAGCGCCAGCGCGTCGGACGCGGCCTTGCGCATTTTCGCGGACGGGTCCTGAAACAGATTGAGCGTCGGTTCGATCGCGAGTGACTTGCCGTCGACCTTGAAGCGCAGGCTGGCGATGGTTTCGTCGAACAGGCGGTTCCAGGCGGAAAAGCCGCTGATCGCCTTTTCATGAAAGAGCTGCTCGATGCGATCCTCGAGCTGATACGGCTTCTCCTTGCGGATGTCCTCCAGCCAGGGCCGGTAATGCGCAAGCTCCGCATCCTGCATGGCGCGGTCGAGCAACGCGTCGTCGATGCGGTTGAGTTCAAGCGTGAAGAACAGAAGATGGAGCGACATCGCCGTAACGCGCTCCTGCACGTCGGCGTAGAATTTCGAGCGGATCGGATCGGTCGTGTTGCCGGCGTAGATCAGCCCCGCATACGACACGAGCCGGCCGATGCGGTCCTCGATACCCTCAAAGCGCCGCACCGCCTGCGCCAGCGCCTTGCCGCCATCCGGATTGGCCGCAAGCGCGGCGAGCCGGCCCATGAAATCCTTTTCGAAGACGAGGCACTCGGCTTCGGCGCGATCGAAGTCGTGTTTGACCTCGGGCGAATCCATCGCCGGGTAGAGGTCGGTCAAATTCCATTCCGGCAGAGTGCCGAGTCCGCGCGCCTGGCTTCGGACCACCTTGGACCTCCCCTGTCGCGTGACCTTCTTCGGGCGAGCGGCGGTACGTTGAGCGGCTTTCGGCATGGCAGTGTTTTGAAGACCTGTCGCTGGGCGGGACGATGGCGGCGCGGAACCGCGCGTTATTTCCACATATCGACCCTCCCCCGCCGGGCCGCAACCGTGGTTTTCGGCTGCGACTTAATAGCCCATTAAGCGAAAGGGCCGAGAGTGCCCCGAAACGAGACATGTTCGGGTGCTTCGTATGGTCCAGCGTATTCTCATCGTCGATGACGATCCGGTGCAGCGCCGGCTCCTCGAAAACATGGTCGGCAAATTCGGCTACGAGCCCGTCCTCGCGGCGGCCGGGGACGAAGCGGCGCGCCTCCTCACCGACTCCGAGGCCCCGCGCATCGACGGCGTCATTCTCGATCTCGTCATGCCTGACCTCGACGGCCTCGGGGTGCTGGCGCGGCTGCGCGAGCATGGCTCGACGATTCCCGTCATCGTGCAGACCGCGCATGGCGGCATCGACAACGTGGTGTCCGCCATGCGGGCGGGCGCGGTCGATTTCGTCGTCAAGCCGGCGAGCCCCGAGCGGCTGCAGGTATCGTTACGCAACGCGCTCAATGCGAGCGCCCTTGCCGGGGAATTGCAGAGGATCAAGCGCAGACAGTCCGGCACCCTGACCTTCAAGGACATCGTCACACGCAGTCAGCGCATGCGGGTCATCCTGCGCGAGGCGGAAAAGGCCGCAGCCTCCACGATTCCCGTGCTGATCGAAGGGGAATCCGGCGTCGGCAAGGAAATGATCGCGCGGGCGATCCACGGCACCGGCGAGCGACGCGCAAAGCCATTCGTTGCGGTCAATTGCGGGGCGATCCCCGACAATCTCGTCGAATCCATCCTGTTCGGGCACGAGAAGGGCGCCTTCACCGGCGCCACCGACCGTCATACCGGCAAGTTCACCGAAGCCGACGGCGGCACACTCTTTCTCGACGAGGTCGGCGAGCTTCCGTTGCTGGCTCAGGTCAAGCTCCTGCGCGCGCTGCAGGATGGCGAAATCGAGCCGGTCGGCGCGCGCAAGGCCGCGAAGGTGGATGTACGCGTGATCTCGGCGACCAACCGCGATCTCATCGCCGACGTGAAGGCCGGACGCTTCCGCGAAGACCTGTTCTACCGCCTGCACGTTTTCCCGATCACGGTGCCACCGTTGCGCGAACGCACAGAGGACATCCCGGATCTCGTGCGGCATTTCCTCGCCCGCTTCAGTGCCGAAGAAGGCAAGGCGATCCGCATGGTCGGGGCAGATGCGATGGCGCTGCTGACGCGCTTCGGCTGGCCCGGAAATGTCCGCCAGCTCGAAAACGCGGTCTTCCGTGCGATCGTGCTCGCCGACAGCGATACGATCGGGGCGGCCGAGTTTCCCCAGATTGCGGCTGCAGCCGCAGCGCCCGTGGCTGCGGAGAACGACGCCGGCGCTTCGCTCCTGTTCGAGGCGCCCTCGATTGCCGGGCAACCGAGCTTCGCCGAGCCGGTCGGCGTCAACGGCCCGATCGGTCCGGCTGGTAGCCACCTGCCTCTGCTCGACGAGGCCGGGCAGGTTCGTCCGCTTGAGGAGATCGAGGCTGAGTTGATCCGCTTCGCCATCACCCACTACCGCGGGCGGATGTCCGAGGTTGCACGCCGCCTACGGATTGGGCGGTCAACGCTTTATCGCAAGCTGGAAAGCCTCGGCCTCGACGATTCCGGCGATGGGGAAAGCCACGAATCAGTGGCAGCGGGGTAACACCCCTGAGATAACGCGCTTGTGCATGGCGGCAGATTGCCTCCGCCGCCATTTTGCCCTCTGGTCGATGCAACGTCGCATGGTCTAATTGATATCTGCAGAGCAGATTCCGCCAGCTTGAGGAGATGTTGATGCGCGGCCCTCGTTATGACCGCATGCTTGCCGGCACCGCGCTGGCGCTTGTCCTGGCCCTGGGCAGCCCCGCCATCTCCGCGCCAATGACGGAGCAGGAAATCGAGGCGGCGGTTCCCGTGCCGGAGCCTGCGGACGTCGCCCCGCCCAGCGCGGCCGATCTTGCTCCTCCGAAGCCTGCGACCGCCCCGGCCGTTGCCGCACCGGCGGCCCCCGCTCCCGCCACGACGGCAACCGTCACACCAGCCACGGCCGCGCCGGAAGCGGCGCCTGCGCTCGATCCGGCCGTCATCAAGACGCTGACAGGCAAGGATCTGGTCAAGGCGCCGATTGCCAGCAATCTCTCGACCGCCGACGCGGCCGTCGCCGAAAAACTGCGCGACCTTCTCGCGACCAAGGCGGAGCGCTTCTTCGGCCGGAAGAACGAGCGGACCGCCGCCGAAGTCTTCTATCGGGACCGCGGTTTCGCGCCGATCTGGATCGACAAGGGCGCGCCCTCGGCGCGCGCAACGCAGGCCATCGCCTATCTGCGTGGGGTCGATGCCGACGGTCTGTTCCCCGAAGACTACCCGACGCCGGAATTCAAGCCGGGCGAGCCTGACGCGCTCGCCGAAGCGGAATTGAAATACACCAACACCATCCTCGCCTATGCGCGTCATGCGGAAGGCGGGCGGGTGCATTTCAGCCGCGTCTCCGCGGACATCGCCTATCTTCCGGACTATCCCGATCCGGCCGCCGTGCTCGATGGCCTCGTCGGCGACAAAACCGTGGGCGCTTCGCTTGCAAGCTACAACCCGACCTACCCGGGCTACCTCGCGCTGAAAGCCAAACTTGCCGAAGCCCGCGGCGCAAGCGCCAAGCCGCAGAAGGAAGAAGAGGTCGTCACCATCGGCGAGGGACCGACCATCCGGCCGGGCGGGGAAGATGCCCGCGTGCCGGCGCTGCGCAAGCGTCTCAAGGTCACAGGCGACGAGAGCAACAAGCGCTACGACGAGTCGCTGGTCGCCGCAGTGAAGGAATTCCAGAAGAATGCCGGCCTGAATGCAGACGGCCTCGTCGGCTCAGGCACGGTTCGCCGTCTCAACGGCGGCGAGAAGAAGGTTTCGCGCTCCAACACGGTCGATCTCATCATCGCGAACATGGAACGCTGGCGCTGGCTGCAGCGCGACCTCGGCAAGAACTACGTGATGCTGAACATCCCCGATTTCACCCTCAAGGTGATCGGCGATGGCAAGCAGGTCTGGACCACCAAGGTGGTCACCGGCAAGCCGGGCAAGATGGCAACGCCGATGCTCTCGGAGACGATGAAATTCATCACCGTCAATCCGACCTGGAACGTCCCGCCGTCGATCATCAACAATGAATATCTGCCGGCGCTGCAGCAGGATCCGGGCGCGCTGGAGCGCATCGGCCTGAAGATGGAAACCAATCGCGACGGCACCGTGCGCATCTATCAGCCGCCGGGAGCCGGCAACGCGCTCGGCCGCATCCGCTTCAATTTCCCGAACAAGTTCCTCGTGTATCAGCACGACACGCCCGACAAATACTATTTCAATCACGAGAAGCGTGCTTACAGCCACGGCTGCATGCGCGTGCAATATCCGGACAAGTATGCCGAGGTGCTGCTCGGCCTGTCGCAGCCGAAGGAAGGCTGGACGTCGGAGCGCATCACCGGAATGTACGGCAAGGGCGAGACGAACATCAATCTCGCCCACCCGATCTGGGTTCACATCACCTATCAGACGGCTTTCGTCGACGACGCGGGCCATCTGCAGACGCGCGAAGACATCTACGGGCGCGATTCGGCCCTGCTCGCCATCCTGAAAAATCCCAACGAGCGCAAGAACGCCGACGTGCCGATCGAGCGCCGCGAGATTTCAGAGAAGCCGCAGGTCGTGCGTTTGCCGCAGCAGGAGCAGACGACCTCGTTCTGGAGCTTCTTCGGCGGCGGCCAGAGCGCGCAGCCGCAGCCCCAGCCGGCGTCGGCCCGCAATCAGCGCAACTCCCGCAACCAGCCGGTGCGCACCCGGCAGGCGCAGGACGGCTACGGCTTGTTCAGCCGCTTTCGCTGACCGCAAGCGCTTCAATTCGTTAACCTTCCTCAAGGGCCATCCTCCGGGATGGCCCTTTTTCGCCACATATTGTGGTTACCGAAGACGCTCCTATCGGGGTGGGTTGCGTAAGTCTGCGTTAACCCTTCGGCGTCTTAACTCATCGTTAGCCATAACGCGGCGCGAGGCCGCGGGCGGTTCTCCTGCCGCTGCACACGGGACAACACGTGCCGGTTCGAACATTGCGCAGGGCCGATCTGGGGATTGCGTCTCGCGCGGCGGCGCGCCTGGGTCTGGCCGCCTCTCTCGTCGTCCTCGGGTGCGAAAGCCTGCAGAA
>CAZSAW010000090.1:0-4357 GCA_964604745.1 uncultured Hyphomicrobiales bacterium
CGGCTTCTCGTATGAAGAGGCGGCCGACATCTGCGAGTGCGCCGTGGGCACGATCAAGAGCCGCGTCAACCGCGCGCGCAGCCGTCTCGCCAAACTTCTGTCGATCGACAACATCGACGATTTCGGTCCCGACCACGCCACGCGCGCCGTGCTGATCGGTCACGACAACTAAGAACATTCCGTTCGAAAAAAGGAAAGCCGCGCAATGGGCGCGGCTTTCCTTGTTTTACGAAGGAGTTCGCGTCAGGGCGCGCGCGGCGCGCGGCCGCGCACCAATCCGACCACCGCGGAGATCAGAAAGAGGACGATCGCCACAAAAAAGATGATGCGGGCGATGTCGACCGCAAATACTGCGATGCCGCCAAACCCGAGAACCGCCGCCACCAACGCAACGATAAGAAACGTAATAGCCCAGCCGAACATGAATGCCTCCGCCTGGTTTCGTCGTGCGGCGTTCGCGCCGCTTCGCAGTTTCAACGGCAAATCCAGACAATGGTTCCTGCGTGGAACGCGCCGGTCGCAGCCGCGTTGATTGGCGTTTTCGTACGCCAAGGCCGCGCCGGGACGGGAGGAGAATGTAATGAGTCGGAAATCGCGCCACAGCAAAAGCAACGGATCGGATGATAAAGTGCAGCAGCCGATGTTCGAACGGTTCGCGTGCACAGTCGCGCATTTTTCCGGACGGCCGATCACGTTCCTGATCGCGGTGGCCTCGGTTGTCATCTGGGCGATCACGGGACCGCTTTTCCATTACAGCGACACCTGGCAATTGGTCATCAACACTTCGACCACGATCGTCACGTTCCTGATGGTCTTTCTCATTCAGAACACGCAAAACCGCGACACCATGGCGTTGCAGATCAAGCTCGCCGAATTGATCATCGCGATGCGGGGCGCCAAGAACAAGCTCGCGATCGCCGAGGACATGACCGAAGAGGATCTGGAGAAGCTCCATCAGCAATATCGCGATCACGCCGACGAAGCGCTCGCCAAGCTGAAGCACCAGCGCGCAAGCAAGCGTAAAGCAGCGTCGTGATGTGCTACTTCTGGCAGACCGGACAATAAAAAGTGGAGCGCCCACCTTGCACGATCCGGCGGACCGTGCCCTTGCAGCCTGGCGTCGGACATCTCTTTCCTTCGCGATCATAGACGCGAAAGGAATGCTGGAAATCGCCGAGTTCGCCGTCGGTCCGGCGATGATCGCGCAGCGACGAACCACCCGCTTCTATCGCATCCTTGAGGACGTCCTTGATCGCGTCGGCCAACGCCCCGGCACGCTCGTTCGGTGCGCCCGATTTCTGCGCGATTGTCGAAGCGCGGCGCTTGGGCGACAGACGCGCGCGGTTCAGCGCTTCACAGACATAGATGTTGCCGAGACCCGCAACGACTTTCTGATCACTGAGGGCGGCCTTGAGGCTCGTCTTCTTTCCCGCACAGGCTTCGGCCAAAAGGGCGGCGCCGAATGCGTTGCCGAGCGGCTCGGGGCCGAGCGCGCGCAACAGCGACTCCTGATCGAGCTTTGCGCGCGGCACGATCTTCATCGAGCCGAAGCGGCGCGGATCGTTGAATGTAACGACCGCACCGGACGACATGTGAAACACCACATGGTCGTGCGCGCGATCTTCCGAACGCGGATAGTGAAAATCGCCCGGCGTACGGTGGTGATCGTCCCGCGCAACGCGGAACGAGCCAGACATGCCGAGATGCATAATGAGGACGTCGCCCGAGGACAGATCGGCGAGGAGGTATTTGGCGCGGCGGCCAAGTCCGGTCACGGTCTTGCCGGTCAGGCGCGCTGCGAAATCCTTCGGTAATGGCCAGCGCAGGTCACGGCGGCGCACCTCGACCTTGTCGAAGCGGGCACCCTCCATCACCGGCGCCAGGCCGCGGCGCACGGTTTCGACTTCGGGAAGCTCAGGCATGTCAGGATGGCGCCATCACGCCGGCCCCGGGGGCGTCGGCTCGCCGAAGGTGATGCGATTGTTGAATGGATCGACCACGGTCAATTCCGTCATCCCCCAATCCTGCCGCTGCAGGCCCGGCCGATTGTGGCGATAGTTCTTGTCATTCAACTCGCGGTGCAATTCCTCCACCCCCTGCGTAACGACATAAGCGATCGAGCCAGGTGTCCCATCGCCGTGATGCTCGCTGAGGTGAAACGCGATGCCGTCGCGCGATACCTGCATGTAAACCGGCGCGTCGGGTTCGAAGCGGTGCTCCCAATCGACGGCGAAACCGAGAAAATCGAGATAAAACTCGCGCGCCTTGTCGAGCGAAAAGATGCGGAAAATGGGCACGCAGCGGTCGAAGCGGATTGTCATGAACGAACCCTTTTCAGCCCCCGCACTTGTCGTTAACCCATCGGCCGGAGCCTTTGTAGCCTGCCCGCCCGGCACACGATATGGTCGGCCCCGACCAGGATATTAAGACCATGCATAGCGGCGAGACCCATTTCGGCGAACGGACGGTGCCTCTCGAAGAGAAGCAGCGGCTGGTCGATGACGTCTTTCACTCCGTTGCCCGCCGCTATGACCTGATGAACGACCTGATGTCGGGTGGTCTGCATCGGGCCTGGAAGAACATCCTCGTGACCGCGGTCAATCCGCCGCGCAGCGAGCGGCCCTTCCACCTGCTCGATATCGCGGGCGGCACCGGCGATATCGCCATGCGCGTGATCGAAGCAGGCGGCGCCGGCACACGCGTCACCGTCGCCGACATCAACGCCGACATGCTGGCGGTCGGGCGCGAACGCGCCATGCAGCGCGGCCTCGACCGCGTCATCGATTGCATCGACGCCAATGCCGAAGCGCTGCCGTTTCCCGACCGCAGCTTCGACGCAGCGACGATCGCCTTCGGCATCCGCAACGTGCCGCGCATGGACGCGGCGCTGTCGGAAGCCTGCCGTGTGCTGAAGCCCGGCGGACATTTTCTCTGTCTCGAATTTTCCTCCGTCGACGTGCCCGGGCTCGATGCGCTCTATGAGCTTTACTCGTTCAGGCTCATTCCGACGATCGGCCGGATGGTGGCGGGCGACGCCGAGGCCTATCAATATCTCGTCGAATCGATCCGCAAATTTCCGAAAGCGCCGGCATTCGCCGAGATGATGCGAAAGGCGGGGTTCGGTCGCGTGTCCTATCGTGCCATCAGCGGCGGCATCGTCGCCTTGCATTCCGGCTGGCGTCTTTAAGCGTAACGGTGTTAGTCACCCTGTGTTCTCTCCCCTCGCCCACCTCTTTCGCCTCGCCCATGCAGGCTTCGTGTTCGCGCGCGAAGGCGTGTTCGCGCTGGTCGATCCGGCACCGCTGCCATTTCCGGCGCGCGTCCTCTGGCATCTCGGCCGGCTGATCGAACGGCCAAGCAGCGCCGGCAGCGCGACGCGCCTCGCCGCCGCGCTCACCCAGCTCGGGCCGAGTTACGTCAAGCTCGGGCAGTTTCTGGCCACGCGGCCGGATGTCGTCGGCGTCGCGATCGCGCGCGATCTGGAAAGCCTGCAGGACAAGATGCCGCCCTTCCCGCAGGCACAGGCAGAGGCCGCCGTGGCGCAGGCATTCGGCCAGCCGGTGAATGCCATCTTTGCGAATTTCGGGCCGCCGGTCGCGGCTGCCTCGATCGCACAAGTGCACAAGGCAGAAATTACGACTGCGGGCGGCACGCGCCCGGTCGCGGTGAAAGTGCTGCGGCCCGGCATCGAGCGGCGCTTCAAGGTCGATCTCGACGCCTTCGCCTTTGCCGCCCGCACCGCCGAGGCGCTCGATCCGGAAGCGCAGCGGCTGCGGCTGATTGAAGTCGTGGGAACGCTTGCGCGCTCCGTCGCGCTCGAAATGGATCTGCGGCTCGAAGCCGCCGCGCTCTCTGAGATGGCGGAGAACACCCGGGACGATTCCGATTTCCGCGTTCCGCAGGTCGACTGGCTCTATGTGTCCAAGGACGTGCTCACGCTCGAATGGATCGACGGCACGCCGCTGTCCGATCACGCCAGGCTCGCCGAGAAGGGCTTCGATCTGCCGCATCTCGGACGTGCGGTGATCCAGAATTTCCTGCGCCATGCGCTGCGTGACGGCTTCTTCCACGCCGACATGCATCCGGGCAATCTGTTCGTCGATGACGCCGGCCGCATCGTCGCCGTCGACTTCGGCATCATGGGCCGGCTCGGCCCCAAGGAGCGGCGCTTCCTCGCCGAAATCCTCTACGGCTTCATCACCCGTAATTATCTGCGCACGGCCGAAGTGCATTTCGAGGCCGGTTATGTTCCGCGGCATCATTCGGTGGAAAGTTTCGCGCAGGCGATCCGCGCCATCGGCGAGCCGATCCACAACCGCACGGCCGAAGACATCTCGATGGCGAAGCTGCTCACGCT
>CAZSAW010000091.1:0-7083 GCA_964604745.1 uncultured Hyphomicrobiales bacterium
AGACCGTCATGCAGCACGGTCGGGGTGAAGGCGAGACCGACGCCGTAGCGCTTGTAGTCGATCGTCACCTGGCCGAGCTGGCCAGGCACCGGCACCGGATATTCGCCGCCGGCGAGGAAGCTCGCAGTGTCGCCCGAGAGCGCGACGAGGTTGGGCTCGGCGAGCGAACGCGCCATGCCCTTCTGCTCGAGCGCATTGAGCGCCATGTCGATATTGAGACCGCCGCTGATCAGCCGCCCGACGAGAAAGCCGAACGGTGCGCTGCCGGAGAGCACGCCGCCGGCGACGAGCGGCGAACGCAGCACGTTGTCGTCGTTGACGCCGCCAGAATCGACGCCCGGGTTTTTCCACGGGCTCGGACCGGCCGGCGTGATCGGCAGAAGGTTTGCCGGCGTGCGATTGCCGACATTACCGAGAAAGCGGTTGCCGAACATGTTCCACTGCACGCCAAGCTCGCGGCCAGCGTTGCGGTTGGCCTCCATGAAGCGCACCTCGAGCATCACCTGCTGCGGCTGCAGCACCTGCACCGCATTGATGACGTCGGGGCCGAATTGCTTGGCGATCGTGACCGCGCTGTCGAGAGAGACCGCATCGGGCGAGGTGCCGGTCAGCATGATGCGGCCGTTGATCGAGGCGACCTTCAGTTTTGAATTCGGGAAGCGGCTGCGCAGCATCGATTGAAGCAGCGACACGTCGTAAGACACTTCGACGTCGAACACGCCGACGAGCTTCTTGCCTTCGGCATAGGCCGAGACGCGCGTCGTGCCGTTCTTCTTGCCGAGAATGGTGAGGCTGCGGTCCGTCAGCGGATTGACATCGGCGATTTCCGGGTCACCGACCTGGATCTCGACGAAGCTCGCGTCGGTGCGCACGTCCTCGGTCTTGCCGATGGCGACGTTGATCATCGCCGTGCGCTTCTGTGTCGCCGACAGCGAGACGACTTTCTGCCCCTGCGCGCGCGCATCCGTCGTTGCCGCCAGCAGCACGCACGCAGCGATCAGACCGATTGCGACCGCACATGCGGGCAGCAGCGCCTTGAATTCGCGCCAGAGAAACGTTGAGGTCCTGTCCTCATGCCGCGCGGACGCGGCCACATTCATGTTGTTTTTCACGACGCACTCCCCACCCTTTCATCTGTTCCCCGTTAGTGCCGCCCGGCTCCGACCCCCGTCGTCGCCGGACGACTGTCACTGCCCTCGACGGGCACCGTGTATTGCTGTTTGGAAGACGCACGCGTCACCGAGATCGTGGTGACGTTGGTGTCGTGTCCGGCCGGCGCTTCCGGCGCGGACAGATCACCGAGCGTGACCTTGCGTGTGCGCTCGGCCGTGACTTCGCCGGCCTTGCGGAGCAGAAGCGACAGGCTGCCGACCGAGGCGGCGAGCCAGACCTTTTGCGCGCCGACCATGTCGACTTCGAGCGTGACGGCCTTGGCAACGGCGGGCTTCGCCGTGCGTTCGTCCGCGCTCTGGTCGACCGCCAGCACGCGCGCATTCTGCAGCACGACTTCCGTGGTCGCCGCGCCCTTGTCGAGCTGGCGCGTCAGCACGACGTCGACGCGGTCGCCCGGCAGCACGAAGCCGCCGACGCCTTCGACGTCGTTGACGCGGATGGTGACGGCCTTCATGCCGTCGCCGACGAGCGCGGACAATGTCGCGCGCTGGCCGGGACCCGTGACCTTCAGTGCAAGCACCGGCTCGTTCGCCTCCATCGGCGAGAGCACGACGCGCTTGCCCGATCCGACAAGTTCAGAGATGCGCGAAAACGCTCCGGCCGGCACGGCGTCCTGCGGCCACGGCACTTCGCGCAGCATCGACGCGTTCAGCTCGACACCGAATTGCAGCGGCTGGCTCGCGACGACGATCGTATTCGTGACGAGCGGCTTCTTGTTCGCTTCCAGATTCCGCATGCGCATCTCGGCCTGGTTGTTGAGCCAGGACTGCGCGACGAAAACCGCGATCAAGCCGAACACGACGGCGAATGCGATCATGACGATGGTGGATCTGCGCACGACGCTTTTCCCGAATTCCCCGAACGCTTTTCAACGTTCTTGTCGTACGTACTATCTCCATGGGGTCGTGTTGAATTGGTGAAACCTTCTTAGCCATCTCCGCCTATGCTGAAGAGACGCTGAATCTGCAGGCTTTATGAAAAGTAGCGCGCGCGCATCAACGCGCGAGTAACCACAGCGCCCCTTGCGGGACGCGCATCGGCAAAACGATGGCTAACGGTTGCTTACACGAGCGCTGCGGGCGCGCGCGCCGTGCGCTGGGCGTGCTCGCGCGCGAGGCCGGCGAGCGTCATCAGGTCAGGCTTGCCGGAGCCGAGCAGCGGCAGCTTTTCCATCACGATCACTTCGGCCGGGATCATCAATTCGGACGCATGCCGGTCGCGGGCGAAGGCGATGAAATCGCTGCGCGTCGCATTCTTCTGCTGTGTATAGAGCAGGATGCGCTCGCCCTTGCGCGCATCGGGGACGCTGACCGCCGCCGATACGGCGTCCGGCCACAAGTCTCCGGCAAGCGTCTCGACGGCGGCAAGCGAAATCATCTCGCCGCCGACCTTGGCGAAGCGCTTGGCGCGGCCCTTGATCGTGATGAAGCCCTGCGCGTCGATGGTGACGATGTCGCCGGTGTCGTGCCAGCCTTCCGGCGGCACTTCGAGCACGCCCGGATTGTCGGCACGCAGATAGCCGAGCATGACGTTCGGGCCGTACACAAAAAGCCGTCCGCCCTCGTCGACGCCTTCGACTGGCTCGAGCCGCGCCTTCATGCCTGGCAGCAGGCGACCGACAGTGCCGAATTTATTGAACATCGGCGTGTTCAGCGCGAGCGCCGGTGCCGTCTCGGTGACGCCGTAGCCCTCGAGGATACGGATGCCGAACTTTTCCATGTAGATGCGGCGCGTCGATTCCTTCACCGGCTCCGCGCCGGAGAGAATGTAGCGCAGCGAGCGGAAATCGTAGGCGTGTCCCGCGCGGGCGTAGCCGTTGAGGAAGGTGTCGGTGCCGAACAGGATCGTGGCGTTGATGCCGTAGATGAGCTCGGGGACGGTGCGGTAATGCAGCGGCGACGGATAAAGATAGATGCGCACGCCGAATACGAGTGGCAGCACGATGCCGACCGTCAGTCCGAACGAATGGAAGGCCGGCAGCACGTTGAACACCTTGTCGCGCCGGCCGAAATCGATGATCGCGTCGGCCTGCGCAGCATTCGCGAGCATGTTGCGGTGTGACAGCACGACGCCCTTCGGCACGCCTTCCGAGCCGGACGTGAACAGGATCGCGGCGCGGTCGTCAGGCTTGCGACGCACGAGCGGCTTCTTTGACGAGAAGAGCGCGCGAATCTTGTCGGCAAAGCCGACGGTGGCGCGGACGTCCTCGAGATAGATGAACCTGATTTCGCTCTGCAGCTTGTCAACCAAGGGCTGCAGACGGCCACGCTCGACGAAAACGCGCGAGGTCAGAATCGTCTTTACCTCCGCCGCCTTGCAGGCAGCCAGGATGTTCGCCGCACCGGCGGTGAAGTTGATCATCGCGGGCACGCGGCCTGCCGACATCAGCGCGAAGACGGTGGCGACGACGCCATTGGCATTGGGCAGCATCACGCCGAGCGCGTGACCCTGCGGCGCGAGCGGCATCAGCTTGCGCCCGAGCACCGAGACCGCGCGCAGCAGGTTGCGGTAATTGAGTTCGCCGCTGACCGGGTCTTCCGTGGCGACACGGCTCATGCCGTGCAGCTTCGCCGCCTCGATCACCGCCTCGATGACCGTGCGATCGGTCGAGGTGGTGCGGAAGATCAGGTCCGACATGATGTGATAGAGCGCGGCGCCAGCCGCCTGCCGCCGCTTGCGGCCGCGCAGATCCGGATCGATCTTGAGCTTGACCGGTTCGAGCACCGTCACCTTGACCTTGGGAAACCAGTGGCGCGGCGCCTGATCCCTCGTCAGGCGCGAGAACGGCGTCTGTTCCAGCCCGTCGATGCGTACCGGCACGATGGTCGCATCGGACTTGTCGGCGATCAGGCCGGCGCCGTCATAGACCTTCATCAGCGAGCCGGTGACGGTGATGCGGCCTTCCGGAAAGATGATCAGCGTCTCGCCGCCCTGCACGGCATGGATGAGCGTGCGCGTCGCCATCGGCTTGAGCGGATCGAGCGGCATCGCGCGGGTGAAGCGCAGGAACGGCTTGCACCACCATTTCTGCGCAATGGCGCTGTCGATGGCGAAGACCGGATCCTTGCCGAGAAGCGAGAGCGCGATGCCGGCATCGAGGAAGCTCACGTGGTTTAGCGCGATGATGGTGTTGGGCGGAACGTCGTTGAGATTTTCCAGCCCCTTCACCTCGACCCGGAAGATGGCGCGATAGATGATCGAAAGCGCGTCGTTGAACAGCCGCGTCGGGATCGTGTAGCCGATGAGGAGGGCGACGAGCAGATTGCAGGCGCCGAGAATAAGAAAGAGTGCGGCCGGTCCGAAGCCGGCCTGCTGCAGCACGGCGACGACAAGCGCGCCGACCGTCATGAACAGCGCATTGAGCACGTTGACGGCGGCCACGACGCGCGCACGGCGCTCGGCGCCAGCCCAGGCCTGCACCGCGGCGAAGGCGGGCACGATAAAGAGACCGCCGCCGATCGCGAGCCCGACAAGGCCGATGGCGACGCCGATTCCTTTCGACGACGACAGCATGGCAACCGGGCCGATCAGCGCCGTCGCAGGCGCGGTGCCGTAGGTGACAAAACCGAGTTCGAGCGAGAACAGGCCGACGAGCACCGCGCCGATCAGCGTCGGCAGGAGAATGATGCGGCCGCTGGCGAGCCAGGCGGCAAGCGCGGAGCCTGCGCCCACTGCGATCGAGAAGATAGCGAGAAACGCGGTAACGACTTCTTCGTTGCCGCCGAGCAGCGTCTTGACCAAGGGCGGCAGCAGCGAGAGCACGACGACGCCGACCATCCAGAACCAGGAGGTCACGAGGCCGCCCCACCACAGGCGGGAATCGCTGCGCAGATGTCTGATCAGCCGCGCGGTTGACGTGGCGATATTCCGCGAGATCACGAGCTGCGGATCGGCCTCGCCGGTGCGCGGAATGAACAGGCTCGCGCCCCAGCACAGCATCGCGAACACGATGACAAGGCCGGAGAAGGTTGCCGGATCGCCGCCGCCCTTGGCGGCGATGCCGCCGACGATGGTGCCGAGAAGAATGGCGATGAAGGTCGCGCCTTCGACAAGCGCGTTGCCCGCCGGCAATTCACGACGCTGCAGATGATCGGGCAGAATGCCGTATTTGATCGGGCCGAACAGCGCGCCGATCACGCCGAAGCCGAACAGCGCGACGAAAAGAACGACGATCGAATGCAGCATGAAGCCGGCCACGGCAATGCCGGCGACGCCGATCTCGGCAAGCTTGAGCCGCTGCGCGACCACCGACTTGTCGAAGCGATCGGCGATCTCACCGCCGAGCGCAGAGAGAAAAAAGAATGGCGCGATGAAAATCGCACCGGCAAGCGTGATCAGCGTCTCGCTGTTGGAGCCGCTCATATGAAACAGAATGAGGAAAACGAGCGCGTTCTTCAGATAATTGTCGTTGAAGGCAGAGAAGAACTGCGTCCAGAACAGCGGCGCGAAGCGCCGTGAAAACATCAGATGCGGATGTTCCGAAGCCATGACCTGCCCGTCTGCTGCCCGCCTTGGCGCCCTATATAGACGATTAAAGATGACTTGCCGAATGCGGCATCCGGCGCTCAGAAAGCGGTATCCGGAAGCGCGGAGGGCTGGCGTTCACAATCCTCGTCCACCCCGTTGAATCGCTCATATTGGCTGAAGCTGATGTGGCTTGCGGTCGCGCTGCCGGCGACGCTCATCTGATAGCAGAATTCGGTACGATGCCGGCTGCTGTTCTCGAACACGTCGTCATATTCCGCCCAACCCCAGATCAGCACGCGGCCTTGCAGCTCGCGCACCATGCGAACCGTCGAGCCGTCCATGACGATCGCTGGCGAAAACGAAAGGCCGCGCGGCCCGATCGTCATCGGCAAATAGCGATCGCTGCCGCTGAGCCGCTCGCCGTTGTCGTCATAGTCGGCAAAATCGAAATCGTCCGGAACCGCACGATCGAAATAGCGCCAATTGACGTAACTGCGGCCGTTGCGCGTCGGCGTCGTTCCCGCGTTTTCCCAGATCGGCTGCACGGTGCAGCTCTGCACATCCTCAATCGATGACGGCCGTGTGACATGCACCTGAAACTCGCGCAGCACGACATAGGCGCGTTGCGTCGCGACCATGGCCGCATGGAAAATGCGCGTCGACATTTCCGACGTTTCGACCGAACGCTTCAGCCATTGCCCCTGCAAAATTGCGATCATCACGAGAAAGATCGCAAAAGCGATCAGCGACAGATCGGTGACATTCACGCTGCAGAAGAATTGACGGCTCCAGCTCACGGCCGGGGCGCGGTCGGGCGCGGCTTGCACGAATTGCAGGATGGCGGGCGCGATCTCGATATCTGCCGGCAGATCGACGCGCAGCGGCGTGGACATGCGGCTCGGCACGCTTACGGTCGAGCCGCAGCCCAATCTCAGACCCACCGCGGAGATAATGACCAGGAACAGCGCAGCCGCTGCGGCAATGCCGAAAGCAACAATCGTGGATTTCATTTCGACCCCAACAACCCCGGCGCCCGACAATGGCCGCCTATCGCATCCTCTTCGCCACTTCCTCGAGCATCACCTCGGTCGCCCCGCCGCCGATCGCCTGCACGCGCGCGTCGCGTGACATGCGCTCGATCGTGCTCTCACTCATGAAGCCCATGCCGCCGTGATACTGGACGCAGTCATACATGACCTTGTTCACGAGGTCCCCGCAATAGGCTTTCACCATCGAGACCTCGCGCGTCGCATCGAGGCCGCTAGCGTCGAGAAAGGCGGCATGATGCACGAGCTGGCGGCCCGCCTCGACCTGGGCAGCGAGCATGGCGAGGCGCTGCCGCACCGCCTGCTTTTCGAACAATGTGGTTCCGAAGGCCTTCCGCTGCGTCACCCAGTCCAGCGTCAGCGCGATCGCCGCCTGCGCCTCGGCCATGGCCATGGC
>CAZSAW010000092.1:0-38970 GCA_964604745.1 uncultured Hyphomicrobiales bacterium
CAGTTATGCTGACGCCGGCCTTCCCATCACCGCCGCGGTGTCCGGCGAAGATGGGACGGTGCTTGACCTTCAATATGCGAATTTCAATGAGGCGCTCGTGGCGAAGATGATGACCGTTCCGTCCTTCGCGACCACCGTCCGCAAACTCGGCTTTACGAAAATCGTTTTTGCGGCGGGACCGGACAAGACCTGGACTCGCACGATCAAGCGGAGCTCTGCCCCTCCTGAAGAGCCGTCACCGCCAGACGAGACGCCGGCGCGTTAGCGTCGCGACCGGACCTGGAGACTGACTTCTGCACGCCCGATTTCACAACCATCATCGCGTCCTTTAACGATGACCGTTTTATTTGATTGCATGAAACTTGCATCGCACTAAAGAACAAAAGTCATTGCGATCAAACTGGATCAGAAATGTCGCGTGCTGTTTCAAAACGTGTTGCTGCCCTCGCTGATCACTGGCCCGTTGCCCTTATCGGGTTTGGCGGAATCCTGTCTTTTGCCTGGATAGCCACCATGGGCTGGCTGGTCGCGCATGTGCTGGGGCATCTGCTCTGATGCGTTTCTGCAGCGGCGATCGATCGCCTCGCCGCGTTCTCAAGCCTTGATTGTTTTTGCCTATTGATGTCGCGCGCCGCGAATTGTCGCACGGCGCATGCCAGTGCGCCGGGCGACATCGCAATCAATGGGAGAAAGGCACGAGCTGATCGACCGGCAACTCGCGCAAGACACCAATGAAAACTGCAGTCGGCAACAGCTCAGTTGCAGTGGCGACGGCCGTGACGGCGCTTCGTCGTTACGGTCCGCGGATAGATGTAGACCGTGCGCAGATAGGGACGCGGCCGTACGTCGCCCCATCCCCGAACGCCCGTGAAGGGGCCAACCTGATCGTAAAAGCCGTAATATCCGTTTGCTTTTGCCGGCGCGGCGCCGAGACACACAACGACAGCTGCAATGGCAAACAATAACGTCTTCATGACAAACCTCCGAAAGCGATACATGTGCGGAAGCTGCGCCGCCCCGACCCCGGAATCAACGAAACGTCGCTGGAAACCTTAACGCACCGGGACGACGACAAACCAAAGTTCAGTAACAAGCGATCCGCGCGATTGACGAAAATCGGCGGCAAGAGTCCGGATTAGATAACGCCGGGCCGATGAATGCGTTGCACCTCAATTTTTCGCTGGCGTTTGCGTCGGCTGTGGCTCGTCATCCATCTTGCCGTTCTTGGCAATGCACGTCTTGAAGTAGTCTCTTTCGACCTGTGCGCTGCCTTTTTGCGATCCGGCGACCGCCGGCGGATGCGCCTTGATCGTCATCTCGCGACAACGTTTGGCAAGATCAGCACTGATTGCAAATGCCGGCATCGTGGCGCTGACCACGAGCAAAAAGGTCACCAACAGCACTTTGATAAGCACGGACGGATCCTCGTATCAGGACAGCCAAGCGTACTAAGCGCCGCAAAATTTCCAAGGCCCCGCTCTTCACGCCTATCGCGTTCCGAACGGATCGGGTGACGGATTTGTCGGCGTCGGACTGGGTCGATTAAGCGGCCGACGGAAATTTCCGTTCGAGTTGGTCGTGCTGGCGGCGGGCGGAATGGGCTGTGACAACGGGCCCTTGCCCGTTCTGACGCCGATGCCCGTGCTGGCGGAGCCGTCGCCCGTCGTGCGCTGCTCCGTGCCCTGCGCATGACCCTCGGACATGGGCGTAAGGACAAGGAGCGCGGCAACCAGGCTGCCTGCTGCCCGACACCATACTTGGTTTGGCTGATGCTTGCTCATCGTAACGTCAACGGACGTGTGTGATCGGAGGTTCCGACGAGGCGGACGTCGTGAGATTTCCTGCGAATTTCAAGCCTTTGGTCGAGTGCCTTATTTGAAACGGTGACCGAAATTCACGTGGCCAGAGGTCCGCGGGGTCTGGATTCGCGCTGGTTGTGGTGCAAAAATGCTTCCCGCTGAAGGGGGAGATCATGCGCCGTATTTTAGCTATTGCCCTATTTGGGAGTGCCGTTGTTTTTGGAGGCCTGCTCTCGAGCGCGCAGGCAGACGAGTACGTCGCGAAGTCAAAGCGCTCGCATGTAGTCGCCGCGACCCCGACCCCTTATTGCCGCGACGTCGAACGCTGCGGCCCGGCTGGATGCGTGGTGCGCCGGATCTGCACGCGGCCGTGCCCCGACGGCTATTCCTGCTTCCCGCTCTATGGCGCGTACGGCCCTTACGGCGGTGCGGCCTATTGGGGCGCCTACACCATGACCGGCTGGGGCTATCGCTACTGAGCGTCCCCGCGCGATTGCCTGAAACGGCAACGCGCCAAGCGGGGTGGCGCTGAATTTCAGCGACTGGAACTTTTTCAAGGCTGGGCCGGCGGCGACGCGCGGCAGGCTAACCATAGGCCCAACTAGCGGGCCTTTCAGCTTTTGTTAACGATTACAAATTGCTACCTTTACCTCCAGTCAATTCACATTTTTCTTGCGTTGGTACGTAGTTGTATGTCGTCCAAGGCACACGTACTGGACCGCGGTGCGGGAGCACGGACTCGCGCTGAAGATCGCGCCGAGATTGCCGCCACCCGCTTGCCTACGATTCTCGCGGTTTACGCGGCGATCGAGTTTCTGACGGCAGGTATTTTCGCCTTCGTTGCCAGCGTCCTCTACCACCAGCTCGTCTTTCATTCCCCACCGCCGACCACGCGTTACATTCTCGCCGCTGCGCTGCTCGCAACGCTGATCGTGCTTATCTCGGTGCAGCTCAAGCAGTTCGCAGGGCTGCGGCGGCGCCCACTTCATATGTTTTTGTGGAACGGCGTCGGCTCAACGGGCCTGGCATTCTCGATTTTCCTGACGATCCTCTTCGTCACCAAAATTGCCGACGATTATTCTCGCGGCACGTTCATCTTTCAGATCGTGACCGTCACGCTTGCCGTCGCCATCGTCCGGGCGCTCTTCTACCGCTGGCTCCAGTCCGCGATCGCGGGAAGCCTGGTGAAGGCAAGACGCGTCGTCCTCATCGGCGACGCAGCGCACTGCCTGAGATTCGCCAACCGCCTGGCGGCAAACGGCATCCAGACGGCCGGCTCGTTCCGTTTTCCAAAATATCGTGCGGGCGGCAGTGGCCCGTCATCGCGGCTTCGCGACATCATCGACGGTTGTCGCCAGTATTGCGCCGATGACATCATCATTTTGTCCAGCAACGACGATCTGTCGCGCGCGCTGGAAGTCGCGTCCTGCCTGTCAGAGCTGCCGTCCGGAATTCACTTCATTCCCGTCGATGCGCTGGACGTCCTCGCCTCGGCGCGCGTGACGATTTTCGGTGACTTCCTCACCATCCAGCTGCGTCAGCCGCCGCTCTCGGTCGTCGATCGCGCTGTGAAGCGGGCGTTCGACATTGTCGCATCAACGCTGGGGTTGATCGCGCTGTCTCCCCTCTTCGTGTTCGTGTCCCTGGCCCTGAAACTCGATTCGTCGGGCCCGGTCTTTTTTCGCCAGGCGCGTCACGGATTCAACAATGACGAGATCTACGTTTACAAATTCCGGTCGATGACCTGGGACGATTCAAACAAGGCGTTCACCCAGACCGCCAAGAACGATCCGCGCATCACGCGCGTCGGGAGGATCCTGCGCAGCACCAATATCGACGAGTTGCCGCAGCTCATCAATGTGTTGCGCGGCGAGATGTCTATCGTCGGCCCTCGCCCGCACGCGGTCGCGCACAACGAATTGTTCAGTAAGGCGATCGGCCTCCTGTCGCGCCGTCATATCGTCAAGCCCGGGATTACGGGGTGGGCCCAGGTCAACGGCCATCGCGGCGCGACCGATACGGTCGAGAAGATGATGCGGCGGATCGAATTCGATCTCTACTACATCGACAATTGGTCGTTCCTGCTCGACCTGAAGATCATCCTGATGACGCTGTTCTCGAAGCGGGCGTACACCAACGCCTATTGATGCGGCGCGGATTCACGCCGCAGCGGGAGCGACGCGCCCGCGAGAAAAGAACCCGGAGAAAAGTTTCTAGAGGACGTTCGCCGCGACTTTCGGCAAACGCAGGATGCTGACCGTCGACCAATAGAGCGGATTTTTCGACGACTGGGAGCGGACCCAGCGATAGGGAATCTGCCCGACCGGACGAACATTCGCGCTGAGATTATCGAGCACAAAGTCGCCCTCGCGCGTACGTACAACCACGACGAGATGATGCTCGCCCGAGGGCAGCGCAACCTCGGTCAGCAGCAGCGAGCGCGACGGCCAACCGCGCGCCAGCAATTCGTGACGCTTGCTCACGGCATACGAATTGCACTCGCCATATTTCGGATTCACCTTCCACGTTTCGTCGAGAACGCCACCTTCATTCCGCTGCGGAATGATCGAACGATTGACTTCACGGTTGACGCGGACGAGATCGGCCCAGCGCTCCTCGGTCAGCGCAATCGGGCGCGGCCGGAAGGTCGGCCGCCGGACTTTGCATTCGCCCGCATAGCTCAGGCAGAATTTGCTGAAGGCGATCGGCGCAAGCGTCGGCGATTCAAACCGAATGCGCTGGACGTCGCCGTTGAGGTTGCGGGGATAGCCAAAAAAAGCGGCGTTGGCGAAGGTCGAGACACCGATCGTGCCAACCGCGATTGCAGCAAGAAGCATCTTTGACGCCGAACGCATGGTGCTGGCCCGAAAAAGAGGAATGTGATTTGAGAAAAATACACAGACACTTCTCCAATCCCGTTTCGGTGCGCGCGGCGATTTGTTTCAAAGACAGCGGAATGTGTTCATGCCTTGCTAACCATCCGGGCCCGCACAAAAGCAGACGAAATCGACGGATACGGCGAGCCGGCGCGATGATCAAACACCGCGGCGTCCCTCAATCGAAGCGCGTTGGGACCGGATTACGGCAATGCTTCGGGCGTAGACGCCGAGCGAAAACGTGCGTCGGCCCAAATTCCCGCCTGCGAATTGCGCGCTTCTGTTTCGGCGCGGCGTAATTCGACATCGGTAACGCCCGCGACAAGCCGGCCGAGACCTTCGCTCAACATCCATCGCGCAACGTGCACGTCGCCGACATAGCAATCCGCAGCGGGCGGGTTCGTATCCGGTCGAGGCTCGCAATCGAGCGTCTCGGCATTCACCTTGTTGTAGAATGAAATGTACGCGCGGCGGCCGCAGGGCCAGCGCACGCCGTTTGCGGAATCGCAGATCTCATGCGATGGCGGCAGCGCAATCCCATAAAGCCGCACCGATCCGCCGTTGCCGGCTATCATAGCGTTCGCCTTGATGGTCGCGCGCTCGATATGAATCGATGTTTTCGGCTTCGATTTGACCTCGGCGTTGGTGAGATAGGCGCGCGTCATGCCGCTTGGCGTGACATCGCGGACCTGCGTTGACGTTGGCGTGGCGTCCGGTAACGGCGCGACACCGCCTTGCGCCGGGAGCACCGTTACTGCCGTTGCATCCGGGCTTTCACGCTGCTGGGAAAACCACAGCAACGCCGGCAGCAGCACCACGACCGCGGCAAAGGCCAGAAGCTTTGCCGAATTGCGCTCCGCCACGGTCAGAAGCGGATGTCTATTCTTTCCGAGCCACATGCCGAAGCGCGGCTCCTCCCAGGCCAATATGGAAAGCATAACAATGGCGGCGCGGGCAAAACAGCAGCCGTTGCCGCCCTGGACGGTCGGCGCCCTCTTACAGCTTATCGGCCTACCGTCGCTGGGTGCAATTTTTCCACAACTCCACCCCGTTTATTGGCTTGAGCAGTTGGAACGCCGTTTCATCTGTCGCAGGATGCCAGCGTACCGTCGCGACCCTTCGACGGCGCGCGTGGGGGCCATATCATGGGAACCGTTGTGACAGTCGTCGCGCTCTGCCTCGTGCCGTCCCTCCTGGTTGTCGGCTGGTTCATCTGGCAGTCGGGACTTTTTGGCGAATTTAGACGGCGACGGCGTGAACGCAGCCTGCCGTCCTGAGGCTGCAATCGATCTGCGACGCCAGGCGGCAATGCGAGATCACCACGGCGTGTGGCAAATCTCCACGTTCGGCAGCCCGACCGCGCGCACACCGATATCGCGTGCGAGAACGCCGAACGCCTCGGTTTCTATAAGATCCTTGTAAGGCAATTCCGGAAAGCGGAGGCCGGCGCGGTGCAGGCTCGCATCGACGAGAAGCATGGTGCCGCCGACTCCATCGAGCTCGATGCGGTCGGTATGCCGGACAGCATCGAGATGCAGGCGGCCGCGCGCACGTGCGGGCGGCTGAAACACGCCTCCGATGATGTGCTTGTAATAAAAGGCATCGGGGTATTCCATGATCGTGACGAAAGAATTCAGATCGAAGCTCGGTCCTCCCGGCCAAGTGACGCAATTTGGGGTGACGATGCGCGCGCCCGTCCCCCGCAATGTCTCGAAAATGTCCTTCGGAAATAGCCAGACATCCACATCGATCCAGAGCGCCCAGTCATCGGTTTCGTCGAGTCCGAAATCGATGAGATGGTTGCGCACCGCGGCGAGACCACCGCGCCGTGACCGCTGGATAGAACGGCGTTGCCGCTGATCGCGGGACAGAGTGGTCCCCAAATCCTTTTTGAGCAGGATCACCTCGCGGTAATCGGCACGGAGGCCCGTCGCGATCGCCTCCAGTTTCTCGAATGTCCCGTCGACGCTGTCGCCTTCGCAGAAGACCAGTTTCGTGTCGCGCTTCGGCAGATCGAGCGCGGAGATTGCCTTAACAAAACCGTCGAGGTCGCCGATTGCATCCCGAACGGGAACGAGGATCGCGACGCGGGTGCCCGAGGGAGGCGAGCGGTTAACGACGCTCGCATCGATCTGCCGCTTTGCCTCCGCGGGTCTCAGGATTGGCCCGCGCGTGAGACGATAGCGCAATCGTCGAAACGCGACCTTGAGACGGCGCCAATACCGCCATCCGCGCACCTTATGCTTCCACCATGTGCCATGCCAATAATGGCGCGTGAGAGATGCCGGCGTGTCGTTCATGTAGGGGGGCGATTCCTCGCCCTGTCCGTCCGATGGCGCAAAAAGCTGGCACGGATGCACGACAATCGACGTCTTGTCCGGATAGCGAAGATAGCGGCCCGTCAGCATGCACGGACCGGCAATATCCACGACCTCCGACCCATCTCTCGTTTCCGGAAGCCGGCTGATAATGTGCTGCAAGAAAGGATGACCGGGCGGACTTGCCATGACGCCGTTGAACAAGACGTACGGGTGTCCTCGATACGGCGCATGAAACTGCCAATGCGCTGGCGGCTCCTGACAAAGCACCAGCCGCGTTTCATTCTCGAGGACATCGAACGACGCGAGACACTCCACGTCGATATCGGCATAGACACCGCCAAAGGTGTGCAGAAGCATGTAGCGGCCCGCGTCCGCGCGACAGACCTCGCGGGGATAGCGCATGTAGAGTTCGAGAAGGTGCGGATAGTGCTCGGCGACGAAACTGAGGAGCATCCTGTCCGTCCAGAGAATTCGCCGCCAGGACGGATTGAACCGGCCCCAGCTTTCGGCAAACGGAGCGGCCTTGTCAGGCAGCGTCTCTGTCTTCCAGGTCTGATGAATAATGCGCGGGATCATTTCTGCGTGACGCTATGCTCGACTGACAGTGGGTTCTGATTTTCAGTGTGGAACACCGTCCCCGGGTTTCTCTGTAGCGGAAGGCCGAGCGGTCCGTGAAGATCATTCGACGGCCTTCTGTCACGAGGGTGCATCCGGGATCGCGTGGGAGATTGCCTCCCGAACCGCCCGGCTGACAGCGCCTCTGCCAAAACGGCGCGTGGCAACCTGAAATGCGTGTTCGCGCTGCCTCGCAAGCCGCCCGGGGTCACGGCCTAGCGCACAGATATGAGCTGCAAGCTCGGCCTCGGTATCGGCAAGGAGAATGTCCTCGCCCTCGGCGAAGCCAAGCCCTTCGGCCGCCTTTCGTGTGGCGACGACCGGCACACCGAAAGCCATCGCCTCGAGAATCTTGATGCGCGTTCCACCCCCGCGCGAGAGCGGGACGACGGCTACATCAGCCTGTGCATAGAGCGGCGCAAGATCGTCCCCGGGATTCTCGACCAGTTGAATACCCGGGCCGCTCGCGATCGCGCGCAGCTCGGCACCGGGAAATCTGCCGGCGATCACGAGCCGCGCGCCGGGGCATTCCCGCGTCACCAGCGGCAGGATGGATGTCACAAGACTCGTCGCTGCTTCAGCGTTCGGCGGATAACCGAGATGGCCGACAAAGAGCATCGTCGGCCATGCGTGCGTTTCTCGCGCGGAATGAGGCGGCAGAGATTGCGGAATGCGCTCGAAGCGCGGAATTCCGTTTGGCACCACGTCGATCATGGCATCCTCGCCGATCAGTTTCCGCAGGCGCGC
Source organism: uncultured Hyphomicrobiales bacterium (assembly GCA_964604745.1). Taxonomy (GTDB): domain Bacteria; phylum Pseudomonadota; class Alphaproteobacteria; order Rhizobiales; family Xanthobacteraceae; genus Pseudorhodoplanes. The sequence goes on from CAZSAW010000092.1 coordinate 8,359, forward strand.
TCGATCCTGCTCCGAGCAAACCCAGATACGGTCGACGAGACGGGACGCGTCGCGTTCGCGCCGGCGCAGGCGCGCCGCATCGCTTGAGAACACATTTCTAAGCGACCAGTGCTGCGGCATCGACGCGGCGAGATCGGATTCGATGTTGTGCATGTCAAGGATGAGCGTCCGCACGTGCGGCCGCAAATGTTCAAGCAAGGGGAAGAGCGAAATGCCTTCGACCACGACGACATCGGGCTTCTTTTGCTCGACTAGTTGCAGCAGCGCGCCGAGCGCGCGTCTGGAAATCCGCACATCGATCCATGTCGTTCGTCGTGCGATCGCCGGGCTCCGTTGCTCGTTGGCTCCTGTCAGCGCCGCAACCTCCACACCCACATCGCTATCGGGCGTCGTCTGCAAAGGCCGCACCGAGACCAGAGTGACGCGACCGATCTTCGCCAGAGCCACTGCGTTCTGCCAGTTTCGCAACTCGGCGCCGGAAACAGGCGGCGCTGCCGGATCGGCCGTGAGCACGAATGCGCGCATCAGGAGCGGCTCTGCGCGGCATTCATGCGAAACAGACGCTCCCGCATCAGCCCCACTTTGGTGCGCAGCGCATATCGGATGTCGCGATAACTCCCCCGAAAATCGGAATGTGCGCGCATCACCCGCTGCAGGCTCGCGGCATTTCGATAATGGCCGTCGATGGTGAGCTGGCGCACCATGCGCATCGCGAGCCAGGCCTTGCGCCACTGGATCGCCTCTCGATCAAGGCCGTATTTCGAAAGGCTGGCGTAGGCTGCCGCGATGCGAAGAAATTGGCTTTGGGGCTGAACGGTGTAACGGGACGTCATCCGCGCTTCGTCGAGATTGTAAAGCAGGACCGCCTGCTCCACCGCCGTAACGAGATGAGAGCAGAGAAGCGCTGTCCAGAAGCAGGTGTCCTCGTCGAGTCTGATGTCCTCGGGAAAACGGACGTCACCAATGGCTTCTGTTCTCACGAGCGCGCTGCCGATCGCGATCGGCCACAATTCATTGCGGAAATAGCGGGCTGCATTGTCCAACGGATTGCCGCCATAGCTGTGCGGCATTTTCAATTTGTCCGGCCGGTACGCAGTTCGGCGTACGCTCGCGCCGACGGCGATGCTCGCCATCGGATTGGTTTGCAGCGCCGTCCAGAGAACCTGCAGGCCTCCCGCTTGCAGGTGATCGTCGGCGTCGAGAAAGAAAATGCAGCGTCCTTGCGCATGTACGATGCCGGCATTTCGCGCGGCGCCGGGACCGAGCCCGGTCGATGCGATCACACGCAGCGGCAGACCAAGCGTTGCCGCAGTTCGCATCGCAATGTCGACAGTTGAATCGCTTGAGCGATCGTCGATCAATTCGACTTCCGCGACAAACGCCTTGTCCGGCGCAAGACTTCTGAGCGTGCCGGCAATCGTATCCGCGGCGTCACGGGCGGGTATGATGACGGAGATGGCGGCGCGAGACGCCACGACACATACCTAGGCGGGAGAAAACCGATCGCGAGCCAGAAAGCGATCATACAGCCGCCTGAGCGGAGACCGCTGCCGAAATCCGAGATGCTCGATCGAGGGAATGCGCTGCAATTCCATTTCGGCCGGAGATTGACCTGCGACCCAAGTATAGCGCGATCCATCCTTGAGGACCGACGGGCCGCAGACGGCATAGCCGCCGAGCGCCTTGAGATGCCCGGCCTTTCGACTGCCCGCATAGAGCGTCGAGGTGGCGTAGGGCACGGTGCATCGGAGATAAACGTGAAAGCCGGCGGGCGTCCTCTCCACCGGGGTGGACGATACGAGTGCGGGCCATTTTCGCTTGAACGCCTCGAACAGCTTGATGTCGTCGAAATCCAGAATCAGGACGTCGCCGGCGCCGCCGGCGATGCCGATATTGCCGTCATGCGCGGCGAACCAGCTTTGGACTGCTTCGGGCGAAGGCCTGCTTTGTGCGAGACCAACCAGCGTGCCAACGAACACCGTCTCCTTGAGATCCTTCTGGAAGGTGGTCAGATGCGGCGACGGCAATCCCATCGCGGACAGCTTGATGTGCCGTCCGTCCTTGTTGAGCGGGATGCACAGAATACCACGCTGATACAATCGCGCAGCGAACGGCAGCAAATGCTCCGAAGCCGTGGTGTCCTGCTGAATCGGGCTCGGCCCATGCCTTGTTATGGCGTGCAAAGCGTTCTCGTTCCTTGGGCGGGCTGTTGGCCTCATGCGGAAACACCTATCGCATCGCTGTGCTCCGATCCAGATTAGCGCGGACCCGACGTCGCAAGTTCCCGGGGCCGAGTGCCGCAGAGACCACATGACCGCGAATGTCGCGCTGCGCGCTCATGCTGCCAATCAACATCCGCACCGCAACGGGATGCTCACGCATTGAATTGGCCCAAACCGACCGTTATTGTCCGCGCGCCTCGCCGGGTTGCATACACAAAGGGCCACGGCGGACATTCAGCTTTCCCGGATGGGGCGTAGCCAAGTGGTAAGGCAGCGGATTTTGATTCCGCCATTCCCTGGTTCGAATCCAGGCGCCCCAGCCAAAATTAATTCAATAATATTCGTTACTTAGCCGGCTATGGCCCGACGCTCAATCGGGCTCGAATGCATGATCTTTCGCGGTCCGCCAGCAGCGCCACGCCGACCCGCTACCTGCTTCGTGGGTTGCGCGCTTGCACCGACCACGCCTGGCCTTGCGCGTGCGCCCCAGCGTTGAGATCGGTCATCCCTCCGCGCAGCGGTGCGTCAAGCGTTGACCGGCGGCGGCGCGCGCCTAGGATTGCGGCTAATCCCGCGCGGCGCGGGATGCGTTCACGGAGTCCCTCGTCATGTCCTTTCGCGTGCCGGTTGCCGACATCGCGTTCGCGCTCAAGTACGCGACCGGCCTGAATGGCGCTGCGTCGGCTGGCATTTATGCGGATGTCGCCGACAGTACCGATGCCGTACTCGAGGAAGCTGGCCGCTTCGCGAGCGACATCATCGCTCCGCTCAATGTTGTCGGCGACCGCCACGGCACTCCGCTGCGCGACGGCGAAGTGACGATGCCGCCCGGCTGGAAAGAGGCCTATCAGGCTTGGGCCGCGGCCGGCTGGAACGGCCTCGCCGCGCCGGAAGAATGGGGCGGCCAGAATCTGCCGCATGTACTCAATGCCGCGTGCATCGAGATGTGGAATTCCGCGTCGATGGCGTTCGGCATCGGCCCGGTGCTGACCATGGCGGCTGCCAATGCGCTTGCCGCACACGGGAGCGATGCACTCAAGAAACGTTATCTGCAGAAGCTCATCAGCGGAGAATGGATGGGCACGATGCAGCTCACCGAGCCGCAGGCAGGTTCCGATGTCGGTGCCTTGCGGAGCAAGGCCGAGCGCGCGGGCGACGGCACCTATCGCATTACCGGTCAGAAGATTTTCATCACCTACGGCGAGCACCAGCTCACCGAGAACATCATTCATTTCGTCCTGGCGCGGCTTCCCGACGCCCCGCCCGGTGTGAAAGGCATTTCGCTGTTCCTCGTGCCGAAGTTTCTGGTCAATGACGACGGCAGTCTGGGCGCGCGGAACGACGTGCGGGCGCATTCAGTCGAACACAAGCTCGGCATTCACGGCTCGCCCACCTGCACCATGGTCTATGGCGACAAGGGCGGCGCGACCGGTTTTCTCGTCGGAACGGAACATGCCGGCATGGCCTGCATGTTCACCATGATGAATGAGGCGCGGCTCGCCGTCGGCCTGCAGGGCGTCGGCATCGCCGAACGCGCGACGCAGGCCGGGTGCGACTATGCGGCCGAACGGCGGCAAGGCCGTCACGCCGGTGCGCCACCGACCGAATCCATTCCGATCGCGCAGCACCCGGACGTGCGGCGCATGCTTCTGACCATGCGTGCCATGACCGGCGCAGCACGGGCCATCTGCTACGCGACCGCCGCTGCGCTCGATCATGCACATCGCAGCATGGACCCGTCCGCGCGCAAGGTCGCGCAGGACCGCGCCGCCTTGCTGACCCCGATCGCCAAGGCCTTCTCGACCGACATCGGCGTCGAAGTCGCCTCACTCGGTGTTCAGGTGCATGGCGGCATGGGCTATATCGAGGAAACGGGCGCCGCCCAGCATTACCGTGACGCGCGCATCGCCGCGATCTACGAAGGCACAAACGGTATCCAGGCGATCGATCTCGTCATGCGCAAGTTGCCCCTGTCGGGAGGCAACGTGTTTCGCGCCTATCTCGATGAATTGCGTGCCATCGTTGCCGCCGTACAGGCAAAGAACGATCCCGCGTTCGGCGCAACTGGCGTGCGGCTGAACGAAGCGCTCGACAGTCTCGAGCAGGCAAGCAAATGGCTGCTGATGCAGATTGGCCGTCATGCAGACGCTGCGCTCGCGGGCGCGACGCCCTATCTGCGGCTGTTCGGCAACGCCGCCGGCGGATGCCTCCTTGCCGATCAGGCACTGGCATCGCTGCGCCAGGGCGAAAACGAAACGCCGCGCCGCATCGCCCTCGCGCGCTACTTTGCCGAGAACGTCGCCGTGCAATGCGCAGGGCTTGCCGCGAGCGTAACCGACGGCGCCGGCGCGGTCGTCGCATCCGATACCGCGAGCGCAGCCTGATGACCGATCTCATCATCGTGAAAGATGAAGGCACCATCCGCACGGTGCGGATGAATCGTCCTGACAAGAAAAACGCGCTGAACGCGCCGATGTACGACGCCATGGCTACGGCTATCGCGACGGCGAATACCAATCCGAATATTCACTGTGTTCTGATCGCCGGCGCACCCGGCGCATTTTGCGCCGGCAACGATCTCGGCGATTTTCTTCAGGCGGCGGACAGCGGCGGTGGTCTCGGCCCTTCCGTTCTGCACTTTCTTCACGCACTCGCGCGCTCCGAAAGACCGATCGTCGCCGCGGTGCAAGGGATTGCCGTCGGCGTCGGGACGACCATGATCCTGCATTGCGATTATGCGGTCGCGAGCACGGACACGCGCTTTTCGACTCCGTTCGTGCCACTCGGCCTCGTCCCCGAAGCGGCCTCGAGCCTGATCGCTCCGCGCCTGATGGGGCATCGTCGCGCGTTCTCGCTTCTCGTCATGGGCCGGCCGATGACCGCGATGCAGGCCAAGGAATGCGGCCTCGTCAACGACATCGTGGAGCCCGCCGAGGTCGAAGCGGCCGCGCTCAAGGCGGCGCGCGAGATCGCGGCTCTGCCGCCGCAGGCGGTCATGGCCTCCCGCAATCTCCTTCGTGGTTCGCCCGCCGAAATCGTCGAGCGGATCGATGACGAAGCGCGCGTCTATCTCGATCGCCTGCGAACGCCGGAAGCCCGCGCCGCACTCGACGCCTTTTTCAAGCGCAAGAAATAGCGGTTTTCGTCGTCTCGAAGCGGCGTTACAGAGGTTTCAATCCCGCCTCGATTTCTGCGCGGCGGTCTTCGAGGAAAGGTGGCAACGCCAGCCGCTCACCGAGCTTGTCCAGCGGCTCGTCGGCGGCAAAGCCCGGTCCGTCGCTTGCGATCTCGAACAGGATACCATTCGGCTCGCGGAAATAGAGCGACCGAAAATAGAAGCGATTGACCTTTCCGCTGTTCGGCACGCGCAGATCGCGCAGGCGATCCGCCCAAGCATCGTAGTCGGCGTCCGGCGTACGGAAGGCGACGTGGTGCACGCCACCGGCGCCGGGATTGGCCACGGGCAGACCTGGCCGCACCGCGACGTGCAACTCCGCGGCCGGCCCGCCCTCGCCCATTTCGAAGACATGCACGCGGTCGCGATTGGATTCCGGATGCGGATAATCGCGGACCTTGTGCATGTTCATAAGCCGCGTGAGCACGATTTCGGTCGGCGCGAGATCGGGCACCGTCATGGTGATGGGGCCCAGCCCGCGGATCTGATGTTCGGTCGGCACCGGGCTCTTCGACCAAGGATGCGATGCGCTCGCACCCCCATCGTCGACCAGACTCAAGCGCTGTCCTTCATGGTCGGTGAAATCGAGCGTCGCGCGGCCGTCACGCTCGACGACGTCGCCGGCCTTCACGCCCGCATCGGTCAGGCGCTTTCGCCACCAGTCGAGGCTGTTACGTCCTGCAACGCGTAGCGCCGTACGGCTGATCTCGTGAATGCCAGGGCGCGCCGGCTGCGCCGGAAAATCGAAAAAGGTCAGGTCGCTTCCCGGCGAGGCGAGCCCGTCGGCATAGAAAAGGTGGTAGGCGCTCACGTCGTCCTGGTTGACTGTCTTCTTCACAAGCCGCATGCCGAGCAGGCCCGTGTAAAATTTCAGGTTGCCGGGAGCGTCGGCGGATACCGCCGTCAAATGATGAATGCCGGTCAATTGCATGGGACAATACTCAGGTGGATCGGGTTGCGGCCACATCTAGGCGCGACCGGCGGAAATTACGAGGTCTCGCATGACGCTGGCAGGTAAGACGCTTTTCATCACCGGGGCTTCGCGCGGCATAGGTCTCGCCATCGCGCTGCGGGCCGCGCGCGAGGGCGCAAATATCGCGATTGCCGCCAAGACCGAAACGCCGCATCCCAAGCTGCCCGGCACCATTCACAGCGCCGCCGAAGACATCGTGAAGGCGGGCGGCAGGGCGCTGCCGCTCGTCGTTGACGTGCGCGAAGAGGGGTCGGTGAAGGAAGCCATCGAGCGGACGGCCTCGGCCTTCGGCGGCATCGACATCGTCGTCAACAACGCGAGCGCCATTCAGCTCACACCGGTGATGCAGACAGAGATGCGCCGCTTCGACCTGATGCATCAGGTGAACACGCGCGGCACCTTCATGGTGTCGAAATACGCCATCCCGCATCTGCAGCGGGCGGCGAACCCTCACATCCTTATGCTTTCGCCGCCGCTCGACATGCAGGAGAAATGGTTCGCTCCACATACGGCCTATTCAATTGCCAAGTTCGGCATGAGCCTTGTCGTCCTTGGCCTCGCCGGAGAATTGCGGCCGCACGGAATCGCCGTGAACGCGCTGTGGCCACGCACGACGATCGCGACTGCGGCCATCCAGAATCTGCTTGGCGGCGATCAGATGATGCGCATGTCGCGCAAGCCCGACATCCTCGCCGATGCCGCGGCGCGGATCTTCAAAAAGCCGGCGCGGCAATTCACCGGGCAATTCCTTATCGACGACACGTTCCTTGCCGGCGAAGGCGTCACGGATTTCGAGCCCTATCGCGTCGATCCCGCGCAGCCGCTGGCTTCGGATTTCTTCGTGCCGGTGACGCCCGCTGCCCCGCCGGGCGTCACCGTCACGGGGAAATGGTAGAGGCGCAACATCTTTCGCTTCCGCGCCCCAGGGCTTAAATCCAGAAGACCATCGCCGCAGTTTTCCCCGCATGTCCACGCTTCTCATCACGCATCCCGCCTGTCTCAATCATCTCACGCCGCCCGGGCACCCGGAACGGCCGGACCGGCTGCGCGCGATCGAACGCGCGCTGGAGGACGAGAAATTCGCCACGCTCGCGCGCGAACAGGCACCGATGCTGCCACTGGAAACAGTGGCGTTGTGTCATCCGATCGAATTTGTCCAAGAGGTGCGTGACGCCTCCCCGCGCGAAGGCATGGTGCGGATCGATGCCGACACATCGATGTCGCCCGGCAGTTTCGAAGCGGCCTTGCGTGCGGCCGGTGGTGCGGTCCTTGCGGTCGATGAAGTCGTCACGAAAAAAGCGGCGAATGCGTTCGTCGCGACGCGGCCACCCGGCCACCATGCCGAAACGGCACGCCCGATGGGGTTCTGCCTCTTCAACAATGCCGCCATCGCCGCGCGCCATGCGCAGCGCCAGCACGGACTGGGGCATGTCGCTATCGTCGATTTCGACGTACATCACGGCAACGGCACGCAGGACATTTTCTGGGCCGATCCGAGCGTGCTCTATTGCTCGACCCACGAAATGCCGCTGTATCCCGGAACCGGCGCGCGTTCAGAACGCGGCGAGCACAATAATATTGTCAACGCGCCGCTCCGGGCCGGTGACGCCGGGCTGCAATTTCGCGAGGCAATGGAGACGGTGATCCTGCCGCGGCTCAAGGAGTTTGCGCCCGAGCTGATTGTCATCTCGGCCGGCTTTGATGCGCACATGCGCGACCCGCTCGCCAACCTCAATCTCCTGGAGGCCGATTTCGGCTGGATCACGCGCAGGCTGATGGAAATTGCCGACGAGGCTGCGGGCGGCCGGGTGGTTTCGGTGCTGGAGGGGGGGTATGACCTCGAGGGCCTGTCCCGCTCCGTTGCAGCACATGTGACCGCGTTGATGCGCGGCTGACCAGCCGACCGGCGGTCGAGAACTCACCCCCCTCTGGGGCGATGACCAGCGGGCACCGTCGAGCTACATTAATGAAAAGGTGAACCGGGACCCCCGCATGGCCGACAACACTTATGCCGACGTAAAGAAATTGCCCTTCGAGCGGGCAATCGAGGAACTTGAGGGCATCATCAAGCGTCTGGAAGAAGGGAAGGTTCCCCTTGAGGAATCGGTTGCGATTTATGAACGCGGAGAAGCACTTAAACAGCGGTGCGAGGACCTTCTCAGGGCCGCCGAAGCCCGCGTGGAAAAGATGACCCTTGACGCCGACGGCCGGCCCACCGGCACCGAACCTCTGGACGTGAAATAGCCGATCATGACAACCTGACCGAGAAATGCCGATTTGCGCCCAAAAGGGCTAATGAGGTAAGGCTTTCGGTCCTGTTGCCTAATACCGCAGCACGTAACCCCCGATTGGAGTCGCCCGTGTCTTCACCCAAAACCCCCCTCCTCGACCGCGTGCGAATCCCGGAAGATTTGCGCAAGCTCCCGGAAAACAATCTCACGCAATTTGCCTATGAGCTGCGGCAGGAGACCATCGAAGCCGTCGCGGTGACAGGGGGTCACCTCGGGGCCGGTCTCGGCGTGGTCGAATTGACGGTGGCCTTGCATTACGTGTTCGACACGCCGCGTGACCGCATTATCTGGGACGTCGGCCATCAGGCCTATCCGCACAAGATCCTGACCGGACGCCGCGATCGCATTCGCACGCTGCGCCAGGGCGGCGGTTTGTCGGGTTTCACCAAACGCGCCGAAAGCGAATACGACCCGTTTGGCGCTGCCCATTCATCGACGTCGATTTCTGCTGGCCTCGGCATGGCCGTGGCGCGCGACCTCGCCGGCAAGACGAACAACGTCATCGCCGTGATCGGCGACGGCGCGATGTCGGCGGGCATGGCTTACGAGGCCATGAACAATGCCGGCGCGATGAATTCGCGCCTCATCGTCATTCTCAACGACAACGACATGTCGATCGCGCCGCCCGTTGGCGCCATGGCCGGCTACCTTGCCCGCCTCTTCTCCGGGCGCACGTATCAGTCGCTGCGCGAGATCGGCAAGCAGCTCGCCACGCGTCTGCCGAAGGCGCTCGAAATCGGCGCGCTGCGCGCCGAGGAATTCGCGCGCGGCATGGTGACCGGCGGCACGCTGTTCGAGGAGCTCGGCTTCTATTATGTCGGCCCGATCGATGGGCATAATCTTGATCAGCTTCTGCCCATTCTCAAGAACGTGCGCGACAGCCAGACGGGCCCGATCCTCGTGCATGTGCGCACGCAGAAGGGCAAGGGGTACGAGCCGGCGGAGAAATCGGCCGACAAGTATCACGGTGTGGTCAAGTTCGACGTCGCCACCGGCGTGCAGGCCAAGGCGAAGTCGAATGCGCCAAGCTATCAGAAGGTCTTCGGCGAAAGCCTTATCAAAGAGGCGCGTAAGGACGACAAGATCGTCGGCATTACCGCCGCCATGCCGTCCGGCACGGGCATCGATCTGTTCGAGAAGGTCTTCCCCGAACGCACATTCGATGTCGGCATCGCCGAGCAGCATGCGGTGACCTTCGCCGCCGGTCTCGCGACCGAAGGCTACAAGCCATTCTGCGCGATCTATTCCACCTTCCTGCAGCGCGCCTATGACCAGGTCGTGCATGACGTGGCGATTCAGAGACTGCCGGTTCGTTTCGCCATGGATCGCGCCGGTCTCGTTGGCGCCGACGGGCCGACCCATGCCGGCTCGTTCGATATTGCCTATCTCGGTTGCCTGCCCGGCTTCGTGCTGATGGCGGCGGGCGACGAGGCGGACCTCGTCCACATGGTGGCGACGCAGGTTGCGATCGATGACCGCCCCTCGGCGCTGCGCTACCCGCGCGGCGAAGGTGTCGGCGTCACCATGCCGGAAGAAGGAAAGCCGCTGGAGATCGGCAAGGGCCGTATCCTCAAGGAAGGCTCCAAGGTCGCCCTCCTCTCCTACGGCACCCGTCTCTCCGAATGTCTGAAAGCGGCCGAAGAGCTTGCCGGCTATGGTCTCTCGACCACCGTCGCCGACGCGCGCTTCGCCAAGCCGCTCGACGTCGATCTCGTGCTGCGGCTTGCGCGCGAGCACGAAGTATTGATCACGGTCGAGGAAGGCTCGATCGGCGGCTTTGGCTCCTTCGTCGTGCAGGAACTTGCCAATCACGCCATGCTTGACGACGGGGCGCTGAAGTTCCGCTCGATGGTGCTGCCTGACGCCTTCATCGATCAGGACAGCCCGGCCGCGATGTACGCCAAGGCTGGCCTGGACATGAAAGGCATCGTCACCAAGGTGTTTGAGGCGCTGGGCAAGGATGTGAAGTCCGAGACGGTGCGCCTCGCCTGACGCGAGCTGAAGGAATAATCATGCGATGGGGCTGGCCGATGGGCCGGCCCCATTCGCTTTCAGAACATCATTTGCGGCGCGACTTCCGCTTCGGCACGCGCTTGCCTTTCTTGCGCGCCTCCGACAATCCGATCGCGATGGCTTGTTTGCGGCTCTTGACCTTCTTGCCGCTTCGGCCGCTCCTGAGCGTGCCTTTCTTGCGCTTTCGCATTGCGCGTTTCACGTCCTTCGACGCACTTCGTGAATATTTGCGTGCCATGGTCAATCCTCCACTCGGCAACATAACGATGCGAAAAAGTTCCGAATCGCCGATGAAAAAACGTCTGCTCGAAGGACTGGTTCCGTACATTGCCTATCGGGCGGCGAAGGACATCGCGTGACCGAGCGTCTGACGATCGCAGGCATCGGTCATCGTGGCGATGGCGTTTGCGAATCCGGCGCAGGACCAATCTATGTGCCGGCCACGCTGCCGGGTGAGTTGGTCGAAGCCGAGGCCGTGCCAGGCCATCCCGACAGGCGGCATCTTCTCAACGTCATCGCCGCTTCGCCCGACCGCATTTTTCCTTTCTGTCCGCATTTCGGCGTATGTGGCGGCTGCGCGCTGCAACACTGGAAGGCCGAACCCTATCGCGCCTGGAAACGCGGTCTTGTGGTCGATGCGCTTGGCTCGGTCGGGATCGAGGCATCCGTCGATGAGCTGGTCGACGCGCATGGCGAGGGCCGCCGGCGCGCGGTTCTGCACGCGCGGCGCGGCACGCATGACATCGTCGAGGTCGGCTTTGCCGCATTGCGGGCACACACCATCATCCCGATCGATCATTGCCCGGTGCTCGCACCAGGTATGAATGACGCGATCGAGACGGCGTGGGATATTGCGGACATCCTTGAGCCATTGCGCAAGCCGCTCGATATCCAGGCGACCGCGACGGACGAAGGCCTCGACATCGACGTGCGCGGCTCCGGCGCGCTTGATCCGAAGCGCACAGCAGCTCTTGCCGCGCTCACCGACAAGCGGCGTGTCGTCCGCATCACGCGTCACAGCGAGCTTGTTGCCCAACGCGCAGCCCCGACGATACGGATCGGGCGAGCGACGCTATCGTTGCCGCCCGGCGCTTTCCTGCAGGCGACCGAAGCAGGCGAAACGGCGATCGCGGGCCGCGTTCTCGATCATGCGGGAAAGGCGAAAAATGTCGCCGATCTCTTCGCCGGCGTCGGCCCTTTTGCGCTTCGCCTTGCGGAAAAGTGCCACGTCGCTGCCATCGACAATGACCAGGCGGCACTCGATGCCCTCGCGCAGGCGGCCCGTGCGCCGGGACTTAAGCCCGTCACGACCATGCGGCGGGACCTCTTTCGCCGTCCGCTGACGGCGCCGGAGTTGTCAGGTTTCGATGTGTTGGTCTTCGATCCGCCGCGGCAGGGCGCCGCCAATCAGGCGCGCGAGATTGCTTTGAGCAAAGTACCCGTCATCATCGCCGTCTCCTGCAATCCGGCGACCTTCGCGCGTGACGCAAGGACGCTCGCCGATGGCGGATACCGGCTGACAAGCGTGACGCCGATCGATCAGTTCAAATACACCGCTCATGTCGAGATCGTGGCGCGGTTCGAGAAGTAACGTCAGCGGAAATCCATACCCCTGCCGCCCCAGCGCTCCTGCCACATGCGCTCGCCAATCGTGCAGGAGATACGCGGCTTGTCGGCACTTGCCGGAATAACCCTGCTCTCAGGCTGACGGCCGGCGACTTCCAGCACGAGCTTGGTGCGCGTTGCCTCGATGAACTGGTCGCGGTTCTTGATCGGAATGACGAAGGCGCCCGGTCCGCCAATCACGCAATCCTCGTAATAGACGTCGAGATTGTCGATATCGAGGGAGCCGATATTCGGGCGGTTGAGCATGAGGGGCAGGCCGTTGATCGAAATGCCTTTCGACAGCACTTCGTCGCGCGTGAGCGTGACGAGCGGCCCGTCGTTATTGGTTCCGTCGCCGGAAACGTCGATCACGCGCCGAATGCCGCGATAGTCGCTCGTCTCGAACAGCGGCATCGCGTACATCAAGGCCCCCGCGATCGACGTGCGCGTCGCGCGCGTGTAAGGCGCGCGCGCAATGGTGGCCACCACCGCGTCGGCGGATTCAGGCCCTTCAATCACCTGCCAAGGCACGATCATCTTCTGGATGTGCACGCCCGCCCATTCGAAATAGGTGATGGCGATCTTGCCGTGGATGCCCTGCCGCACGGCGTTGAGGAATTCGCTCGAGGTCAGCGCCTTGATATAGCCTTCGCGCTGAAGCGCCTGCTCTTCCGGGTCCATGGAATAGGACACGTCGACCGCCAGCACGAGCTCGACATCGACATTCGTGCCGCGGCTGTCGGCGGCAGGACGAAGCATGGGCGCGGCGAGCGCCGCCGATCCCAGTGCGGCAAGGAGAAGTGGAAGGAAAAAACGAAAGCGCATCGGCGTGCCTGACGCGGCAATGGTGACACGCTTTGGTCCAAGACGAAAGCGGGTCGCGCTAGCCGATCTCTTGCGTCGCGACGATCTCGATGCCGAAGCCGGCGAGACCGACATAGGTGCGTTTGGTGGAGGCCAGCAGCCGGATCGACGAAATGCCGAGGTCGGCGAGAATCTGCGCGCCCAGCCCGACTTCGCGCCACTGACGGATGCGTACCGCATCGGAGCCGGTTTCGTGTTCCTGCGGGATCGCAGCAACCGGTACGCCTGCGGTGCCATCGCGCAGATAGACGATCACGCCCCTGCCCTCCGCCTTGAACCGCACGAGCGCCGCGTTGATCGTCTTCGCTCCGCCGAACACGTCGCCGATCACGTCAGCGCGATGGAGCCGCGCCAGCACGTTCATCCCGTCGCCGATGTCACCATAGACGAAAGCCATGTGGTGCTGCGGATCGAACGGCGTGACGAAAGCGTAGCCCTGCAGCGTACCGATCGGCGACGACACCGGGAACTCGCCGACGCGCTGCACGACCTTCTCGCGCACCTGCCGGTACGCGATCAGATCTGCGACCGACAGGCGTTTCAGATTGTGCTTGGCGGCGAAGGCAGCGATCTGCGGGCCGCGCATCACGCTGCCGTCGTCGTTGACGAGTTCGCAGATGACGCCGACCGGCTCGAGCTTTGCGAGGCGGCAGAGATCGACCGCGGCCTCGGTATGGCCCGAGCGGATAAGCACGCCGCCCTCCTTGGCGATCAGCGGAAAGACGTGGCCGGGCCGGACAAAATCGCTCGCGCCGGAATTGCGGTTGGCGAGGTTGCGCACCGTCGCGGTGCGATCGTCGGCGGAAATTCCCGTCGTCGTGCCATGCTTGTAGTCGATCGAAACGGTGAAGGCGGTGTGGTGCGGGCTGTCGTTCTCGCTCACCATCGGGTCGAGGCGCAATCGCCGCGCGGCCTCGACCGGCAGCGGCGCACAGACAATGCCGCAGGTATGGCGGATGATGAACGCCATCTTTTCCGGCGTCGCATGCACGGCGGCGAGAACGAGATCGCCCTCGTTTTCGCGGTCGTCGTCATCGGTAACGACAACGATCTCGCCGCGCACGAAGGCGGCAATCGCCTGATCGACGGAATGATGGGTATCGAGCACGATTGTTATCCCGGTCGTTCGAACGGCCACGGCCGGCCTTCGCCGACCTGTCCGCGATGACGCAGATAGTGATCCGCAATGACGCACGCCACCATAGCCTCGCCGATCGGCACAGCGCGGATGCCGACGCAAGGGTCGTGGCGGCCGGTGGTCACGATCTCGGTTTCGGTACCGTAACGGTCGACCGTGCGGCGCGGCGTCAGGATCGAGGAGGTCGGCTTGACGGCGAAGCGCACAACAATTGGCTGGCCGGTGGAGATGCCGCCGAGAATGCCGCCGGCATGGTTCGACAGGAAGATCGGCTTGCCGTCATTGCCCATGCGCATCTCGTCGGCATTGTCCTGCCCCGACAGAAGCGCCGCGGCAAAGCCGTCCCCGATCTCGACCCCTTTAACGGCATTGATGCCCATCAGCGCGCCGGCGAGATCGGCGTCGAGTTTGCCGTAGACCGGTGCGCCGAGGCCAGGCGGCACGCCTTCCGCGACAACCTCGATCACCGCTCCGATCGATGAGCCGGCCTTGCGAATGCCATCGACATAATTCGCGAAGAACTCGGCCTTTTCCGCGTCCGGACAGAAAAACGGATTGCGGGAGACCTCGTCCCAATTCCATTTGCTGCGATCGACCTGGTGCGGGCCAATCTGCACCAGCGCGGCGCGCACGCTCAGTCCCGGCACGATCCGGCGGGCGACGGCGCCGGCGGCAACGCGCGCAGCCGTCTCACGTGCGGACGCGCGACCGCCGCCGCGGTAATCCTGCACGCCATATTTGACGTCATAAGTGTAGCCGGCGTGGCCGGGCCGGTATTTGTCCTTGATCGCGGAATAGTCCTTCGAGCGCTGGTCGACGTTCTCGATCACAAGCGCGATCGGCGCCCCGGTTGTGATCTCCTCCCCCGTCGCCTCGTCGAGAAACACGCCCGAGAGAATCCTGACCGTATCCGGCTCCTGCCGCTGTGTGGTGAAACGCGATTGCCCCGGACGCCGCCGGTCGAGATCGCGCTGAATGTCGGCGGTAGAGAGCGGAATGCGCGGCGGACAGCCATCGACCACGCAGCCGAGCGCGGGCCCGTGGCTCTCGCCAAAGGTCGTGACGCGGAAGAGATGGCCGAAGGTATTGAACGACATAGGTTTTGCTCCGCGGCGGTGTGGTAGCCCGCACATCCAACACGGTCAAATGAGCGCTTGAGTCGCGACCGCACGATAGTGAACCGATCCGATCGACGCCGCACGCCTCTGCCAGCGCAAAATTCTACCGCGAAAATCCGCACGCCTGCTGAATGCGCATTCATCGCGCTGAACGCCCATTAATGCCAAGCTGAATGCCTGTTAAGCTACTGTTATAACTACGTTTTTTTCGATTTTTCGATTGCGGCGCCGAGGCGCGCGGATTAGGATTCTCGCGTGGGGCAAATCGCCCCGCAGGGGGAAACAGAGTTCAAGCGCGGCGTTCTGGGACGAACGCACGACATGCGTCCCAGCCGGGGTCACCAGTCAAACAGCGCGACGCCCTTTCGCTTGCCGCTCCGCGGTGAGCGCGCGTATCGCGAGTCCGTTGCGGCACTGGCGGCCAGCCGACGCGCCAACTCGAAAAGAAAAAGAGCAGCGAGATGGCCCATTCACGCGACGATCGCAGGCTGAGGCCGCAGCACCTTCTCGGTGGCGCGGGCATGCCGCGTCGCCTCAGGGTGCACCAGCAAAGCTCTGCTGCGCTCGGCGCGTTCGAACCCGCCTCCGCCCAGCCGCAAGTCGTCGCGAGCAAGGACAATACGATCCGCTGGCAACCCGGCGAACGGCTCAATCACCTGTTCGAGCAAGCCTGCACACGCTTCGGTGAACGCGAGGCCATCGTCACCGAAACCGCGACGCTGACGTTCGACGAACTCGACCGCCGCGCCAACCAGGTCGCGCGTCACCTGACCGATCAGGGCATCAAGGCCGGCGACCGTGTCGGCCTTCTTTTTGACAAGTCGGCCGAGACCTACGTGGCACTGCTCGCAGTGCTCAAGGTCAATGCAGCTTACGTGCCGCTCGATGGCGGTTTCCCGCCGGAGCGCATCCGCTTCATTCTCGCCGATGCCGGGATCGCCGCCATCGTGTCGATGACGGAGTTCGAAGGACGCTTGCGCGACTTCGACGTGCGGCAGATCTATCTCGACGCCGCGAAGCCTGACATCGACGCGAAGCCGGATCGCCCGCTCATACATCTCGCGCTGGCAAACGATCCGCTCTGCTACATCATCTACACCTCGGGTACGACCGGAAACCCAAAAGGGGTGATGATCGACCATCCGAGCATCTGCAATTTCGTGCGCGTTGCCGCGAGCCTTTACGGCTATGCGCCGGGCGATCGCGTCTATCAGGGCATGACCATCGCCTTCGACTTTTCCGTCGAGGAAATCTGGGTGCCGCTGCTCGCTGGTGCGACGCTTGTGCCCGCGCGGCCCGGCATCAGTCTCGTCGGCGAGGAGTTGGCCGATTTTCTGATCGAGCACCGGGTCACATGCGTTGCCTGCTGCCCGACGCTTCTCGCCACCATCGAGCGCGATTTGCCGGCGCTTCGCCTTCTGCTCGTCGGCGGCGAAGCCTGTCCGCAGAATCTCGTGACGCGCTGGGCGCAGCCGGGCCGGAAAATCCTCAACTCCTACGGCCCGACCGAAGCCACCGTCACGGCGACACTGACGGAGCTCACGCCGGACAAGCCCGTTACCATCGGCAAGCCGCTGCCGACCTATTCGATCGTCATCCTCGACCCCGTTCATGATCAGGCAGTATCGGCCGGAGAACTTGGCGAAATCGGCATTGCCGGCATCGGCCTCGCCGCGGGCTATCTCAATCGCGATGAGCTGACGCGCGCGAAATTCATTCCCGATTTTCTGAACATCGCCGGCAATACCTCGCGCCGCATCTACCGCACGGGCGATCTCGGCCGTGTCAATTCGGATGGCGAGATCGAATATCGCGGCCGCATCGACACGCAGGTGAAGATCCGCGGCTATCGCATCGAGCTTGGCGAGATCGAGGCAGCGCTTCTCGACATGCCGCAGATCGCGCAGGCCGCAGTTACGACCTTCGAGCCCGAGCCTGGCGTGACCGAGCTTGTGGCCTATTACGCGCGCAAGCAGGGCGCGCCTGAACTATCGCGCAACGCCCTTGTCGAGACGCTGCGCGAGCGCCTCCCTGCCTACATGGTGCCGACCTATCTGGAAGAGCTCGACGTCATCCCGATGACCCTGAGCAACAAGGCCGATCACAAGAAGCTGCCGAAGCCCAAAAGCCAGCGGGTCCGTAATGGCGGAGAACGGGTCGAGCCCGCGACGAAAAACGAACGCGTGCTGGTGCGCGCGCTTGCCGATGTGCTCAAGCACGAGGACATCTCGACTGCGCATCACTTCTTCAACGATCTCGGCGCCAATTCATTGCTGATGGCGCGCTTCTGCGCGCAGATCCGCAAAAATCCGGGCATGTCGAACGTATCGATGCGCGACATCTACACCAATCCGACGGTGTCCACGCTCGCGAGCCATCTCGATCACACCGTGATCGAGGGATTCATCGCCGCGAAAGAAGAGCCGTTCCACAATCCGTCGAACCTCGCCTATTACGGCTGCGGCGCGCTGCAGCTTGCATTCTATGCAGCCTATACGCTGCTCGGGCTGTGGGTCTTCGCGACCGGCCTGTCCTGGACCTATGCGGCCGTCGATCATCCGTTCGAACTCTACGTCCGCAGCGTCGTCTTCGCCGCCTCGGTTTTCATCGGCTTCAACGCGCTCGCTATCGGTGCCAAGTGGCTGCTCATCGGACGCTGGAAGGCGGAATCCTTCCCGATCTGGAGCCTTCGCTATTTCCGCTTCTGGGTGGTCAAGACGCTGACGCGCAGCGCCCCGGCAGCAGCCTTTGTCGGCAGCCCGATCTACAATCTTTATCTGCGCCTGCTCGGTGCGAAGATCGGGCGCAACAGCGTCATCCTTTCACGTTTCGTCCCCGTCTCCACCGACCTGTTTTCCGTCGGCAGCGACAGCGTTCTGCGCAAGGATTCGATCCTGCTCGGCTATCGCGCGCAGAACAATTTCATCCATGTCGGTCCGGTCGAGATCGGCAGCCACGCCTTTGTCGGCGAGGCGAGCGTGCTCGACATCGACACCGCGATGGGCGACCGCACGCAGCTCGGCCACGCCTCATCGCTGCAGAGCGGTCAGCGCGTGCCGGATGGCCAGCACTATCACGGCTCTCCCGCGCGCGAGACCAAGGCGGATTACTGCCCCATCGACGCCGCGCGTTGCAGCCCCGCACGGCGCCGCCTCTACGCGGCGCTGCAGCTTCTCGGCCTGATCGCGGTTGCGGCTCCGCTGCCGGTCGTGGCGCTGAACTACTGGTATCCGTACTTTGCCGCTTTCGCCGGCAACACGGCCAACCTTGCGCCGGGCGCATCCTTTGTTGTGATGATGCTTGCGGCTTCGGCAGTTGCCTTCTTCGGATCGCTCGTCACGGGACTCGCCGGCGTCTATGTGCTGCCGCGCCTGTGCCAGCACCTGCTCACGCCGGGCCGCACCTATACGCTCTACGGTTTCCATTACTGGCTGCAGCGGACGATTTTCACCGCCAGCAATTCGCGCTTCTATAACGTGCTGTTCGGCGACAGTTCGCTGATCGTCAGCTACATGCGCTTTATCGGCTGGCGGTTGAACGAGGTCGAGCAAACCGGCTCTAATTTCGGCACGAACCAGCGTCACGACAATCCGTTCCTGTGCAACATCGGCAGCCGCACGATGGTTTCGGACGGGCTGTCGATGATCAACATGCACATGTCGAGCTCGGCATTCCGCCTCGCCGAGGCGAAGATCGGCGCGAGCAACTATCTCGGCAACGACATTCATTATCCGCCCGACGGCCGCACCGGCGCCAATTGCCTGCTCGGCACCAAGGTGATGATCCCGATCGACGGCCCAGTGCGCGAGAATGTTGGGCTCCTCGGCTCGCCGGCGTTCGAAATTCCCCGCATGGTCGAACGCGACCGAGAGGTCTGCAATGCGTTGAGCATCGAGGAACGCCGCCAGCGCATCCGGCGCAAGAATGTCCACAATCTCGTGACCGCTCTCGTTTTCCTCGCGACGCGCTTTGCGTTTTTCTTTGCAGCGGTGCTCGTGTCGCATGTCGCAGTGCTGCATTATCGGGATTACGGTGTCCTCGCGCTGTTCGCCGCAGCGGCGACCATCGCCGTGACCGCGGTGCTCTATTTCGCCGCCATCGAGCGCGCGAGCCTGCGGTTCAGAACGCTCCAACCGACCATGACGTCCATCTACGATCCATATTTCTGGTCGCACGAGCGCCACTGGAAGCTCGCCGATTCCCCGATCGTGGAAATGTTCGGCGGCACCCCGTTCAAAAATCTGGTCTCGCGCATGCTCGGCGTAAAAGTCGGACGCAAGGTCTATGATGGCGGCTGCTCGATCACCGAGCGTAGTCTGACGGAGATCGGCGAAGGCACGAATCTGAACGAAGGCAGCGTGCTGCAGGCCCACTCGCTCGAGGAAGGCGTGTTCAAGTCCGATCACATCCGCCTCCGCGATGGCTGCACGCTCGGCGCCGGGGCATTCGTGCATTACGGCGTCACCATGGGCGAGCGTGTCGTCCTCGACGCGGATTCGTTCCTGATGAAGGGCGAAATGCTCGATCCGCACACCGGCTGGCGCGGCAATCCGGCCAAGATGGTGCGCGGCGCTGTGGCGCGCGACCAGCAGCCCGCCGCGAACGACGATGCGCCGTGGCAGGAGCCGTTCGAGCCCCGCATTGCAGCCGAGTAGACGCCCCGCTGCGCGAGCGGGTGAACAATCATGGCCAAGACGGTCCGATTGAAGCCGGTGACTGCCGCAAACTGGGAAGACGTCGCCGATCTGGAACTGACGAAGGATCAGGCCGAGTTCGTGGCAAGCAATGTTTACTCGCTGGCCGAATCGAAGTTTGATCCCGATGCTCGCCCGCGCGCGATCTACGCCGGACGCAAGGTGGTCGGATTCCTGATGTATGACGTGCAAGGAGGCCGCGGCGGTGGCCGCAAGGCGACGATCTACCGCTTCATGATCGACCGCCGCAAACAGGGGAAGGGCTACGGCCGCGCCGCGCTGGAGCGCGCCGTTGCCGAAATACGCAGACTTCCGAAGTTGCGCAGCATCGTCATCAGCTACATGCCGAAGAACCGTCAGGTGCGAAGACTTTACAGGAGCCTCGGTTTTGTCGAACGCGGCCGGGACGAGGACGGCGAGATGATTGCCGAATTGACATTGCGATGACCGCGGCACTGGCAAAAATACGGTCGCCTTCTCAGGCCATTGGGATTGACGGTCTCGACCGGAGCCGGGATGGCGCACTCGATCGCGCGCTCGCGTCGATAGCGCCTAACGGAATTCTCCTGTCGCACCGCGAGATCATGCCCACCGACGAGATGGCGCTGTTCGACGAGGAAGCGCGGTCGCTCCCCTCGCCTCTTCCCTCCCTTCGGCGCGCAAGCGGCGCGGCGCGTATTGCCGCGCGCGAACTCCTTGTCGAGCTTGGGTTTGCCGCGCAGGCCCTGCCGAAGGGAGCAAGCGGCGCGCCGGCATGGCCCCGAGGTCTCGTCGGATCTCTCGCTCATGACGAGACGATAGCGGTCGCGGCGCTCGCCAGACGAAGCGACATCGCCGCGCTCGGAATCGATATCGAACCGGCGCTGCCATTGCCGGCGGACATTCACGAGCTGGTGGCGACGCCCTTCGAGCAACGCCACTGGCAAGACGATCCCCTGCGCGGGCGCATCCTTTTTGCCATGAAAGAAGCCGTATACAAGGCGCTGAATCCGCTCGACGGGCAATTCCTCGATTATCAGGACATCGAGGTCGATCTCGCCGCGGCCAGGGCGACAACACGGGGTGGCCGTTCGCTGGATATTGCCGTATGCCCGTCGCCGCGCGTGATCGCGCTCGCCTGGATACGCGCCGGCTGACCGGCGTGATTCAATCCTGATCGACGGCGATGTCCGGCGCGTCCGGATGTTTGATGCCGACAATGTGGTAGCCGGCATCGACGTGATGAATTTCGCCGGTTACGCCGCGCGACATGTCGGATAGAAAATACGCCGCGGTTTCGCCCACGTCCTCGATCGTCACGTTCCGGCGCAGCGGCGTGTTGTATTCGTTCCACTTCAGGATGTAGCGGAAATCGCCGATGCCGGAGGCCGCGAGCGTCTTGATCGGACCTGA
Organism: uncultured Hyphomicrobiales bacterium; assembly: GCA_964604745.1. Classification (GTDB taxonomy): domain Bacteria; phylum Pseudomonadota; class Alphaproteobacteria; order Rhizobiales; family Xanthobacteraceae; genus Pseudorhodoplanes. The sequence continues at coordinate 29,844 of CAZSAW010000092.1, forward strand.
CGAAATCGCGTTGACGCGGATGTTCTTCTCGCCGAGATCGGCGGCAAGATAGCGCACCGAACATTCGAGCGCGGCTTTCGCCACGCCCATGACGTTGTAATGCGGCATCCATTTCTCGGCGCCGTAATAGGTCAGCGTCACCATCGAGCCGCCCTTGTTCATCAGCTTCTCCGCCCGCTGCGCAACCGCGGTAAACGAGTAGCAGCTGATCAGAAGCGTCTTGACGAAATTGTCGGGCGTCGTGTCGACGTAGCGGCCGTCGAGTTGATCCTTGTCGGAGAAGGCGATGGCATGGACGAGAAAATCCAGATTGCCCCAGACATCCTTCACCGCGTCGAAGGCGGCGTCGATCGTTTCCGGCTCCGAGACATCGCAATGGCCGACGAGAATGCCGTCGACTTCCTGCACCAGCGGCTCGACGCGTTTCTTCAGCGCCTCGCCCTGATAGGTGAAGGCGAGATCGGCCCCGTATTTGCGGCAGGTGGCGGCGATACCCCAGGCGATGGAGCGGGTGTTGGCGACCCCCATGATCAGGCCGCGTTTGCCGCGCATCAAACTCTGTGCATCCGCCATGATGGACCTAAATCACGCGCCCCCACGGCGCCACGGCCTCCTATGACATACGGTCCGACGCCCTTCAAGCAGCGCGGTCCGCGGGGCATGATGGCCGCTGCGGAATAGCGGCCGCGCGGAAGGTGTTTTCCGTTACAGGCGGCCGAACGAGACAATCGACGAGCGGAGATTGCGGTGACGTCATTTCGCGGTGATATCGAGGCCTGCGTTCCGGCGCTGCGGCGCTATGCGCGTGCGTTGACGCGTGACGCCGACACGGCGGATGACCTCGTGCAGGAAACCCTGGTGCGGGCGTTGCGCTCCGAGCACCTGTTTCTCGGCGGCGACATCCGCTCCTGGCTGTTCACGATCCTCACCAACCTGAACCGCAACCGCCTGCGCTCGCTCGCGCGCCGTCCGATGATCGGCACACTCGATGAGGACGCCGCCGCGGACTTTGCCGGGCCGGAAGCCGGCGGCCGCGACATCGAGCGGGCGCTCGCGCTTCTTGTCGAGGATCAGCGCACGACCTTGCTGCTCGTCGTGCTCGAAGGCCTCTCCTACCGCGAGGTCGCGGAAGTTCAGGGCGTGCCGATCGGAACGGTGATGTCGCGCCTCGCGCGCGCCCGCGCACAGATCAAGGCCTATCTCGACGGTGAGCGGCCGGCGCTCCGTCGCATCAAATAAGAAGGTACAGACAATGACCGATCAACATTCACCCGTAACCGAGGACGAGCTGCACGCGCTCGTCGACGGGGAACTGCCGGCGGAGCGCCGTGCCGCCGTCGAGGCCTGGCTCGCCAATCATCCGGACGAAGCCGCGCTGGTCGCCTCCTGGCGCGCGCAGGCCGAGATGATCCGCGCGCGCTACGCGCCCATCGGGAACGAAACGGTGCCATCGCGGCTGAACGTCGATACGCTCACGCGCGGCCGCCGGCGCTGGACGAGTATCGCGGCCGCTGCGGCGATCATGGCATTTCTGGTCGGCGGCATTGCCGGCTGGATGGCACGCGGCGCGTCTGCCGCGGCGCCCGACAGCTTCGAGACATTCATCGAGGACGCCTTCAGCGCGCACAAGCTCTACATCAACGAAGTGCGCCATCCGATCGAGGTCCGCGCGAACGAGGATCACCTGCTGCCCTGGCTCTCGCGCCGTGTCGGCACGACGTTGCGCGCGCCCGATCTCGGCGGCTTCGGCCTGAGCCTGCTCGGCGGGCGTCTTCTCCCGAGCGTCAACGGGCCGGCAGCCCTGTTCATGTATGAAAATGGCGGCGGCGAGCGCTTCACGCTCTATTGCTCGAAGCTGAAGGCCCCGCGCAGCGCCTTGCGCTATACCGGCGGGGACAATGTCGCCGCCGTGCACTGGGTGGAAGGCGATTACGGCTACGCGCTGGTGGGACCGGCCGAAAAGCTGAAGCTGAAATCGATGGCGCGCGCGGCTTATGAGCAGATGGAAAACCGCATGCCGGGTAGCCGCAGCTCTGCCGACCCGCCGGTCGCACGCCACGGCGGCTGAACGACGTCAGCGCGCGCGCAACTGCAGACTGCGCGCCCCTGTCATTTCGAGCCAGAAGGCCGACGGCGTACGAACGAGGCGCATTACGACGTTGTCGCAATGCGCGCATCGAAACACTGCGCCCATCGCCCCGCCATAGAGACGTGCTTCCGCGACTGGCGCCTCGGCGTCGCAGGCCAGACAAACGAGGCGCGCGGTTGTCACATCGACAGCGAAAACCTGACTCAACATCCCGGCGGCGGCGTTGCCGTCGAGCGCAAGCTCGTCGTTCGGCTCATGCATGTCAGACTCCCGTGGGGCCAAATCGTTCGGTCTTGATCAGGTTGCGCGCGTGGCCAAGTCCTGCGAGCGCGCGCCCCGCAGATTCGACAAGGCTGGTCGGTCCGCAGATGAAAATGTGCGGCTGCTCCTGCGGGGAGAACCCGACATCTTTCAGCATCGTGGCATCGATGCGTCGCGCAAGTCCGGTCCAGCCCGGCGGCTGCGCTCGCGTCAGGGTATGCACGACTGTGAGGCCGTCGCCGCGCGCGACCAGTGAATCGAGCTCGTCCCGATAGATGATGTCGTCGAAGGTCCGCGACGAATAGAGAAGCAGCGCAGGCGCGGAACTTTGCGCCGCCGCGCGGTGGCGCAGCATCGCCATCAGCGGCGCCACGCCCGATCCGCCGGCGATGAGAAAGAGCGGCCCGCCGGTGGCCGCCGTCCAGACGAAATAGCCACCGATCGGTCCGCGCAATTCAAAACGGTCGCCCGGTCTGACCTCGTGCGCGAGATAGGGCGAAACTTCCCCCTCCTCGATCCGCTCGACGGTGATGGCGAGAAATTTTGTCTCCGGCGCGGAGGCGATCGAATAGCTGCGCTGCGCCTGATAGCCGTCCTCGCCGGTCAACCGTATGTCGACATGCTGGCCGGGCCGATGTCCGGTCCAGCCAGGGACATCCAGCACGAGTGTGCGCACCCGCGGCGTCTCGTCGATCAGTTCTTGCACTTCGGCGACCTGCCATTGCAGCCGCGGACGCGCAACGGCGTCAGTCTCCGGCATAACGCTGCTCGCGCCAGGGATCGCCGTAGGCGTGGTAGCCGAGTTGCTCCCAGAAGCCGAGTTCCTCGTTGTCGAGGAATTGCAGACGCCGCACCCACTTGGCGCTTTTCCAGAAATAGAGATGCGGCACAAGGAGCCGCGCCGGCCCGCCGTGCTCGGGAGCAAGCGGCTCACCGTCGAAGAGCGTCGCCACCATCGCCTTGCCGTCGACGATATCTTCCGATGGAAGGTTCGTCGTGTAGTCGCCGTCGCAATGCGCAAGGACGAAAGCGCCCGGCGGCTCGGAGAGACCAGCGGCCCCGAGCAGCGTGTCGATCGTCACGCCCTGCCATTGGGTGTCGAGCTTCGACCAGGTCGTGACGCAGTGAATGTCGACGGTGATGGTCGTTTGCGGCAACGCCTCGAATTCAGCCCAACTCCATTCGGCGATGACCTTGTCGCCCTCGGCCAGGGCAAAGTTCCATTCGTCGAGATCGGTCTCCGGCGTCGGACCGGCTGACAGGACGGGAAAGTCGGTAGTGAGATGCTGGCCGGGCGGCACGCGTTTGCTCTGTGCGCCGGGTCGCTTGCGCGCACGGAAACCACGGGAAACAGGCGGCTCATTCATAATCGCAACCTCGAACGGAAACGCGGCCGAAGTTTAGGTCGCCTGCTTGTCATAGGTCTACAGCCGAGCCTTCAACAGCACCAATGAGGAGGACAGCGAATTGCGAGCAAATTGACAGGTATTTCCGCCAACCTTCATTTGCGAAAACATTCGGCACCATTCCTTGCTATACTTGCCATGTTGCACGTGAAGATCGCCAATTGGCCTTCCGCATCGCTCACATGCGTTTGTCGTTTGTGATGCTCCACAGGATTGGGCGCCGGTCATGATCATCATTCGAAGACACCAGTGCACCTTCTCCATCATTTTTCTTGTTGCGATTGCGTGGGTCGTCGCCAGGCCCGCCGGCGCACTGGCCCAGACGGCAACGTCACCGCAGGAGAAATTCGCCGGCGTCACGGCACGGGCGCCGGATGAATTCTATGATCCGCCGGCGAAGGTCAAAGGGCGATCAGGGACGCTGTTGCGCAGCGAACCACTGAAGGATGTGACGCTGCCCGCCGGGACGCGAGGCTGGCGCATCAAATACACGACGACGGTCGACAACAAGACGCCCATCACTGCCGTCGCAACAGTGTTCGCCCCCGCCGATCCGCCGAAAGGCCCGCGGCCGGTCATTATGTGGATGCATGGCACCACGGGTCTGTTGCAGCGATGCATGCCGTCGCTCGCATCGGTGCCGACTCTTGGCATTCCGGCGTTCGAACAGGCCATCAAGGCGGGCTGGGTGATCGTCGCGACGGATTACCCCTTCGCCGAGAAGGACGGTCCGCACCCCTATCTTATCGGCGAAGCTGAGGCGCGGGCGGGCATCGATTCCATTCGCGCCGCGCGAAAGCTGCGCGAGATCAGGCTCGGAATGCAAACGGCCGTCTGGGGACATTCGCAGGGCGGGCAATCGGCACTCTGGGCTGGCATCGTTGCGCCGCGCTATGCGCCGGATGTGAAAGTCGTCGGCATTGCCGCCATCGCGCCTGCAGCGGACATGAAGAAGCTCATCTCAATGAGCGTGCCCCTCGACAAGCGGCTCGGGCCCTATGTTGCCGCCGCCTACAGCCGCTTCTATCGCGACATCAAATTCGAGAATGCGGTACGGCCCGAGGCATTGAAGGCCGCGCGCGAAATGATCAACCTGTGCGGATTCCTTCCGCCCGAAGATCCGCAGCGCATCGCGGCGCTTGCAGGAACGTTCGAGGGACCCGCCCTCGCTTCAGGCACGAACGCGGCGCTCGCGGCCCGCCTCGCACAGAACGCCGCAAACCAGCCGATCGTCGCGCCGTTGCTCATAGCGCAAGGTTCGGCGGACACCGTCGTCCTGCCAGCGGCCACGGACACGTACGTGACCGAGCGCTGCGCTGCCGGTCAACGACTGGAATATCTGTCCATTGCCGGATTGGATCACGGCGCGATCGTGCAACCGGGCAGCAAGCTCGAAGAACCGCTTATGGCATGGACCGCCGCACGCTTTGCGAACCAGCCGCAAGCAAACGGGTGTACGCGCCAGTCGCTTTGACGCGTGCGCCGACTCGCGCTGGTTCAGCCCAGATCCTTGCGCGGGTCGTAAGGTTTGCTCTCGCGCCATTTGCGCATGAGCTCTTCGAGCTCCGTATCGCCGCCCTCCGGCATCACGATGCGCGCGGTGGCCAACAGGTCGCCGTTTCCTGATTTCGACGGCATACCCTTGCCCTTCAGACGGAAGGTGCGGCCGCTATTCGTGCCTGCAGGAATCGCAAGCTCGACCGCTCCGTCAAGCGTCGGCACACGCACCTTGCCGCCAAGCACCGCTTCGTAAAGCGTGATCGGCAGATCAAGCCGCAGGTTGCTGCCTTCGCGCTCGAACAGCGGATGCTTGGCGATGCTGACCGTGATCAGCGCGTCGCCGGCAATGCCACCGGGGCCCGGATAGCCCTGCCCCTTCAGCCGGATCTGCTGACCGTCGGACAGGCCCGCCGGAATCTTGACGTCGATCTCCTTGCCGGTCGGCAGCCGCAGACGTTTCGAGGCACCCTGCGCCGCGTCCGCGAGCGTGATCGTCAGCGAGGCGAGGAGATCGCGGCCGGGAGCCACGGGTTCCTCGGTTTCGAAATGCATGCCGCCGCGCCGCGCGCCCGCCATGCCGCCGAGCATATCCTTCAGAATGTCGTCGATCCCGCCGAAACCGCGCTGCGCGCCGGCGCCGCCAGCAGCACCGCCGCGTTGAAACCCTTGCGGTCCCCAGCTGAAGGTTTCGAAATGCGCGTCCTGGCCGAATCCGCCCGGATGCACGCCCTCAAACCCCTGAAAGCGCGGCTTGCCTTCGGCGTCGATCTCGCCGGCGTCAAAAGCCTTGCGCTTCTTCTCGTCGCCGAGAATTTCGTACGCCTGGTTCAGCTCGGCGAAGAGGCTCGCCGCCTTCGGATCGTTCTTGTTGGCGTCGGGATGCAGCTTCTTGGCAAGCTTGCGGAAGGCGCTCTTGATGGTCCCCTGACTCGCCCCCTTTTGCACCCCCAAGACCTCATAGGGGTCGCGCATTCCTTCAAACTCCGTTCCGTGGATGACAACCGGCAATCAGACGGACGCCTGATCAATTCCGCCACAATGTGGGGAGACTGCGTTGAGTCTGCAACGCAATTGCGCGCCAAGCCTTGCCGGCGTCAGGAGCGCTTCCAAGGACGAAGCTTGCGCACTTCCCATTTGCCGGGCGGCACACGGCAGGCTTCACCCTGCAGCCAGGCTTCGGAGCCCTGGCGCACATAGCTTGCGAGGAAGTCGCGGCAGGTCAAACCGTCCTGCGTGTAGGCCGTGGCCAGCGGCATCACCGTGCCTCGGGCGCCGGTGCGCGGATTGCTCCAGGGCGCGCTCGTGTCTTTCTCGCGGCCGAGAACCTCGGACGCAGCCGCGCGGGCATAGGCGAGGTCGACTTCCGGCGCGGCCTCGGATGAAGGAGTGCGGGTCGGCGAAAGGCTCGCGGTGTAGTCCGGCTTGTCCTCTTCGCTTTTGCCGAACAGATCACCAAGTTGGTAGGTGAAGCTGCATCCGCCTGCCATGGAGCCGAGCATCAGTGCCGCGATGACGGCGGGCATGCGGCCGAGCGTACCGCGCCATGGCCGTCTCACCGGCGTTCCACTATAAGGGGGCCGCACGGACGCCTGTACCATCTCAACCCCGATCCCCTGCTGCCCCGTGGAATGACTGACACTGTGCCAATAGAACACCCGACTTGGTTAACGACTGGTGATTTCACCGAGGCCGACGAGCCGTTGGCCCTGTTTGCCGCCTGGATGGAGGAGGCGACCAAGAGCGAGCCCGCCGATCCCAATGCCATGGCGCTCGCGACCGTCGATGCCGACGGGATGCCGAACGTCCGGATGGTGCTTCTCAAGGGCGTCGACGCGAAGGGATTCGTCTTCTACTCGCACAAGGGCAGCCAAAAAGGGCGGGAATTGGACGCGCAGCCCAAGGCCGGCCTCTGCTTTCACTGGAAATCGCTGCGCCGTCAGGTGCGAGTGCGCGGTCCGGTAGAAAAGGTATCAGTGGAGGAAGCCGACGCCTATTTTGCCACCCGCCCTCGCCTCGCGCAGATCGGCGCCTGGGCGAGCCAGCAATCGCAGCCGCTGGAGAGCCGGCTCGCCTTCGAAAAGGCGATTGCGCTCTATACGGCGAAACATGCCGTGGGCGAGGTGCCGCGGCCGCCGCACTGGATCGGCTTTCGCATCGTGCCGCTCGTGATGGAGTTCTGGCACGACCGGCCGTTCCGCCTGCACGACCGCATCGAGTTCCGCCGCAGCAAAGACAGCGACGCCTGGAGGAAGACGCGCCTCTATCCGTAGAGGCACGCATTATCATCATGCCGAACAGTAACCAGCTGCGCCGTACCCTGCTTCTGACCGGAGCGAGCCGAGGCATCGGTCACGCCACCGTCAAGCGCTTTTCGAGCGCCGGCTGGCGCGTCATCACCTGCTCGCGCCATCCGTTCCCCGAGGAATGCCCGTGGGAAGCGGGTCCCGAAGATCACATCCAGGTCGATCTCGCCGACAGCGACAATACCGAGGAAGCCATCGCCGAGATCAAGCGGCGCCTGCCCGACGGTCAATTGCACGCGCTCGTCAACAATGCGGCGATTTCCCCCAAAGCCGAGGGCGGAAAGCGGCTGAGCTCGATCGACACGCCGGTCGAGTTATGGCGGCAGGTTTTCCGCGTGAATTTCTTCGCGCCGATCATGCTCGCGCGGGGCCTGCTCGAAGAACTGCGCGCGACCAAGGGCTCCGTCGTGAACGTGACCTCGATCGCGGGCTCGCGCGTGCATCCTTTCGCTGGCGCCGCCTACGCGACCTCAAAGGCGGCGCTGGCGTCGCTGACGCGCGAGATGGCGTCCGATTTCGGCCGCGTCGGAATCCGCGTCAACGCCATCGCGCCGGGCGAGATCGATACCGCGATCCTCTCCCCCGGCACCGAGAAAATCGTCGAGCAGATACCGATGCGCCGCCTCGGCACGCCCGACGAGGTGGCGAAGATCATCTACGTGCTGTGCACCGAGACGTCGTCCTACGTGAATGGCGCGGAGATCGCGATCAACGGCGGCCAGCACGTCTGACGGCTAGAGCCACTTCCGCCACTTGAAGAAGATGTAAGGCAGCACGGCCGCGATCACCATCAGGATGAGCGCGAAGGGATAGCCGTGGATCCATTCGAGCTCGGGCATGTGCTTGAAATTCATGCCGTAGATCGACGCGATCAGCGTCGGCGGCATCAGCACAACCGCCACCACCGAGAAAATCTTGATGATGTTGTTCTGCTCGATGGTGACGACGCCGACGATGGCGTCGAGCAGAAATGTGATGTTGCTGACGAGATAGGTGGCGTGATCGGAAAGCGACTGCACGTCGCGCTGCATCGACTTCAATTGCGCCCGCTGCTCCTTGGGCCAGCGCATGCCCTCGGCTTCGTTGGCGAGAAAGAGAACGAGGCGGCCGATCGAGACCAGGCTTTCGCGCACTTTCGAGGTCAGGTCGCCCTTGCGCCCGATCGTCTGCATGATCGCGTTGTAGAATTGCGCCGCGCGCGAGCGCTCGGGGTCGAAAATATCGTGCGAGAGCTGGTCGACCTCCATGCCGATCTTTTCGAGAATGTCGGCGGCGCGATCGATGACCGCGTCGAGCAGATCCATCAGCACCGAATCCCCGTTCACCGACGACGAGCACGAGCGGCCAAGCCGGTGCCGGATGATGGCGAAGGGCTTGGGGTCGTCGTAGCGCACCGTGATCAGGCGATGCGAGGCGAGGATAAAGGTCACCGGCGTCGTCTTCGGCAATGGCGTGTCCGACTGGCACATCAGCGTCGCCGTCATGTAGCGCGCGCCGTTCTCGACATAGAGACGGCTGGAGATCTCGATTTCCTGCATCTCCTCCCGCGTCGGCACCGCGATGCCGAC
>CAZSAW010000093.1:0-9018 GCA_964604745.1 uncultured Hyphomicrobiales bacterium
TATCGTCGGTCGGCTGGAAAGTTTCCGGCATCGACACAATCCGCTCGCTGTAGAATTGCGCGAGTTGCGGCGGCACCACGATTGGGTCGGCAATGATATAGTCGATGAAATCGGCGCCGGTCGTGCCGGGAAAGCCGATCATGTTGACCTGAACCGGGCTGGCGCGCAGGGCGAAGATGCCGGGCCGAGTGCCGTGCGTGTGGCCCATCAAATCGACGGCGATGTCGATCTCGAGCTCGCGCATCAGCGTCGCGATTTCCTGATCGCTTTTGCCGCGCACGTCGATGAAGCGGTCGAAGGTGGCCTTGAGCCGTCTCAGGGCAGGACCCTCCACCTGCCGTCCGAAGGAGATGGCGATCGGTTCGAAGCGGGCGCGGTCATGATGTTCGATCACGCCAGCGATCAGATAGGAGACGGGATGCTCGTGGAAATCGGCCGAGACGTAGGCGACGCGGATCCGGTCATGCCCATAGGTCTTGGCGCCCGGAAGCGGCTTGAGCGCGCGCAGCCGGTCGGCGACGAAATTCCGTGCACAGGCGAGCTGATCGGCGGCTGACGCCGATATCGCCAGGAGCGGCAGGGGAAACGACCGGCGCGCACGCGCAGGAAGCGTGGACAGGATGTCGGCGCGGTCGCGATCAAAGTCGCTCCAGTCACAGACATGCATCTTGGCGTGCAACAAGTGTCCATGCCCATAGGGAAAGTCAGGTTTCAGCGCGAGGGCCTTGGCATAAGCCTCTGCCGCTGTGTCGTAGCGCGATTGTCCGCTCAGGGCATTGGCGATGCCGATCTGGACTTCGGCGCGGTCGGGCTTGATGGCGATGGCGCGGTCGAATGCCGCGATCGCCTCATCGAAACGATGCAGGTCGTTCAGCACGTCGCCGGTGCCGAGCCAGGCGTCGGCATCCTGCGGGTTGATGGCGCGGGCACGCTCGTGGTCCACCAGTGCGTCGGCATGACGGCCGAGTTTCCTCGACGCATTGCCGCGATTGTTCAGAGCCTCGGTCGAGCGCGGATCGAGCGCGAGCGCGCGATCGAAAAGCGCCCGCGCTTCATCCACACGGTCGAGATTGGCAAGCCCAACGCCATAGGCGTTGAGGATGGCGACGTCATTGGGCCGCAGCGACAGCGCGCGCTGGAAATCGGCAATCGCCTCGGGATCGTGCCCAAGCCGCGCCAGCGCCAGCCCGCGATTGGCGAGCGCCTCGCCGTCTTCCGGGCGCGACGCCAGTGCGCGGGTGAGGGCATCGATTGCTTCGCTATCGCGCTCCAGTCGTGCGAGCGCTACTCCCTGGTTGCGCAGCGCTTCGAAATGGTGCGGGTTGATCGTGAGAGCCTGTTCGAAGCTTGCGACGGCTTCGGCATTGCGTTCGAGGCTCATCAGCGCGATGCCGCGATTGGTCAAGGCGCGAAACGATTGCGGATTGGTGCGCAGGGCGCGGTCAATCAGATCGACGCTCGCGGTGGCGTCACCTTGCTGCAGACGCAGCACACCGAGCAGATGCAGGGCGTCGAACTGCTCGGGCGCAATGCGAAGAATCTCCTGATAGAATTGCGCCGCCTCGCCAAATTGACCCTGCTGCTGCAGACCGACTGCGCGCTGCAGCAGGGGACCGATTTTCGCTGCGTCGGGATGTTGCATTGGGCGTCAGGCTGTCAGAATTTCGGTCGTAATCGGTGGGTCGCTGCGCGCGCTTTATCATGGCACGCCGACGTAGCCGATCAAAATTCGCCGTTACGGTAAGCCGGAAAGAATTGCTGCCCCATTGCGTGGTTGTTCCGCACCAGCATTGTATAGGCATCAGCGTCGAGGACTTTGCCGCAGAAATAATTGGTCAGCGACCCGGTCGCCCAGCCGCGTTTGAAGCTGACCAGACCATCGTCTGCGACAGCGCCCGGAGTCGATCCGGCTGCGGCACTCAGATGTACGTACCGAAGCTTGCCGGAGAAATAATTCAGCACATGCCATTTCATTGCGTAGGATGCGCGCAGTTGATAGCCGCGCGCGTTGCAGGCAACGAGATGGCCGTAGGCCACATCGTCCTGCACGTACCAGAGATCCATGCCAACGAGTGCGCCGGTCTCGATCTCGCGCGCCTCGAACGCCACCATTCCGGGAATGGCCAATTGCAGGGAGAAGGCGCGGCGCGAGAAGGCGCGCAGACCGCTGATGCCGTGGCGTTGCTTCAAGGTTTCGAACAGCGCAAGCCAGTTGTCGAGGCAGGCGACAGGATCGGCGCAGACCTGAACGGCGACCTTTTTCAGCGCGCGCCGGACCGTCTGCTGATGCGATTTCGACACGATCGATTCCACCGGCTGATTCAGCTCGGCGAAAAAATGCTCCTTGAACGGGATCACGAGATCGAACACCGATCTGAGCGTCGCCTCGCTCACATTGGCAAACGGATCGGTTACCAGTGCAATGCTGACGTTGTCTGTCGCGGCGGCGGCCAGATCCTGCCGCAGGCCCTGCCAGTCATTGCAGAAGAAGAGGGGATAAGGCCCCATCAGATCGTGATGCCGTGAGCCGGGGACCGGACGTCGCAGCACCCAGCCGCCCCCTTGCGACAAGCGTAGCGGCTCACCGAATTCGGCCAGCGACGTGATGTAGTCCGGATGAGCGTATCCGGTCTGCGAAATGCCCGACCCCCCTGTCATCCCCTTTCAATGCCGGAAAAAGGCCGGATCGATCAATACTCCACTGCAGGTCACGGCGTGGTGCGCGGGCCGGCCAGTTTGAGCCGCGATATCTCGGCGAGCGCGGCAGCGAGGTCCTGGCGCAGCCTTGCGACATCCGGACCGGCCGGATTTGCCTGCATCCGCATTTCGTTCAGCTGGCGGATCGCATCGAAGCCGAAAATATCAAGCTCGCCTGTCAGCTTGAGCAATCGCTGGCAATTCGCTGCGGACGGCGCCGTGTGCTGAAACATCGTGTCGAGCGCAAACAGCCGGTGCGCGGGGCCGTCGCCCATCAATGCAAGCTGGGCAAGAATGATCTCAGGTGAGCTTTCGGCAAGGCCCGGGACTTTGAAAAGGTCGTTGGCGAAAATCTCGACGATGTCCTGTCGTGACAGCACAAAATAACGTTTGAGAATTTCGAACGTCTCGAATTGCACGCGGAGCAGGGAATCGCGCCGCAGCGCGCTGAGATTGCCGGCGTTCTCGAGAATCCGCATCGCGCTGAATTCTTCCGCGACCACATGAAACTCGAACTGCATCGCCAGACGAACCCACATGTCGAAGTCCGGCAGATTGGCGAGCCGCGCGTCGAACAGGCCGATCTTGTCATAGACCGAGCGGCGGATCATCGCGGCTTGATGGCAGAGGCAGTTGCCGTGAAAAAAGAAAGAACGCAACCAGTCGCCGCGCGAGCGAAAATTCTGGGTCAGAGGTCGGCGAAACAGGCTTCGTAGCACCTCGTGCCGGCCGGAAATGGTTGCGCCAGCTTCATCGACGAGACGCGGCATGCCAAAGACGGCGGCGATCGAAGGATGGGCTGCGAGAAACGCAACCTGCTTTTCGAGCTTGCCAGGCAGGAAGACGTCGTCCGAGGCGAGATAGCAGATGTATTGGCCGCGCGAGCGCTGAATGGCGTCGTTGGCCGCGAGCGACGCTCCGCGATTTTCCGCAAATACGTTCAGGCTGATGCGCGGGTCGCTGAAGCTCTGAATGGCAGCCACGGTCTTGTCGCGCGAGCCGTCGTCGGTGATGACGATTTCAAAATCCCGACATGACTGGTCGAGTACACTCCGGATTGCGGTGCCGACGAAGCGTTCGTGATTGTAGGAAGGGATGACGATCGAAATCAGGGGATCGGAACGCACAGGCATTTGCACATACCGCTTGTCCGGAGGCGCGCCTCTTGGAGTGGGGCGCGCATTCCGTCAGGTCTGGAGCCGACTGCACATTTTAGACGTGGCAGGCTGATGCTCGGCATCCAAAGACGGCGGATTCCCGCATCAGCATGGCTTTTTTTGGTGGAAACACGATCCGACAATTCGTATCTGTGCCGCGACGGTCCCGTAGCTCAGCCGGATAGAGCAGCGGTTTCCTAAACCGCAGGTCGGAAGTTCGAGTCTTCCCGGGATCGCCATCCTCGCCGTGCCCAGATTGCAGTCTTCATTGTCGGCGGAGCGATGACTCCGGCGCCACCATGGACGCCCCATCTCGCTATGTCGACGGGCTGTCGCTTGGAATACTGCTGCTTGCGGCCGTAATCGCGGAAAGGGTCGGACCTTTCTGCAGCACGGGAGTCTGATAGCTTTTCGGCGCACGGTCGGATCGCGCATCGTCGTTGAGGCGCCGCGATGGTTCTTTGCTCATTAAGACCCCCAATAGCCGATAGAGACACCCGGCCCGCTTGCGAGCAGAGCGCAAACCAAAATCAACCTTAAAGCGGCGTCGACAGACCCGCAACGCGGGCACTCACGTTCGGTGCCCGGTCCATCACGAGCTGCTGCCGTCGCTCGGAATGCTGCTGCTGGCGGCAGTGATCGCGGACAGGGTTGGACCCTTGCGGAGGAGCGGCGTCTGATAAGTCTTTGGCGCAGGCGAGCGGTCGGATCGCACTTCCTGAGCAGTTCGACGCGACAGTTCTTTGTTCATTGACGTCCCCGATAACAGAGTGGTTCTGAACGCATCACGCATTGCAACTAGGCATCACTTGGAACGTTGCTGGTGGCCGCCGTGATTGCAGCAAGTCTCGGCCCTTTCCGGAGGTCCGGAGCCCGATAGATTTTCAAGACACTTGGACGGTCGGCCGCGCTTAGCGCGGCTTCGACCACTCGACGCAATAGCGCTTTGCTCATGGATGCCCCCGATGCATCGTCGCGGTGGCCAAATGGCTTTGAACGCGCCGCCTGGCATTCCGCTTCGGCCGAGCCCTTCCGGCCAATGATAAAAGGTATCAATGGCGAACCGGCAATGCAACGAGACGCAGCACATCGGGTAATGAACATTGCGCGTCTCGATGCGAGACGGGAACCATTCTTCGCCGCCGAAATCTCTAGTATTTATATGCCGATATGAGCACCCGCTTTTCGATCGAGCGCTATCCCGGACTGTCGGCACTCGGATTTGCAGCCGAAATTATCCTCGGCAAGCCTGACATTCGCGTTCTATGCGGCGAGGCCGTTGAGGCTGACGCCCGCGGCGTCATCGCGGGAACCTGGGCCGGCGAATTCGCCGAAGGGCGTATCGAGGACGCGGCGACCTCGGCCGGAACGGCCTTGCGGCTGGCCGGGAGCGGACTCATCGCCGTTGCTGGCACGGCGAGTCCGTCCGCCCTGTTCTTTTGCCGGACCGGCTCGCGTCTGGTTGTTTCGAACATGCTCGCCCTCGCCCTTGCTGCCGCCGACGACGGTCCGATCACCTCCTATCCGTTCTACCCACAGGATCTCTGCACCTTCATCTTCGGCAGCGATCGCTATCGCCATTCGGTTCCCACCCGGTCCGGCCGGCTTTCGGTCTTTTATGAATCGATGGCGATCGGCAGGGATTTGAGTCTGACGCCCGCGCCGGTGACGCTACCGCCACGCTTTCCGGATTATCCATCCTATCGGGCCTACCTGCTCGAAGAAACGCGATCGGTCTTCGCCAATGCTGCCGACGCCACGCGGCGTCATCGTTATCGGCCAATGGTCGCGTGCTCGGCGGGCTACGACTCGGCGGCTGCCGCCGTGATCGCGCGCGATGCCGGCTGCCGGGAGGCCTTCACCTTTGGCCAACCGGTCGATCGGCCCGACAGCGATGAAGACAGCGGGACCGCGATCGGGCAAGCGCTCGGTCTCGCCGTTACCGAGTACAAGACCCATTCCTACCAGGCACGGCCCGACTATCCCGAAATCGAATTTATCGCGTCGAGCTTCGCCGGCGGGCAAGTCTATCTGGCGGCGACGGGAGAAACGCTTGCGGGCCGCATTGTCGTGTCGGGATATGGCGGCGATTACATCTGGGTCAAAAGCTTCGGCGAGCGCCGTGCGCCGCATTTTCCGATCTATATCGGCGGCTATAGCCAAACCGAATTTTTCGCCCGGGCTCCGGCGCTCGATCTCGCGATGCCTGCTGTGGGCGCGCGCAATTTCGCGGATATCGGTGCCATCAGCCGGAGCGCCGCGATGGCGCCCTGGTCGGTCGGCGGCGATTATGATCGCCCCATTGCGCGACGGATTGTGGAGGACGCCGGCATTGCGCGCGGCAGCTTTGCCGTCCGCAAACGCCGCGTCACTCCGGACTATGACACCCTGACCCGGCGGGCGATCGATCTCGATCGCTTCCTGTCGCCGGAATCGCGTGCGGCGTTTGAGAAATGGTTCGCTGCTCGCCGTCCGATCAGCCGGATCAGAAACGTCGGACACCGTCTTATTCTCGACAGCATCGGACGGATCGTTTGGTCAGGAAAACTCGCGCGCGTGCTCGCGCGCTGCGGGATATCATGGCCGCCCTTTCCGGCGCGCCTGATTCACTGGAAAGTGCCGATCCGGAAAAATGCCTTCCTGTTCAATTGGGCCGTGACGGAGCAGATCGGCAAACATCGCGCCGCTCTTTGCCGGCAAGATGCCGCTCCGACCCGACACATCTCGTCGTAGCGCGCCGCAAGCGTAGTGATGGCGCGGCCTGTTTATTTTGCAGTGCACAGCATGCGGCGCTGCTTGATTTGATCCGGATCAAGGCAACTGCCCATCGCAGCCACGATCCTCTCAGCCATTGCGCTGAGGAGGAAAGCCATGGCGATTGCGGAACGCGTGCCGGCGAAAGCCGCTGCAAAAACGAATTGGTTTACCAGTAACTGGGGCTTGATCGCCGCAAGCGCGGTGCTCATTGCGATTTTGTTGTTGCCGACGCCCGCCGGCCTTCCGGTCGCCGGGCATCGCATGCTGGCGATTCTTGCTTTCGCCGTCATCATCTGGATGACGGAGGCGATCGACTATGCCGTCTCGGCGATCGTGATCGCGGCGTTGATGGCGTTCCTCGTGGGTTTTTCGCCGAACGTCGCCAACCCCAAGGTGATTTACGGCACGAGCGCGGCGCTTACCTTGGCCTTCGGCGGCTTCGCCAATACGGCGCTGGTGCTCGTCGCCGCCGCGCTGTTTCTCTCCGCGGCCATGACTTCGACTGGCCTCGACAAACGCATCGCGCTTTCGATTCTCTCGCGCGTAGGCACCGAGACGCGTCATGTCGTGGTCGGCACGATCCTTGTCGGCTTCGTCATCGCCTTTCTCGTTCCTTCGACCACGGCGCGCGTCGCCTGCCTCGTTCCGATCACCCTGGGCATCATCGCCGCCTTTGGCGTCAGCCGGAAAAGCGTCTTCGCCGGCATGCTGATGATCACCACGGTGCAGACGGCGAGCATCTGGAATGTCGGCATCAAGACTGCGGCGGCGCAAAACATGGTCGCCATCGGATTTATCGAGAAGACGCTGCAGAAGTCGATTACCTGGCTTGAATGGCTGGTCGCAGCCGCGCCGTTCGGCGTCCTGATGTCAATCGCGCTCTATTTCGTCATGACACGAATGATGCCGCCCGAGGTGAGGGAAGTGCCGGGCGGCCGCGAGGCGATCCGCAAATCGCTCGCGGAACTCGGGCCGATGAAAGCCTCGGAAAAGAAGCTGCTTGCGATTTCTCTTACCTTGCTCGCCTTCTGGGCGACCGAAGGTGTGCTGCACACATTCGACACATCGACGACGACGACAACCGCAGTCGCCCTGATGTTCCTGCCCGGCTTCGGCATCATGACGTGGAAGGAAGCGCAGCCGAAAATTCCCTGGGGTACGGTCATTTTGTTCGGCATCGGCATCAGCCTCGGGACTGCATTGCTGCAGACCAAAGGCGCCACCTGGCTTGCTGATATCGTTGTTGCCGAGTTCGGTCTGAAGCAGGCGACAGCCATGTTCATTCTTGGGGTAATGTCGCTGTTCCTGATCGTCGTGCATCTCGGCTTTGCCAGCGCGACCGCACTCGCCTCCGCCATGATCCCGATCGTCATCGCCGTGCTGCAGGGTGTCGCCACGCCCGGCATCAACATTGTCGGCATGACTATGCTGCTGCAATTCGTCGTCAGCTTCGGCTTCATCCTGGTGGTGAATGCGCCGCAGAACATGGTGGCCTACGGCACCGAAACCTTCGAGGCGAAGGACTTCGTGCGCACCGGGCTCGTGCTCACGGTGATCGCCTTTGCCCTCGTGATGCTGCTCGGAGCGACCTACTGGCATTGGCTCGGCTACGTGTGAGGATGTTGTCGTGAGCCGTTCGCATCTCTCCGTCGTCTTCGCCGGTAGCGGCGGGTCAGGGGCTATGACCGCAGGGACGCTGTTCCTGCGGTCGGCGGCGCTCTGCGGCTATTACGGGATGATGACGCAATTGTTCGGGCCACAGGTGCGCGGCGGCGAATCCGCTGCACTCGTGCAGATTGCGACGGCGCCGGTGGTTTGCCAGCCTGATCGGTTCGATCTTTTCGTCGCGCTCGATTGGGAGAAGCTCGACCAGTTCGCGCCGGAAATCCCGCTCGACGCGAATAGCACGATCGTATGCGATCCGCAGGGCGGTGCGCCGACGCCGGGCATCGCCAAGTCGAAAGCGCGTGTCGTCTCGTTGTCGATGAGTGACAGCAAGGCTTCGCAACTCGAGCGCGCGCTGCGCGGCAAGCGCACGAACGTCTTCGCCGCGGCGGCGATTGCGACAATGGCCGGATTGAAGGCGGAGACCTTGCGTGAAGCACTCACGGCGCTGCTTGGCGACAAAGGCGCGGACGTGATGCAGTCGAATGTCGCGGCGCTCGAAGCGGGAATCGCGGCGCCGCCCCAACTCGCCGAATTCAGGCTCGATGCGGCAGTCCCGGCTGCACGCCAGCTTTTCACCGGCAATGAGGCAGTGGCGGTCGGCGTACTGCGCGGTGGCGTGCGCTTTGTCGGTTGCTATCCGATCACGCCGGCGACGGATCTGGTCGAATGGCTTGCGCCGCATCTGCAGCAGCTTGGCGGTCAGCTCGTTCTTGCCGAAGACGAACTCGCGGCCATCAAC
>CAZSAW010000094.1:0-1787 GCA_964604745.1 uncultured Hyphomicrobiales bacterium
AAGATGATGCCGCCCGCGCCGAGCTCCAGGATCTTGCGCGCCATATAGGGATCGTCGCGATCGATACGGACGATCGTTTCGACGCCGACAGTGTTGCCCGTTTGAATCAGATTGGCCATCGCCTCGTCGCGATTCCACTGGTGCTCATTGTCGATGCGGATGAAATCGAGCCCGGCATGTCCGGCGCTGTACATCGCGCTCGGATGCATCGTGTAGATCACGCTTCCCGAGACAAGCTTTCCGGCCTTGAGCTTCTGCCGGACTTTGTTGGGCGGAAAAAACGGTTGGTCAGCCATTCTCAACTCCTTGGGCTACTGCCAGCCACACTTACACCATTGTAATGCGTGGTGCAAAAATCTTTTATTGAAACGCATGATTCATCTAGGGTAGGATTTGCCAAGATGAACCTGCTCTCTTTCAACGGTCGGTTGCGCTCCGGCTTCGACGATCTCTCGCCGCAACTTCGCGAGGCGGCTCGCTGGGTGATCGATCATCCGGCCGACGTGGCGCTTCTATCGACGCGCCAGCAGGCGCGCCGGGCCGGAGTGACCTCCGCGACCCTGACCCGTCTGGCGCAGCATTTCGGCTTGTCCGGATACGAACAGGTGCGGCGATTGCATGCCGACGCGGTGCGCCGTCGCCCGGAAAGCTACCACGGTCGCGCAGAAGAGCTTCTGACGCGCCGGGATCGCGAGGGCGATGCGGGCCTTGTCCAGGACATCTTCGGCGCGCTCGCCCATCACCTGCAGGACTTGTCCTCCGCTGCCGCCAATGCGCGCTTTGCGGCCGCCGCCGATATTGTGGCCAAAGCGGATCATGTTTTCTGCCTCGGCGTGCGATCGAGCTACGCGATCGCCTACATCTTCCACTACGTGCGCTCGCTGTTCGGCACGAATTCGGTGCTGGTCGACGGCCCCGGCGAACTCGGCGCCGACCTGATGCGAAATATCGGCAAGAAAGACGCGCTGCTGGTGATCTCGGTGAAGCGCTACGCCCGTCACACCATCGAGGCTGCCTCTTTTGCGAGGCGGCGCGGCGCCCACATCGTAGCCATCACCGACAGCGAAATGTCTCCGCTCGCGCGCCTCGCAGACGTGGCGATCCTTGTGCACACCGAGACGCCTTCGTTTTTTCACACCATGGCGCCGGCGTTCGCTGCCGTTGAATGCCTTGCGGCATTGGTCGCGGCGCGGCACGGGCGCGAAGCACTTGCTGCGCTGGAAGCGAGCGAGCGTCATCTCGCCACGTTCGGCGCCTACGAAAACTCACCGCGGAAAAAACCCCCTCGAGCATAAATCATGTGCTGCGCCAGACCTTTAGGTATCGGTATCCCGGCCGCCTTGTCGCGGAGCAGCAGTGACGACCGCGAACCATGCAGTTTCAGCGAAGGCTGTGTTCGATGACAATTGAGACGCAGAAAACCAGCGAAGCGTGGATGAACAACGACTTCTTTGCGCGCCTGAAGTCGCGCAAAGACGATGTTCAAAGCCGCTTCCAGGCGGCGACCCCCAAGTCGGCGGATGCCTTCAAGCGGGCGAAGTCGGTTTATCCCGGCGGCTTCACGCGTGACGCGCTGATGCGCAAGCCGTACGCGCCATTCCTGCAAAGCGGCAAGGGTGCCGTGCTCACGGACCAGGACGGGCGCAAGATTATCGATTTCTGGTTCAACGCGACGTCGCTGCCGATCGGTCATGCCCATCCCGACGTGCAAGCGGCGATCTCGGATCAGGTGAAGCGCGGCACTGCCTTTTTCGGCACCACGGACGTCGAACTTGCGTGGGGCGAGG
>CAZSAW010000095.1:0-17360 GCA_964604745.1 uncultured Hyphomicrobiales bacterium
TCATTCTCGCGTAAGCGGGAATCCAGTACACGGTGAGGTTCGTGATCTCAGAAGCGACGGTTATTGGGTCCCCGCCTGCGCGGGGACGACCGCAAAGAAGTCTATTTTACCGCCAGCAGTTCGACGTCGAACATCAGCGTCGCGTTCGGCGGAATGACGCCGCCAGCGCCGCGCGCGCCGTAGCCGAGCGCCGGCGGGATGATAAGCGTGCTCTTGCCGCCGACCTTCATGCCGGCAACGCCCTCGTCCCAGCCCTTGATGACGCGGCCGGCGCCGACGGGAAACGAGAACGGCTCGTTGCGATCGACCGAGGAGTCGAACTTGGCGCCTTTCTTGCCGTCCTGATAGAGCCAGCCGGTGTAGTGCACCGTCGCGGTCCTGCCCGCCGCCGTCGGGCCGGCGCCCTCTTTCACCTCGATGATCTGCAGGCCGTCGGCTGTGGTCATGCGTTTTCCCTGTTGGGCGTGGGCGGGGTTAAGCGGCGTGATGATGAGCGCCAAAGCGAGTGAAGCAAGAGCAATAAATCCGGCGCGACTGAGCACGGCATTCTCCTAACGAGTCGAACGATATCTTTCTGCGTCATGACCGGGCTTGTCCCGGCCATCTCGATTCCCGACACTCCGACCATGCCTGGTTACGGATATATCCTAGCAAGCCGGCCCGGCTGAGCAATCTATGCCGGCGTCACCAGCAATCTGGTCAAACGGATTGCGGAACACAAGAGCGGTCAGGTTCCGGGACACACGAAGCGGTATGGGATCGACAAGCTGATTCATTTCGAAGCGTTCGATGATATCCGCGATGCCATCCAGCGCGAGAGGAACATGAAACATTGGCCGCGTGTGTACAAGACACGGTTGATTTTGGAGGCTAACCCGTCGTGGCGGGATTTGTATGCGGACATCCTTGGATAGGATTCTGCGTCCCTAAGCGGGATGGCCGGGACAAGCCCGGCCATGACGCTGAGATAATCCCCACACCAATTAAAGCGGCAAATTATCGTGCTTGCGCCTGGGCATATCGAGATGCTTGTCGCGCAGCATGGCGAGGCCGCGCGCGATCCTCCGGCGGGTCGAGTGCGGCATGATGACATCGTCGATATAGCCGCGCTCAGCGGCGACGAAAGGTGACAGAAAGCGGTCCTCGTACTGCTTGGTCTGCGCCGCGATCTGCTCACTCGTGCCGCCGCGGAAGATGATCTCGACCGCGCCCTTCGCCCCCATCACAGCGATCTGCGCGGTCGGCCAGGCATAGTTGAGATCGCCGCCGACATGCTTCGACGCCATCACGTCATAGGCGCCGCCGAACGCCTTGCGCGTAATCACTGTGACAAGAGGGACAGTGCACTGAGAATAGGCGAAGAGCAGCTTGGCGCCGTGCTTGATGAGGCCGCCATATTCCTGGTCAGTGCCGGGGAGGAAACCCGGCACGTCGACGAAGGTGACGATCGGGATGTTGAAGGCGTCGCAAAACCGCACGAAGCGTGCGCCCTTTCTCGACGCATCGGAATCCAAAACGCCCGCGAGCACCATCGGCTGGTTGGCGACGAAGCCGACCGTGCGGCCGGCGATGCGGCCGAAACCGGTAACGATGTTCCTGGCGAACGCCGCGCCAATCTCGAAGAAGTCGCCCTCGTCCGCGACCTTGAGGATCAGCTCCTTGATGTCGTAGGGCTTGTTCGGGTTGTCCGGCACCAGTGTGTCGAGCGACTCGTCGATACGGTCAGTCTCGTCCTGGGTCGGCCACTCCGGCGCGCCGCTCTCGTTGTTGGCCGGCAGGAAGTCGACCAGACGTCGCATCTGCAAGAGACAATCGACGTCGTTCTCGAACGAGCCGTCCGCGACGCCCGACTTCGTAGTGTGGATCGAGGCGCCGCCGAGTTCCTCGGCGGTGACGACCTCGTTGGTGACGGTTTTCACCACGTCCGGGCCGGTGACGAACATGTAGGACGTGTCGCGCACCATGAAGATGAAGTCGGTCATGGCCGGCGAATAGACGTCGCCGCCCGCGCAGGGGCCCATGATAACACTAATTTGAGGAATGACCCCGCTCGCGATGACGTTGCGCTTGAACACTTCGCCATAGCCGCCGAGCGCGGCGACGCCCTCCTGGATGCGCGCGCCGCCAGCGTCGAACAGGCCGATGATAGGCGCGCGC
Source organism: uncultured Hyphomicrobiales bacterium (assembly GCA_964604745.1). Lineage (GTDB taxonomy): Bacteria > Pseudomonadota > Alphaproteobacteria > Rhizobiales > Xanthobacteraceae > Pseudorhodoplanes. Next base: position 2,158 of record CAZSAW010000095.1, read on the forward strand.
GCCCGCATCGCCATGTCCTGCACCTTGATGATCTTCTGCGCGTGCGTCTCGGAGAGCGAGCCGCCGAACACCGTGAAGTCCTTGGAGAAGAGATAAACGGCGCGGCCGTTGATCGTGCCCCACCCCGTCACGACGCCGTCGCCGGGGATCTTCTGCTTCTCCATGCCGAACTCGGAGGAGCGGTGTTCGACGAACATATCGAACTCCTCGAACGAGCCCTTATCGAGCAGCAATTCGATGCGCTCGCGCGCGGTCAGCTTGCCGCGCTTGTGCTGCGCTTCGATGCGGGCCTCGCCGCCGCCCTTCTTCGCCTCGCTCCGGCGCTGTTCCAGCTTCTCGATGATGTCCTTCATTTCGCCCGCTGCGATGTCCTCTGCCCGTCCGGCGTCAGGACAATGCATAGCACGGGCCAGCCTCTCTTTTTCACCTCCCCCTTGTGGGGAGGTCGATCGCGACAGCGCGATCGGGTGGGGGTATGGCTGTGGCCGCGCCGAGCCCCCTCCCTGACCCTCCCCCACAAGGGGGAGGGAATCCGACCGTTGCCGCCTCGGCTATTTCTTCTCCGCCGCCTTGTTCAGCCGCCACAGCCCGAGCGCGAAGGCGAGCATCAGCAACCCGCCAAGGAAGAAGGACAGCGCGTTCGGCCCGAGCTTCTCGAACCACTGGGTATAGAAGTGGATGGCGGCGAAGACCGCCGCGACATTCACCACCCAGCGGCGATTGGCGGTCACGCCCCAGATGCCGACGCCGATCAGCGCCAGCGCCCAGGTGACGATGAAGAACCAGGGCGAGATGATCAGCTCGCTGCGATAGGCCGACGTGTTGAGGAGCGCCGGGTCGTTATGCCAGAGCGAGCGCAGCAGCAAGAGCCGGTCGCCCCAGAGCGAGCCGATCCAGAAGCCGAAATTGACGAGGAAGACCGCGGTGCGCGAGGCGGTGATGGCGAGCCGCTCATAGGCCGCCGGCAGCCGGTGCGACAGGACATAGGCGCCGAGCGCGATCAGGCTGAAGACGACGACAGTGACGAGCGGCTCGTAGATCGCGAGCGCGTAGGTCGCGTGCCAATAGCCCGCGCGCGCGCCGAAACAGGAGGCGGCGGCAAGCACCGCTCCCGCCATCAGCAAACTCGAGCGCGCGAGGATCGACGCGCCGAGAAAGGCGACGGTCACGATCAGCATCGCGCCGAGCGAGCCCTGGTTGAAGGCGAGGATGCCGCCGGCGAACATCAGCGCGCCGACCACGATGCAGACCTGCGCCAGCAGGTCCCATTGCTCCGCCCGCGCCATCGACAGCCCGAGCCCCGCACCGAACAGCGCGATGCCGAGCACGATCGCGGTGAACGGCGTCGGCACGAGCGCGACCGCGCCGGCCGCGACCGCGACCACGCCGAAGCCGACCAGGATGTTGATGCCGAGCGAGCTTGTGTCATGCGCGGCGAGACCGCGCAGGCGCGCGGCTTCCGCGGGCGTCAGCTTGCCCTCTTCGACAAGCGCGGACAGGTCGAGCGTGATTTTCATGGACAGAGGCCCCCGGCGGGAATGAGACACGGACCTCTGAGACGGCGCAAGACGCCGTCCGGTTCAAATCAGGCCGGCCTTGCCGAGAAGCGCGATCACGAGCGGCATGCGGCGGCCGAGATCGGCCGGGCCGTGCAGGTCGATATTCATCGCATAGACCGAGGTGTCCTCGCCCCGGTTGGCCCAGCCGACGAGCCAGCCGAGCACGAGCTTGCCGTTTCGCCCGACCGCACCGGTCTTGCCGTGCACGGTTGCCTGCCCCGTTTTTTCCGTCGGCACGATGTCCCTGACCAGATCGAGATTGCGCTGGGAGATCGGCAGGTCGTCGCGCAGAAGGCGCGTGAGAAAGTCGATCTGCTCCAGCGGCGTGATGCGCAGATTTCCTTCCAGCCAGAACTTGTCGATCGGCGCGCCGCCGATGTCGCGATTGCCGTAATTGAATTCGTCGACGTATTTCTGCATCCGCTCGGCGCCGATGCGGCGCGCGATCTGCTGGAACACCGGCACCACCGAATATTTCATCGCCGAGCGCAGTGTGTGGTCCTGGTTCCATTCCGGGATTTCGCGGGTCACGCCGTCCCAGTGGATCACTTCCTTGTCGGCATCGGCGACAACGCCGGTTTCGAGCGCGATCAGCGCGTGCGGTACCTTGAAGGTGGAGGCCGGCAATTCGCCGTTGCGCGAGCGCGTCTCGTCGGTGGCTATCAGGCGGTTATGCGCGAGGTCGAGGACGGCGAAGGTGCCTTCCGTGCCGACCTCGACAAAGGCATGCGCCAGCTCGGCATTGAGCTCGATCGCCGGCTCGGCACGGGCGCGCGGCAACGTCGATCCGACCGCCAGTCCGGCAAGTCCGAGAAGCAGCGAGCGGCGGTGGAACATCGTCGTCATCCCAAGGCGCGGAGAAGGCGCGGACAAGGGCAAGCCTTCACGGCCAAATCGAGGCGGGCGTGCACGCATATCGCGTCGGCGCGGCGCGGTCCACCATTCCGGCGCCGGCGCCGCCGTGGCGCGCCTCTGCGGCGCACGCTAGACAGGCGGCATGTCCGACGCCGTCGCCCCTCTCCTGCAATCAGCAATTGCCCTGCACCGCCAGGGCGCCGTTGCCGAAGCGGCCACGCGGTATCGGGACGTGCTGCGGCAGGATCCAGAGAATGCTGACGCACTCTATTATCTGGCGCTGATCGCCTGCCAGAATGGCCGCTTTCCGGAGGGGATCGAGCTTGCCCGCCGCTCGGCGGCGATCGCGCCGCAGGCCCGCACGCATGACCTGATTGGCAGGGCCCTCGCTGCCATCGGACAGACACAAGACGCCCTCGCCGCGTTCGATGCCGCGAGCGCCTGCGACGCGTCCTTCGCCGCCGCGCACGGCAACCGCGCCAATCTCCTGAGCGAACTCGGACGGCATGAGGACGCGCTCGCCGCATTCGAACGCGCGCTCGCACTCGATCCGAACGCCGCCGAGGACTGGTCCAATCGGGGCTCGACGCTGCAAGCGCTCGGCCGCAACGAGGATGCGCTCGACAGCTACGACCGTGCGCTCGCGCTCAATCCCGGCATGGCGGAAGCCCATGTCAATCGCGGCAGCGTCCTGAAGGACCTGGCCCGCGCCGAAGAAGCGCTCGCGGCCTTCGATCGCGCGCTTGCCATCATTCCGCGATTTGCCGAAGCGCAGGCGGGCCGCAGCGTCGCGCTCGGATTGCTCAACCGCTTTGACGAAGCGGTGGCGAGTGCCGAACAGGCGCGCGCCTTGCAGCCGCATTCGCCGCTCGTCGTCTTTGCGCACGGCATGGCACTGAAATATCGCGGCCGCGTCACCGAGGCGCGCGCGGCGCTCGAACAGGCGGCGCAACTGGCGCCGCTGGATGACGGCATCGCCTTTGCGCTCTCCTTGCTGCAATTGCTGCAAGGCGATTTTGCCAATGGGTGGCCAAATTTTGAGCGGCGTCCCGGCAGCAGGAATTCGATCGACGCGGACATTCCGCGATGGCGCGGCGAGACGTTCCACGGCCGGCTCGTGCTCACCACAGAACAGGGCCTTGGCGACGCGATCCAGTTCGCACGGTTTATTCCGGCGCTGGTTGAACAAGGTCATCGCGTCAGCGTGCTGACGGCGCCGGCGCTCGTGTCGTTCATGCGCGGCATCGCCGGCGTGGAAGCGGTGGCGACAAACATGAGCGAATTGGCGGAAGCCGGCCGTTCGTTGCGCTGGGCGCCGCTGATGAGCGTGCCGGCGATTCAACAACTCGACCTCTCGGCGATCCCAACCAACGTTCCTTACTGGTGGCCCGATCCGGCGCGTGTCGAACAATGGAGAACGACGCTTGGAAGCGGTGGTTTCACCATCGGCATCGCCTGGCAGGGCAACCCGCAATTCACCGCCGACCGGGGGCGTTCGCTTCCGCTCGCGGCCTTTGCTCCGCTCGCAGCGATCGATTGCGTACGACTGATCGCGCTGCAGAAGACGCCCGGTTACGAGCAGGTCGACGGCGTCGATTTCCGAGAGAAGATCGAAACGCCAATTGATCCATCCGACCGCAGCGCCGAGAGTCTGCTCGACACCGCGGCACTGATGAAGAACCTCGACCTCGTCGTGACGTCGGACACGATGCTGGCGCACCTTGCCGGCGCGCTCGCCTGCCCCACCTTCGTCGCGCTGCGGCAGGTGCCGGACTGGCGCTGGCTACTCGATCGCGACGACAGCCCCTGGTATCCGACGATGCGGTTGTTCCGGCAAACGGCGGAGGGAGACTGGGCCGGCGTGTTTGCGCGAATTGCCGACGCCGTTCGTGCGCGGAAACGCTAACGCAGAAGCGCCATCACCGTTGCCGCCGCATCGAGCTCCGTGCGGCGCAGAGCACGCCGCGTCAGCACGGTCTCATCCTGGCCCCACCGTTCCATGTTCCAGTCCTCGTCGACATGCGCGGCGGTCCAAACCTGATCGGCGGTGATGGCGTCGTGCAACAAGGCGAGCGCCAGCAGGGCCGAGCCGGTCAGCGTCGTGACCGAATGCATCGCGCCGAGCCGCCACGCGTCGGCCGGAATGGCATGACGCGCGGCTTCCAGCGACTGCGATGGCTGCGACGTGAACACGACGCCTTCGGCGAGGACAAAGCGCGCGCCCAGCGTGTCGCGCGCCCAGGCCATCACCGGATCCCAATGGCGCGTCTGCAGCTCGACAAGCGATGCCGGACCTTCGGCGCGGTAGAACAGAAGATCGGAGCCGAGATATTTCTCGATCTCCTCCCGCACGGCGGCCGATTGGGTGGTGACGCCGTCGATAATGGAATTGGCCAGACGCGTGAGCGGCATCAGATCCGGATCGATGCTGTCGCTCTGCCGCGACCATTCGTCGGCAAGCGCTTGTGCGAGCGGCTGCGTGGACATGGCGAGCGGATTGCGCGCGGGCGTGCGCACCGGCTTGCCATCGAGCAGTACACCAAAGCCCTCCGCAGTCTCTTCGATCGCAACGTCGCGATAGAAACGCTTGCGCAGGGCCGGCCGCATCGCACGCTGCGCTGCATGCATCGGATTGTCAGGTGCGTCTTTGAAAATGTCGGAAAAAGGATCGGCCATAGGCGCCATTTATGACAGCGCGCGGCCTGCGGCAATGCAACCTGAGCTACCTGTGACGGCGCGCTCCCATGAACGGCTATTCATTCGCGCGCATCCGCGGCGAAACAACGCAGATGTGGCGACCGAATACGCCGAAATTTTTTCCAAACTTCTCTGGTGAAAGGAACGAGCGCGCATAGGTCAATATTAACTCGGTGGCTATTGCGCCCGGATTTTGGGGGCCCGGCGGCAAGTGCAATCCACTGACGGTGCGAAGGAGAATTGAGATGTTACGCAAGATCATGGCGACCACAGCTGCGGCGGCCCTGCTCGCCGCGACGGCAATCGCGACACCTGCGGCCGCGCGCGGCTTCGGCTCCGGCGGCGGTGGTGGGGGCGGCGGCGGTGGCGGTTTCTCCGCTGGTGGTGGCGGCGGCGGCTTCTCCGCGGGCGGCGGTGGTGGCGGCTTCGGCGGTGGAGCGCGCGGCTTTGGCGCCGGCGCTCCGCGAATGGGCAGCGCTCCCTCCGCGAACTTTTCGCGCGGCATGTCGCGCGGCGTCATCGCCAATCCCGGCGTTCACAACCGCCTGAGCGGCAACTGGAACAAGGGCAACTGGAACAAAGGCAAATGGCCGGGCAAGCCCGGCAACTATGCCTGGAACCATCGCCATCACCACCGCGGTTGGGGCGGATGGGGCTGGGGCTTCGCCGCAGCGCCATTTGTCTACGGCGCGTATGAAGGATCGGGCCCGTATTGCTATGACCCCTACGGCAACCCGGTCTGGAATTACTATGTGTGCGAGCAATACGGCTGGTGGTAACCAGGCTGTCATTGCCGAACCGAATGGAAGAGGACGCATGTTGCGTCCTCTTTCCATTTCAGGGGCCTGCTTGGCCCGCCGTCATTGAGCGCGTGTGCTTCGCAAGCTCGGCCCGCAGCGCCGCATAGTCGTCAACAACGATACGCGCGCCACTCCTCTGCAACGATGCCGGAGGGTGATAGCCCCACGACACGCCAATGGCGTCCGCCCCCGCGCCACGGGCCATCTCCATGTCGTAGATGCTGTCGCCGATGACAACGGTGTGGGCCGGTCCGACATCCGTCTCACGCATCGCGTCGAGCACCATGCCCGGATGCGGCTTGGACGGCGCGTCATCGGCCGTCTTGATCACCGAAAAAAGCTGAAGCAAGTCGTGCCGGCCGAGCACGGTACGGACGCCGCGCTGCGACTTGCCGGTCGCGATGCCGAGCAGGACATCGGGCTGGCGCGCAAGCGCCGCGATGGTTTCGGCCGCGCCGGGATAGAGCGGCTCGCGATGCTCATCCGCCTGGCGCAGCGCGAAGAAAGCATCCTTGTATTGCGTCACCAGCGTCGCCACCGGAAAGTCGGGCGCGCCCTCGCCCAGCCGCTCGAAGGCGTCCGGCAACGAGAGCCCGACGATTGAGAGCAACTTGTCGCGGGGCGGACACACAATTGCGTGCGCGGCGAACGCCTGCTGCATCGCCGCACAGATCATATGCTGGCTGTCGACAATGGTGCCGTCGATATCAAAGATTATGAGTTTCAATGACTTAGTCACATGCTGACACGGACCGAGCGGCTCGTCCGGGAGCCCTGTCCCGAGCATGGAACTATTACCTAATCCCGTGAAATCCCAGACCTTTCCGGCGCACTGCGGTGGCAATTTTTACTTGGTCTGACTAATATCTGGACCGGATTCGGCGCCACAAGCCGGACCGGTCTTGGGGGAAAGCCAGGCTGCCGCATCGCGCGGCGCAGGCCCGATTGTCTTTTGTGGGGCGCGTGCTTGAGGAGTCGATGAAACTTACTGACATCGCTGCGCCTGATTACTTCCATAAGGTCGTGGACTGCCAATGGGCCTGCCCGGCGCATACGCCGGTGCCGGAATATATCCGGCTGATTGCCGCCGGCCGCTACGGCGACGCCTACATGATCAACTGGAAATCGAATGTGTTTCCAGGAATTCTCGGGCGCACATGCGACCGCCCCTGCGAGCCGGCATGCCGGCGCGGGCGCGTCGAGAAGGATCCGGTCGCGATCTGCCGGCTCAAGCGCGTCGCAGCCGATTACAAGGAAGACATTCGCGCCGGCCTGCCGCATCCGGCCGCGCGCAAGAACGGAAAGCGCATCGCGCTTGTCGGCGGCGGTCCCGCTTCGCTGACCGTGGCGCGCGATCTCGCCCCTCTCGGCTATGACTGCACGTTGTTCGATGCCGACCCGAAGGCGGGCGGAATGATGCGCACGCAGATTCCGAAATTCCGCCTGCCGGATTCCGTCATCGACGAGGAGACCGGCTACATCCTCGATCTCGGCATCACCTTCGTCGGCGGCAGGCGCATCGAGAGCATGAAGGCGCTGCTCGCCGATGGCTATGACGCAATCTTTGTCGGCTCTGGCGCGCCGCGCGGGCGCGATCTCGACGTGCCGGGCCGCAAGGAAGCGACCCCCAATATCCATATCGGCATCGACTGGCTCTCGTCGGTGTCGTTCGGCCATATCAACAAGATCGGCAAGCGCGTCATCGTTCTCGGTGGCGGCAACACGGCGATGGACTGCTGCCGCACCGCGCGCCGCCTCGGCGGCGAGGAGGTGAAGGTGATCGTGCGCTCCGGCTTCGAGGAGATGAAGGCGTCTCCCTGGGAGAAGGAAGACGCGATGCACGAGGATATTCCGATCCTCAACTTCCTTGTGCCCAAAGCCTTCACGCACGAGAACGGCAAGCTCACCGGCGTTGTCTTCGAGAAGGTCAAAGCCGAATACGACGCGAAGGGCCGCCGCAATCTGGTATCGACCGGCGAGCCCGAGCAGCATTTCCCCTGCGACGACGTGCTTGTCGCCGTGGGTCAGGAAAACGCCTTCCCCTGGATCGAGCGCGACATCGGCATCGCGTTCGACAAATGGAACATGCCGGCTGTCGACGCCAAGACGATGGGTTCGACGCATCCGAAGATTTTCTTCGGTGGCGATGCCGCGTTCGGGCCGAAGAATATCATCTGGGCCGTCGCGCACGGCCACGACGCTGCCTTGTCCATCCATCGCCTCCTCTCCGGCGAGGACGTCACCGAGCGCCCGCTGCCCGAGGTTATGATCAGCAGCCAGAAGATGGGCATCCACGAATGGTCCTACGACAACGAGATCACGCTGGATAAGCGCTATCGCGTGCCGCTGCGGGACAAGGTCGTGGCGCTGAAGGACATCCGCGCCGAGGTCGAGCTCGGCTTCGATCCCAAGCTCGCGCTCGGCGAGGCGCATCGCTGCCTGAATTGCGACGTGCAGACCGTCTTCACCGGCCAGCTCTGCATCGAATGCGACGCCTGCGTCGATATCTGCCCGATGGACTGCATCACGTTCACGCAGAACGGCGACGAGGCGGAGCTGCGCACACGGCTGCAGGCGCCGGCCAAGAACCCGACCCAGGATCTCTACGTCGCCGACGGACTGAAGACCGGCCGCGTCATGGTCAAGGACGAGGACGTCTGCCTGCATTGCGGGTTGTGTGCGGAGCGCTGTCCCACGGGGGCCTGGGACATGCAGAAATACCTGATCAACATGACTCACGCAGGTGACAGGACATGTCAGTCAGCCCGATCAGCCGCGTAAACGACTTCGTCGTCGGCTTCGCCAACGTCAACGGCTCGGGCTCGGCGAGCGCAAACGAGATGTTTGCCCGCGCGGTGCTGCGCATGGGCGTGCCGGTGTCGCCGCGCAACATCTTCCCGTCCAACATCCAGGGCCTGCCGACCTGGTATGAGGTGCGTATCACCGAAGCCGGGCATCTCGGCGTGCGCGGCGGCGTCGATCTGATGGTCGCGATGAACCCGCAGACCTTCGACAAGGACGTGAAATCGATCGAGCCCGGCGGCTATCTTCTCTACGATTCCACGAAGCCCCTGCCCGCCTCCAGGGTCCGTTCCGACATCAATGTCATCGGCGTGCCGCTGACGGCGATCTGCAATCGCGAATATACCGACCCGCGCCAGCGCCAGCTCTTCAAGAACATCATCTATGTGGGCGTCCTCTCGGCTCTGCTCGACATGGACGTGAAGGCGATCGAGCAGCTCATCGGCGAGCAATACAAGGGCAAGGACAAGCTCATTCAGCCGAACATCCATGCCCTGCATCTCGGCCGCAACTATGCCACGCTCAATCTGCAATGCCCGATCGGGCTGCGCGTGCAGAAGGCCAACGCGGTCGGCGACCGCATCTTCATCGAGGGGAACAGCGCTGCGGCGCTGGGAGCGGTGTATGGCGGCGCGACGGTGTGCGCCTGGTACCCCATCACGCCCTCTTCGTCGCTTGCCGATGCCTTCACCAGACATTGCCAGAAGCTGCGCGTCGATCCGGACACCAAGCAGAACAAGTTCGCGATCATCCAGGCCGAGGACGAACTCGCCTCGATCGGCATGGTGATCGGCGCCGCCTGGAACGGCGCGCGCGCCTTCACCGCGACCTCCGGCCCCGGCATCTCGCTGATGCAGGAATTCCTTGGGCTTGCGTATTTCGCCGAAATCCCCGCCGTCCTGTTCGACGTGCAGCGCGCCGGCCCCTCGACCGGCATGCCGACGCGCACGCAGCAATGCGACATCACGTCGTGCGCCTACGCCTCGCACGGCGACACCAAACACATTCTTCTGTTTCCCGAAGATCCGCACGAGGCCTTCGAGTTCGGCGCGACCGCCTTCGATCTCGCCGACCGGCTGCAGACGCCCGTTTTCGTCATGCTCGATCTCGACATCGGCATGAACAACCGGCTTTGCGCGCCGCTGAAATGGGACGACAGCCGCAAATACGATCGCGGCAAGGTGATGACCGCCGCCGACCTCGACGCGGCGAAGGAATTCGGCCGTTACCTCGATGTGGACGGCGACGGTATCCCCTACCGCACCTATCCCGGTACGCATCCGACCAAGGGCTCGTTCTTCACGCGCGGCACCTCACGCGACCGCTATGCCAAATACACCGAGGAAGGCGCGCCCTACGCGGACAACATGCAGCGGCTTCTGCGCAAGTTCGAAACGGCAAAGGATCTTGTGCCCCGGCCGCTGATCGCGAACGCGCCGAAGCCGACCAAGTACGGCGTGATCTATTTCGGCTCGACATCGCCCGCCATGGACGAAGCGATCGAGATGCTGGAGGCGAACGGCACCCATCTCGACCGCATGCGCGTGCGCGCATTCCCCTTCCATTCGAGCGTCACCAGCTTCATCGCCGACCATGATTTCGTGTTCGTGGTCGAGCAGAACCGCGATGCGCAATTGCGTTCGCTCGTCGTCAACGAATGCAGCGTCGATCCCGTGCGGCTCGTGCCGATCCTGCATTATGACGGCACGCCGATCTCGGCGCGCTTCATCGCCCAGGCAATCGGCGATCACGTCGATCAGCTGAAAGTGACCCCGCTGCGCAAGGTCGTGTCCTAGGCCTGTCAGGCCGGCGCCGGTCCGTGCGTGCGCCAGCCCTTGGCGTCGAACGCGTCCGGCTTCGACGGCTGTTCCGAGACATGGCGCGCGCGGACGAATTGCTTCGGCCTCCGCCGCAGGATCGGCATTTCGATGAAGCGATACGACAATTCGGCTGCCAGAAGCGCCGGCACGATGCCGATCATCGTGAACAGCCACGCCGGTGCGTAGCCCTTTTGCACGGCCATGAGGGCATAAAACACGAATGTGAGATGAACGATGTAGAGCCCGTATGACCGCGTGCTCAGATAGCGCACCAATCCCGCAAACGCATTGCCGGGATCCCGCAGCGTGATGAACGAAGGGATGCAGCAGGCAAAGCCGAGCGGCAACATCGTCCACGCCAAGGCGTGCAGAACGACATCGTTCTTGAACCACCACGTGATCGCGATGGCAGCGGCAACCTGCATCAGCCCGGCGCCAAGCAGGATTTTGCGCCAGTGCATCAGCGCGGCCGGACGAAACCAATAGGCCCATGCGATCAGGACACCATAGGCGATGGCATCGATGCGGTAGACGAGGATGCGGCGCATCGGCGTATCCCAGCCGGGCCCGACCCACGGCGCGACGATGCGGGCGGCCAGCGGCACGGCGATGAAGACAAGACACGTCAGCAGCAGAGCGCGCCGCGGCCACAGAGCCGTCAGGCCAAGAAGCAATCCGCTGAAAAGCAGATAGAACCATTCCTCGACCGTCAGCGACCACGAGACGGCAAACCACGTTGGCATGGGCCAGGCGAGGTTCTGCGTCAGCGTCAGATAGCCGATCAGAAAATTCAGCTTCGTGATCAGGTTCGGCTGGAGCGCGATCAGAACGACAACCCAGACAAAATAGAGTGGCAGCGTGCGCATCCAGCGTCGCGCGAGGAAAATCAGCCATTCACGCCATGTCGGTGCGCGAAGGGCGATTTCGATCAGAAGCGTGCCGATGAGGAAGCCGCTGAGCGCAAAGAAGAGTTCGACGCCGAGGACGCCAAGCCGCATCAGCTGCGCGGTCATCGGCACATGGAAGAGATAGGCCTGCAAGGCGAAGCAATGCGCGAGCACGACCAGCGCGATCGCCGCCGCACGCAGCACGTCGAGCCCGAACAAACGTTCGCTCAACGCGGTTCGTTTACCATCTACGCCGCCAGCCCAACGCCCGTACATTCCTGCCTCCGCCGGCAGTCTATGATGTCGCTGCGCGACCAATCCACCATTATTACCGGCGGTCCACATGCGTGGCGCGGCTGCGGTTCCCGACATTCGCGCTACCGCAGTTCCACTGGCCTTCGCAGCCGATTCGCGTTATGTTTCAACGCATGACATACCTCGCCAAGCCAAAGTTCCATCACCCCGCGCTGCCGAAGAACGACCTCGGCTACACCCATCGTGACTACGAGGGGACGGTTTCGACGCTCTGCGCCGGCTGTGGGCACGACTCGATCACCGCAGCGATCATCGAGGCGTGTTTCGAGCTTTCGATCGAGCCGCACAAGGTGGCGAAGATTTCCGGCATCGGCTGTTCGTCGAAGACGCCGACCTACTTCCTCGGCAATTCGCACGGTTTCAATTCCGTGCATGGCCGCATGCCCTCGGTCCTGACCGGAGCCAATCTCGCCAACCGCGACCTTCTCTATCTCGGCGTGTCGGGTGACGGCGACAGCGCCTCGATCGGCTTCGGGCAATTCGCGCACGCCATCCGGCGCGGCGTGAACATGGTCTATATCGTCGAGAACAATGGCGTGTATGGGCTGACCAAGGGCCAGTTCTCCGCCACCGCCGATCGCGGCTCGAAGTCCAAGCGCGGCGTCACCAATAACGATTCATCGATCGACCTCGTGGCGATGGCGCTGCAGCTCGGTGCCACCTTCGTCGCCCGCTCCTTCTCCGGCGACAAGAAACAGCTCGTGCCGCTGATCAAGGCGGCGATCGAGCACAACGGCGCCGCCTTCATCGATACGATCAGCCCTTGCGTCGCCTTCAACAACCACACCGGCTCGACCAAGAGCTTCGACTATGTGCGCGAGCACAACATTGCCGTGAATTCGCTCGATGTCATGGTGCCCCGCGCGCCGATCCATGTCGATTACGCGCCCGGCGAGGTCGAGATCGTCGAGCAGCATGACGGCTCGAAGCTTGCGCTGCGCAAGCTCGACAAGAACTACGACATCCACGACAAGCGCGCGGCGATGAACCACCTGATGGAACGTGCCGCGGCAGGCGAGATTGTCACCGGTCTCCTCTATATCGATCCGGAGCCGGAAGACCTGCATCACCACGTCAATACGGTGAATGCCCCGCTCAATTCGCTGAACGAAAAAGAGCTCTGCCCCGGCACGTCGGCGCTCGAGAAGATCAACGCCAGCCTGCGCTAACCCTCTCTACTTTTTGTCATAAGGCGCGAGATCGGGCGCGCCGGCCGGTGTCGGATTCTGGGCGAGCGCAGCGATCAGCGCCTTCATCTCATCGATTTCCCTGACCTGCGCCTCGATGATGCCGTCGGCGAGCTTGCGCACGCGCGGGTCGCGGATATGAGCGCGCTCGCTGGTCATGATCGCGATCGAGTGATGCGGGATCATCGCTTTCATGTAGGCTACGTCGCTCACCGTTTCCTGACTGCGGACAAGCCACAAGGACACCGAAAAGATCACGACCGCGACGGCGACGAAGGCCACGTTCGCCTTTGCGTTCGCATACATAGCCCACATGAACCCGAGCATGATGACGGCCATCGCGGCGCCCATCAGAATCGCCATCCACATGCGCGTCTGGCTGAAGAGAACATGATCAAGCGCGTAAGTGTTGAGGTACATGAGCCCGAACATCACGACTGTGGACGTCGCGATCATCGCGACAAATCGGGCATACGACATGAGCCTCTCCGCTCGGCCAATGTGGTATTGACGCAAGTCGAAAGAATTGGTTCCCGCGCGGCGCGGTCCGGCCGCGCCTCAGCCGGCAAGCCACGGTTTCTCGGCGACCGCCTTCTGCACCGCTTCCATGAAACCCGCGGGCGGCGGCGCCTTCACCACGAGCGGCTTGCCTGTCTCCAGGACGCTCTTGAGGTTTGAGAGGATCGCCGGCCAGCCGGATTGCCCGCCCGCAAGAATGGCCGCCGGCACATCCCAGCTGTGGCTCTCCGTCATCGTCAGTTTCACAGCTTCGCCCGCCTGTTCGATGTCGTAGGTCACGATGCATTCGGGCAATTCGTGGAAATCCTTGATGCCCTCGACCAGCCAGGTGCAAGCGAAGCGGCGGGGCGGCGACCATTCCAGCACTCTGCCGCTGATATGTACGCGGCCGTCCGGATAACGCAGGAAGAAGGCGCCACCGGCTTTCGGCTCGACGTCGACCCTGAAGCCGAAGAAATATTGCGTGCTGAAAGCGGAATCGGTCAGCGCCTGCCACACTTTCTCGCGTGTGGCCGCGATATAGGTGACGTAGAGCGTCTTCGGTTTGAACTTTGTCACATCCGTCATGCGTCACTCTCTGCGGCACGGCGCTGCTCGGCCTCATTCCACGAGGATTCGAGCGCGCGGCCAGTCTCGAGAAAACTCTTCATGCTCGAGAGCACGGCCGGCCAGCCCTTGCTGATCATCTCGAACATCTTGCTGCCCTCGTCGAAGGTGTCGTGAGTGACGGTGAGCCGTGTCTGACCCTTGAACGGCGCCAACTCGAAGGTCACGCGCGAAGGCCTCTCGTCCGGCAGATCCTTGTAGAGCGGCTTCCAGGCATAGACGAGACGCCGAGGCGGATCGCTTTCGATGATCGGATCGTCATGTGCGAGAGTCCCCGCCGGGTTGACGGCCGTCATGCGGTCGCCGCGCGCTTCCACGCGATAGCCGAACCAGTATTTCTCCGTGATGTCGGGATCGACGAGGGCCTGCCACACGCGCTCCTGCGTCGCGGCGATGTAGATAACGTAGACGAATGCCGGCTTGCCTCCCGCCGCTGTCATTGAGCCGCTCCTTCCACCTGACGGAGAAGGTCCATCCCGGTCCCGGTTTCGACGAAGCTCTTGAGGCTCGATGCGACACGTACCCAGCCTTCGCCGACATGGCCAGCGGCCTTGCTGTTCTCTTCAAAGTCGTCGTGCGTGATGGTCAACCGGCTCTGGTTGCCGGGGACTGCTTCGATTGTGAACGTGACGCGCGACGGCTTTTCATCCGAGAACTCGCCCCGCTCCGGATGCCAGGTGACGGACAGCGTACGGGGCGGATCGCAGGCAAGGATCACGCCGCGATTGAGCACCTGCTCGCCGCGTTTGAACAACGATGCGCCGCCGACCTTCAAGTCGGACGCCACATGGAAGCCTGAGAGATAGCGCGCCGTCATCTGTGCGTCAGTCAACGCGTGCCAGACCTTCTCCGGCGCGGCGGCAATGAAAGTGACGTAAACGAATACGGGCTTGGCCATCGCGTGCTCTCCTGATTTCCGATCGGGCGTGAAGAACTATGGCTTCATGGTGAAGGCAACATCGCCGGTCTCGAGCAGCGAGTTGAGGTTGGACAGGACCTTCGGCCAGCCGCCGGACACCGCCTCGATGAACTTCGAGCCCTCGTTTTCCAGTTCGTGCGTGATGGTGAGTTTCACCGCCTTGCCGCCGAAGTCCGGGTAGTACTCGGCCATTTCGATGTCCATCGTGCAGCGGGAATAGCCTTCCGCCTTCAATTC
>CAZSAW010000096.1:0-7134 GCA_964604745.1 uncultured Hyphomicrobiales bacterium
GTTCTTGGCCTTGCCGACATAGAGAACGTCGCCCTGCGCATCGATCATGCGATAGACGCCGGGCGAGGGCGGGGCGTGGCGCGCGTCGCGGACGATTGCCGCGCGGCCGGCTTTGAGCGTGCCGCTCGGCGCGTTCTCGCCGCGTTCGAGCAGCGCCTCCTCGTCGATATCGGGAAGGGTCGCCTCGTCGTCCTCGTCGGCGAGATCGATGTCGGGCTCGATGTCTTGCTTGCGGCCGTTCATGGGGATCGCGGCCTAAAGTGTCGATCCGCCGGGCGCGAGGCAAGGGTTGCCGGCGGACGCTGCGTGCGCCGCTACATGTCCGGCGAGAAGCAGGAGTAATGCCGCGAATGCAACTGGACTGATCTTGGGAATGACTTGGCGGCGGCCAGTAGAAGGCGAAAAAGAGAGGAAGTTTTAAGCATAATGACTTGGAAAAATGACCGATTCATAAACGTTTAACTTAAAAAACGCGATAAATCCCGCACGAAATTGTCGATTTCCGGCCATCTCACGGACGTTGCCGCACCGTTTTTCGAGGCGAGGACAAGGTCTTGGGGTCACCGGCCGGCACGCGGCCAGGACGAGGGGAAGCCAATGAAAAAAGCGCTGATCGCATCGGGGTTTATCGCGGCCTGCATGGCCGGTTCCGCGTCCGCCGCCGATCTGCCGCGCGGCCCCTATCAGAGCCCCTATGTCGCCACACCGATGGCCGTCGCCTTCAGCTGGATGGGCCCGTATATCGGCGCGAATGTCGGTTATCAGTGGGGATCAACGACGAATAACCCGACTGATCCGTCGGGAATAGTCGGTGGTTTGCAGGCCGGCTACAATTTCCAGAGCGGCCAGTTCGTGTTCGGCGCCGAAACCGACATCCAGTTGTCGAATGCCGACGACACCTTCGCGCCCTACAAGTTCTCCAATCCGTGGTTCGGAACCGTGCGCGGCCGCGCCGGGTACGCGATGAACAACATTCTGTTCTACGCGACCGGCGGCTTGGCCTATGGCGGCTTGCGCGGCGAGATTTCCGGATTGTCCGAGGACAAGACCCATCTCGGCTGGACCGCGGGCGCTGGCGTCGAAGTGGGCTTCACGCCCAATTGGTCGGCCAAGGTCGAATATCTCTACGTTGATCTCGCCGATCGCGGCTATTCCGTCACCGGAACGAACAACGGCCTTGAATCGAACCTGCTCCGGTTCGGCGTGAACTATCGCTTTTAAACTCTTTATTCGGAACCGGGACGCATCTCGGCACATTGGGGCGGTGCTGCCGATTGGGCAGCGCCGGCTCGCCGCATGCCGTGTCATGCTACCGTCCGCGCAAACAAATCGCGCGAATCTCGAAATCGCCTTTCTTCGGGCCGCAACGCGTCGAATTTGATTGTTTTTCAAAACAACTCTGTCGGCTTTTTGCGTTATCCGGGTGCGCTCGATCCTGCTCGGAGCAAAATCAGAAGAATGAGGAGGTGGAGTATGAACGTGCGTGCATCGGCGGCAGCGGCCGCTTTTGTGACGGCTCTCGCCGTCACCAGTCAGGCCGGCGCGGCCGATCTTGGCCGTCGCGCCGAGATGCCGGCGAAGGCCCCCTATATCGAGCGTGTCTACGACTGGACCGGCTTCTACATCGGCGTGAATGGCGGCGGCGGATGGGGCCGTTCGAGTTGGGACAACGCGGTTTCTCCGACGGGCGGCTTCGATCTGTCCGGCGGACTTGTCGGCGGCACGGTCGGCTTCAACCTCCAGAATGGCCCGTTCGTGTTCGGCGTCGAGGGCGATGTCGACTGGTCGAATATCAAAGGAACGACCACCAACGCGGTCTGTCCGGCCGGTTGCGAGACACGCAATGATTGGCTCGGCACGGCACGCGGACGCATCGGTTATGCCTTCGATCGTCTCCTGCCATACGTCACCGGCGGGGCCGCCTTCGGCAACGTGAAGGCGAGCATTCCGGGCTTCTCCGGTGCCGAGGACACGCGCGTCGGCTGGACCGCGGGTGCCGGCGTCGAATATGCGTTCACCAACAATCTGTCGGCGAAGGTCGAGTACCTTCACGTCGACCTTGGCAAATTCGATTGCGGGTTATCGTGTGGTGCGCCGGTCGGTCCGGATGACGTGAAATTCCAGAGCGATATCGTGCGCGCGGGTCTGAACTTCCGCTTCTGACGCATTCAGGAATTCAGCAGAAAGCCCCGGAGCCTGCGCTTCGGGGCTTTTCTTTTGTTCGCAGGTTCAGGCCGCGACCTTCGTCTGCGCAAAGGCAGGAACACGCGCTGCGAAGTCGTCGAGCCAGGCCACGAGCCGTGGGTAGCTTTGCCGCCACGTGGCCTGAAAACGCAGATCCTGGTAGCCGAGCGCACAGGCAAGCGTGATCGGCCCGACCTGCGGCGTCGCGTCGATGACTGGCGGATTGCGTTCGAGCACGGTCATCGCGCGCGTTACTTTCTCGGCCTGATAACTCGTCCATTTCTGCTCGCGGCGGTCTTCGGCGCGAAAGCGGATCTCGTAGATCTGAAGCAGCAACGCGTCGAGGATGCCGTCGCACAGCGCCTGCAGGGTCAACGCGGCAAAGCGCTGCTTCGCATCGCGCGGAATGATGCGGCCGCCACCTGCCAAATGATCCAGATATTCGAGGATCACAGGAGAGTCGTAGAGTGCCGTCCCGTCGTCGAGCAGCAGAATGGGAATTTTGCCGACAGGATTTTGCTCACGCAACTTGTCCGACGGATTCATCGTATCGGCGTTTTCCATGGTGATCTTGTCGGAGAGACCGAGGATGCTCGCCGCGAGCAGAACCTTGCGTCCGAACGGCGAGGGAGGAGAGCTTCGCAGAATCATCATTGGGATTTCTTCCGGATTGCGAACAGGACAACGCCTCGCGCCCCGAGGGTCGGGAGGCGAAGATGTAGCGCAGCTTTAACGATCTTGTCTTGGTCGTCAGCCAGTAACGACGAGATTGACCGCTTTCGGTCCCTTGCCCTTTTTGTCGGGCTCGACGTCGAACGTGATGCGCTGGCCTTCGGTCAGTGACTTCAACCCGGCCTGCTCGACCGCGGTGATGTGCACGAACACGTCGCGCCCGCCGTCATCCGGTTTGACGAAGCCGTAGCCTCGCTCGCTGTTGAAGAACTTGACCGTACCGGTCTGAGCCATCGGGAATTCTCCTTGCCCCGCAGTTGCTCCGCCACCGACCCCCACGGCGCGGCGGCTCGGCCGGACAATTACAGTCGGGGAAAGCGTCGGCCGATATCGGCCTCGGTCACTCCGCCGGCCCCCCTCTCGGAGGTAACGTCAAAGCCAGCCCTGTTATGGCAAGTAGACCAAAAGCCATTGATGCTGGAAAGAGGAAACGGTGACTGGCTACCGGCCTTTGGCGCCGAGCCATTGGACTTTGGTCCCAGTGGCGCGGGGCTCGGCAAACAGCGCGCCAAGCGCCGGAAGAAGCGTCTGAAGCTCGGATTCCAGCGTCCAGGGCGGGTTCACGACGATCAATCCGCTGCCTCTGAGCCCCTCCGCGCTGGGCGCGCGCACGATGAGCTCGGCCTGCAAAACCTTGCCGATGCCCGACCTCGCAAGCTCGCGCGAAAATGCCGCACAGGCGCGTTCGTCCTTGATCGGATACCAGGCGAGATAGGTTCCGGTCGGCCATTTGCGATGGGCAGCAAGCAAGGCCCTTCCCAAAGTCTCGAACTCATCGGCTTTCTCGAAGGGAGGATCGATCAGAACGAGGCCGCGGCGCTCCTTGGGCGGGATGTAGGCAAGAAGCGCAGTCCATCCGTCGATGGCGATCGTTCGAGTGCGCGCATCGCCGTGAAAGTGCTGGCGCAATGAAGCTGCAGCATGTGGCTCAAGCTCGCATGCGATCAGGCGATCTTGCGCTCGCAACCAATGACGGATCAGCGCCGGCGAGCCCGGATATCGTGTGATGCGGCCGGACGGATTGGTTGCGCGGACCGCGTCCAGATACGGTGCCAGCAAATCCGCTACAGGCTTCGGTAGCGACGCTTCCGGCAGGCGGCCGATTCCGTCGCGCCATTCGCCGGTGCGGCCGGCTTCTTCCCCGGCGAGATCGTAGACGCCGCTTCCTGCGTGGGTATCGATGACGCGGAACGCGGACTCCTTCTGCCGCAGATGAATCATGATGCGCGCCAGCAGGGCGTGCTTCATGACGTCGGCAAAGTTTCCGGCGTGAAAGGCGTGGCGATAGTTCATGCAGCGTCAGGAATTACGGGAGAGCAGCGCCTTATTTGGCAAGCCGTCGCGGCGCTGCCATTCAGCCGCCGCGCACCGGCGGCATCACGAGCTTGTCACGGCGACAGGCGCGCCGCTCGTTTTCGGCGCAGTCGCGGAAGCGAAAGTCCTTCGTCATGCAGATGCGCACTTCACTCAACCGCTTGCTGTCGCAGGTGACGGAAATGGCGTTCCGCTCCAGTCCCGGATTGGCGGCGATGAACGCGTCCTCAACTTCTCCCGGGCTTACCGTGATCGGGGTTTGCACGTCCGTGTATTGCGGCGGAATTTTTGTGACGGCGCGCGCCTTCCGGATCGTTTCGAAATAGGCGCGGGCCGGCAGGCCGGAGCAGGTGCCGTGTTTATCCCATTCGTTGAACACGAGCCGCGGCGCCGGCATCAGATCGAGCATCGAGGATACGATGTTGCGGTCGAGCCGCGGCGCCGGCACCTGACAGAACTCCGGAAAGCCACGCTCGTATTGTGGCCACAGGCCATGCACCACGAAGGAATAGGGACGCGCGCCGCATTGCTGCTGCGGAGCCCGGCCCGTGCGCTCCGCCGAGGCCTCGCAAAAAGACGGCGACCACGACAAGGCGAGCACGTAGAAGTCGAACTGGCCGGGGGCGTTCTGGCGTTTGTCCTGTGCCTGCGCGGCAAGGCCCGCAGCAACGACGACGAGCCAAACGACGGCAAACCTCAAGACGTGGCGGATCACGGCGCGCCCCCATCACACAACGGATGGGCGGAAAGCCTAGGCACGTTCTGAGAACATTTCAAGAACAAATCGCTGCGGTCGGCTCAGGGCTTCGCCGCCCGGCATGCGGGGTTATAGGCCCAATTGCGATCGAGTCCGACGACGCACCATTCGACGCCCCAGCTCGCGCCGATCGTGCCGAGACCTTCCGCGATGGAGTAATGCACCGGCCGCCGAACGCCGTCCGACACCTGGACCACGGCGCTGCAGAAACGGCGCGGAATGGCCTGCGCCGCCCACGGACTGAATGCCGTTTCGCGGATGTGGTCGAAGCTGACAATGCTCAGCCCCGAATTCCAGAACCGGCCTTCCTTGTCGGAGAAACGCTGCTGAATTTCCCCGAGCGCGGCCGAGCTGTCGCAGGGCGGCAGAATCCCATCGTAACGCGGACCGCTGAGATAGAAGTTCATCTCGAACGGGTTGGCGGCACGGGCCACGGGTGCGCCTGCCACGCAGGCAAACACGGAAGACAGAGCGATCAGCCAGCCGATCCGCAGCTTTTCGGACATTCCTCGACCCCTTCGCATGCGAGGAACGGTGCCGCGAAGCTCCGGCCCGGGTCAAGGCCAGGGGCGGCCTGGTCGAGCCTCAAGCCACATTTTTCGTCGGAGTGTGGCCGCTCTATCGGGGCGGAAAGGTTCAGTTCGAGGCGGTATCGCGTGCACGGTACAGAGCGCACAACTCGGCTGACGCCGGGGCATGATCGAAATGCGCGAAGGTGGCGCGAAGCTGAGCATCCTTGATCTGAAGGGCGGGGCCACAGGCCGAACCGGGCGCGATCGCGGCATAGGCGGTGGCGGCGCCAACCGTCATCAAAAGCGCGAGGATGTGGATCGTCTTCATGCTCGTCCCCATGGCCGCATTAACCATCCTTGGTCGCGGTCTGCTGCAAACCGGTTCAACGGTTTTCGAGCGCGTTTTCGGTGGACCGGAACCCGCTCCTCAAGCCCGCGTTGACCATCCGGACAGTCGAGACGAATTGCCATGTCGCTGCGCAAAGACGCCAAGAACGTCCCCGAATCTGACCCGGCGGCGGAGAAAGATCCGCGCGACTGGGTCTCCGGCGACGATCCCATGACCGCCGCCCAGGCGTCGTATTTGAAAACCCTGTCGCAGGAAGCGCGCGATTTCGAAGCCTTCGATGAAACGCTGACCAAGGCTGAAGCGTCCCGCCGGATCGATACGCTCCGGGCCAAGCTCGGCCGCGAGCGCGATAGCGGCGTTGATCGCTTGCCCCGAACGTGACGTTAAAACCGCCGGTAAGGAGGAATGATGCGTAAGCCGTTTGGGCTCCGGGTTGTCTTGGCTCTCTCGCTCTTGCCCGTTCTTCCCGCGGCCGCGCAATCATCCAATCCGAGCACCAATCCGAGCACGAATCCGCAGGCCGTCCACGATCTCGGGCTAAGCGCGGCGCAGAAACAGACGATTTACACGAGCGCGCGCAATTCCAATTTCAAGAACGAGACGCCGCCCAACTTCCAGCCGCTCGTGGGCGTCATTGTGCCCGAAACGGTGGCGCTTCAGCCGATGCCCAAGACCGTCGCCGAGCTCGCGCCGCAAACCAGAGACTTTCAGCTCGCCGTTGTTTCGAACCAGGTCGTGATTGTTGATCCCAAGGGGCGGCGTGTCGTCGAAGTCATTTCCGGCGAGGGGCATTGAAATGTGTTTTGAACCGGACCCCGCCGGTCGCGACTAAAGGCGGTGAGGGGACAGCCATGGCGGATCGACGCAGCCTGACATTCATCGGTTTGTTGTATGCCGGCCTGACCGCCGCAGTCATGCTGACGGCAGGCATTGTCGTCGGCAGCCATCTTTCGGGCCGGCTCAGCCTCGAGGCGAATGCCCACCCGGCCCTGTCCACCACCCAGCGCTGACATCGCGAAAAGGCATACCCGCCAAGCCGGCGTGAATGGCTTTCGCGTTCCTCTCAGGGAACCAAAATGACGCGCTGAAGCGTTATGCCCCCGTCGAACAAACGAGGGGTTCTTGCCATGTTTCTATCCCTTCCGGGCCTGGTGCTGGTCTCGCAATTGGCGATTCCCGTGGCCGATCGCGTTCCGGCCTTGAACGTCGATCCCACCTGCGATGCGGCGCAGAGCGCAGGTGTCATGCTCAAACGGGACAAACAGACCTGCCTGAACGAAGAGCAT
>CAZSAW010000097.1:0-5090 GCA_964604745.1 uncultured Hyphomicrobiales bacterium
CTGGCGGGGGTCCGTAGTGACCCCGGGCGGAGCCCCGGCGCCGCCCGGGTGCGCGCCGTGCGTCGGCGCGCCCGCAGGCGCCGCATCCGGTCCCGCCCTCACGACGCCTCATGACAGCGCCCCTCGGTGAACCGGATGATGTGAATATAATCCTATGACGGAATCGGGTCAAGAGGCGAGAGGCGGCGCCGGGCGCTTGCGCGCCACTTCACGAAATTCGTAGCGGCCACGAATGAAGAAATTGAAGAATTGCCCGCGCGACTCCGCTGCGACGAAATCGTGAAAAACCTCCTCCGGCACCTCGAAGTAGGCGTAAGTCTTGCCGGTCGGCACGAAGGTCACGAACAATTCGTGCGTCGCCGCGTCATAAGCGATGTGCCGGATGGCGGTGGAAGGCATGGGCCGCGCCTTGCTTCGTCACTGACATCAACGACGCAACCGGCCGTCGGTTTCTCGACAGCGTGCCGCGCTTGCGGTTCAGAAGCGCGCCGCTATTCGGTGCCTTCCAGCACGCGCGCGAAATAGGCAATGGTCTGCGAATAGACCTGGCTCTTGTTCCACTGCAGCAGCACATCGAAATTTTTCGAGCCGGGCGACCATGCCGCGCCGCGCTGCCAGCCATAACCGCGCAGATAATTCGCGGTCGAGGCGAGCGCGTCGGGCGTGCTGCGGATCGGGTCGCGCCGGCCATCGCCATCAAAATCGACTGCGAATTTCAGGTAGGACGAGGGCATGAACTGCGTCTGACCGATCTCGCCAGCCCAGGCGCCGCGCATCTGCGAGGGAGCGTAGTCGCCGCGCGCGATGATGCGCAGTGCGTCGAGCAATTCGGGGCGGAATTTCTCTGGCCGGCGGCAGTCATAGGCAAGCGTCGCCAGTGCATTGAGAGTGTCGAAGCGGCCGTTGTCGGCGCCGAAATCCGTCTCCAGCCCCCAGATGGCGACGATGACTCCGCCCGGAACGCCGTATTGCTGCTCGAGGCGTTTCAGGAGCGCGCCGTGCCGCTGCATCATCGCCCGGCCGCGCGCGAGGCGCGGCGGCACCATGCGTCCGGAGAATTGCTCGAAGCTCTGGCGGAAGACGCCCTGGCGGCGGTCGCGCGACACGACCTGCGGGTCGTAAGAGACTGTTTCGAGCGCGGCGAGGCCGCGCGCCCCGATGCCGGCACCTTGCGCCTCGCGGCGCATTTCACCGACCCAGGAGCCGAAGCCGGCAGCGTCGTTGCCGCAGGAGGCGGCGAAAGCCGAGGAAGCGGCAAGGCCGTAGGCGGTCAATCCGAAAAATGCCAAGGCGCGCCACGTCTTCATGAAGAGCATCCTTGTGTTGCTATGTGATGGTGATGCAAAGCAGCGGATGAGGGCGACCGATTTGCGGCGCAAATCGGGCGTCCCCCGGAGCGGAAACGCCTCTGGGCGTCTTTGGGTCCATGCCGACCGATGCGCCGCACTAGCGACCGAATCTGTCGCGCCAGCTTGGTAAAGCGTTGGCAAACGGCAATGCGGTCGCCTCGTAAATCCCCCGCGCGACGGCGCGGGCGAGCACGTTGGCGGCGGTCGCGCCGATCTCGGTCAGCTCGTTGACGGCATCGCCGAGCGGCCGCCGTCCCGTCGCCGCGGCGAAGATCGTGTCGCCGTCGAGCGTGGTGTGAGCAGGGTAGAGCGCGCGCGCGAAGCCATCCTGCGCCATGACGGCGAATTCCTTCGCCTGTGCCTTGGTCAGCACGGCATCGGTCGCGACAATGGCGATCGTCGTGTTTTCGCCGGGACGACCTTTGTATGTGAGCCTCAATGCTTCCGGCGGCACAGTCGCCGGAAAACCGCGGCCACCGAATTCGCCTGCCTGCTCGAAGGGCGCGGCCCAGAAATGCGCGCCGTCGCCGACATTGGCGTTGCCGCAGGCATTCACCGCAACGAGCGCGCCGACGCTGTGGCCGTCGCGCGTCACCGCCGATGCGGAGCCAAGGCCGCCCTTGAGCTTGATCGTCGTCGCGCCGTATCCGGCGCCGGCCGTGCCAAGCGCGAAGTCGAGTGCGGCGGCTTGCGCCGCCGCGTAGCCGAGATCGCGATAGGGCGGGAAACGGCCCCAGTTCTTGTCGCCGCCATTGAGCATGTCGAACAGGCATGCGCCGCAGACGATCGGGATGCGCGTCGCGCCGACTGCAAATCCCCGCCCCTGTTCGCGCAACGCCGCCTGCACACCGGCGCCCGCGTCGACACCGAAGGCCGAGCCGCCCGACAGTACCACGGCGTCGATCCGCTCGACTGTGCGATGCGGTTCGAGGAGATCGGTCTCGCGCGTCCCCGGCGCGCCGCCACGCACATCGACGGAGGCGACGGCCGGTTCGTCGAACACGATTGCGGTGGTACCCGACGCCAGGCGGGCATCGTCGGCATGGCCGACGCGAAGGCCGGGGACGTCGGTGATGAGATTACGCAACGGACGGATCTCCTGTGGTGGCCCGGAAAGCGGAGCGAGAGAATAACGCGCCGATCACATCCAGGCGACATGCGGCGCGCAAGCCTTGCCGTGGCACGCGCCGCCGTGCATGTGAAGGCGCCATGAACGCCGATGTTTCCATCGTGGCCGCGCTGATCGCGGGCCTCGTCAGTTTCCTGAGCCCCTGCGTCCTGCCGCTGGTGCCGCCCTATCTCATCTATCTTGCCGGTACATCGCTGGAGCGGCTCGCCGACAGGGAGCCCGAGCCGCGCGTCAAGGTCGAGACCGTGATTGCGGCGGCCTTGTTCGTCGCCGGATTTTCGACAGTGTTCGTCGCGCTTGGTGCCAGCGCGAGCGTGATCGGGGCCTTTCTTCGCGCCTATTCGGACGTGCTCGGCATCGTCGCCGGCATCGCCATCATCATCATGGGATTGCACTTCCTCGGCATCACGCGCCTTGCGCTTTTGATGCAGGAGAAGCGCGCGCACATTCCCAAGCCGGTCGGGTTGTGGGGCGCCTATGTGATGGGGCTCGCCTTCGCCTTCGGCTGGACGCCGTGCATCGGCCCGATCCTCGCTGCGATCCTCGCCGTCGCCGCGTCGGAGACGACGATTGCGAAAGGGGCGGGGTTGCTTGCCGTCTATTCGCTCGGGCTGGGGATTCCGTTCGTGCTGGCTGCGATCGCGATCGAACCGTTCGCGGCTTTCCTCGCCCGCTTTCGCCGGCATCTCGCGCGTGTCGAGCAGGTCATGGGCGGCTTGCTCGTTCTCACCGGCGTCGCCTTTCTCACCGGCACGATCACGCAGGCGAGTTTCTGGCTGCTCGAAACATTTCCCGCGCTCGGCAAGATCGGTTGACGGCGAGGCAAAGAAAAACCCGCCCCGGATGTCTCCGGAGCGGGCGATTCAATCGGGCAATGATTATTGTTCGACGTAGGTGATCTTGCCGTCGGACTGCTTCTTCCAGACATACATGACGTAGTCCGGACGCGTGATGTCGCCCTTCTTGTCGTAGCTCATCTCGCCGATCACGGTCTTGAACTTCTGACCGGACTTGATCTGGGCTGCGACCTTCTTCGGATCGAGCGACTTCGCGGCTTCGGCCGCCTGCTTCATGATCTCGACAGCGGCATAGCTGTAGAGCGTGTAGGCTTCCGGCTCGAACTTGTTGGCGCGGAACTTCTCCACGATTGCCTTGGCTTCCGGACGCTTGCGCGGATCCGGAGCGAAGGTCATCAGCGTGCCTTCCACGCCCGGACCGCCGATCGTGGCGAATTCATCCGAGGTGATGCCGTCGCCGCCCATCAACACGGCCTTGACGCCCTGGTCGCGCATCTGACGCACGATCAGGCCGCCTTCGGTGTGCAGGCCGCCCCAATAGACCAGGTCGGCGCCGGAGGCTTTGATCTTCGACACGAGCGCGGAA
This sequence comes from uncultured Hyphomicrobiales bacterium, assembly GCA_964604745.1. GTDB lineage: Bacteria > Pseudomonadota > Alphaproteobacteria > Rhizobiales > Xanthobacteraceae > Pseudorhodoplanes. The sequence continues at coordinate 3,862 of CAZSAW010000097.1, forward strand.
TAGTCCTTTTCACCCGTGTTCACGCCTTCGTACAGGACTTCCTTCATCCCGCCCTTGGCCATCGCCTTCTTGGTTTCGTCGGCGAGACCCTGGCCATAGGTCGTCTTGTCGTGGACGATCGCGACCTTCTTGCCCTTGAAGTTCTTCAGGATGTAAGCGCCGGCAACCGCGCCCTGCTGATCGTCACGACCGCAGGTGCGGAAGACGTTCCACTTGCCTTCCTCGGTCAGCTTCGGATTGGTCGCCGACGGGGTGATCATCAGGATTCCGTTTTCCTGATAGACCGACGACGCCGGGATCGTCACACCCGAGTTGAAGTGGCCGACCACGAACTTGACGCCGTCGCCGACGAATTTGTTGGCGACCGAAACGCCCTGCTTCGGATCGGAGACGTCATCGCCGACCGACATGGTGATCTTCTGGCCCATGATGCCACCGGCGGCATTGATGTCGTTGACGGCCTGCTCGGTGCCATTCTTGAGCTGGGCGCCGAACGCCGCATTCGGGCCTGTGATCGGCCCGGCGACGCCGAGCTTGATCTGGGCCTGAGCGGTGCCCGCCATCGCGACGGCAAAGCCGGCCGCCAAGGCAATCTTGGTCAATGTCTTCATACGCATCTCCCCTAAGAGCAGCTTGCAGGACCTGCCCCCTCTGGAGGGTAGCCTCCCGCTATGCCGCGATTAAACGACAATCCGCGGAAAAGGTCATCCGGAATCGCGCCACTAAGACGAAAGCGGGGTGCGCCGCACCCATGACAAAGCGCCCGCCCGGACGTAAAGCCAGCCATATTGGCTGACCATTTGCCGCGCCCGCGTGGCGCGGTAACCCCAAAAACCAAAGATTAGGCAGAAGAAGAGATCGACCGTGTAATAATGCGGCGCAATCAGCGTGCCTTCGAACAGGGCGAAATGGATGAACCGCACGGCGCAGGCGAGGATCAGCATATACATCGCCACGTGCCACCATGCGCGCCATGTGAGCGCGATGGCGCGCCCGGCGAGCCACGCCGCGCCGCCGCCCATGGCAATGGTGACCAGCAGGAAGACACCGAGCGAACCTTCCTCGTAGAGGAATTCGGCCAGATTGAAATCGGGCATGGTCAGGTCTCGCGCCGTCCGCCTTCCAGATAGGCGGACTGGATTTCGGGGCGTTGCAGCAACTCGCGGCCCGATCCGGACAACGTGATCCGGCCGTTCACCATCACGTAGCCGCGGTGCGCGAGCCGCAAT
>CAZSAW010000098.1:0-6623 GCA_964604745.1 uncultured Hyphomicrobiales bacterium
CGACGAACCGCTCAAGTCCGCGGCATTGTGTTCAGGCGGCGTTGAGGAATTCGCTGACCCGAAACAGGGAGGCGAAGGGAATCCGGTTTTGTGCGTAGAATTCAGCCGCCCCTTCTTCGCGATCGACCAGTGACAGAACCAGCAGCACCGTGCCGCCGGCTTCGCGTACCGCGTCGACGGCCTTCATCGCCGATCCGCCGGTAGTGGTCACATCCTCCAGGATGACGACATTCTTGCTCTTCAGATCGCTTGCCGCCTCGATCTTGCGCCGCGTGCCGTGATCCTTGACTTCCTTGCGCACGAAAAAGCCGGGCACCGGGCGGCCGCCCTTGAGGAAACTGAGCATGCTCACTGAATTGACGATCGGCACCGCGCCCATTTCAAGTCCGCCGACATAATCGGCGTCGAGCGAAGCGATCCGGTCGAGGATCAGTTCGGACAGGAGGCTCGATCCTTCCGGATCGAACATTGACGGCTTCATGTCGAGGTAGAATTCGCTCTCCTTGCCGGACGCCAGCACGAATTTGCCGCGGCGGAACGACTTCTCCTTGATGATGTCGAAGGCGCGGGTGCGCTGTGACAGCTTGTCGGACGATCGTGGGGCGGTCATGGCGTCCTTGCTTGATCAGCGTTGCAGCGGGCTGTCTACACCCCACGAATTATCATGACAACACGCCGAATGGACGCCCGTTTCGCAGGCGTACGGCCGGTATTCTGGGGACAATTTGCAGGCTGAAGTGCTTGAATCCTGCGGTGTCGGCGTGGCGCCATGGCACTGGCGCGACGGAAGCCGCTTCGTTAGGGTCCGCCGGTCTTGTGGCTGAGCGAGGATTGACGATGACGGTGCGTGCGAACGAGCGGGTTGCCTGGTTCAACGGCGCGTTCATGCCGGAGCGCGAGGTGCGGATTCCATTCCGCGATCTCAGCTGGGTTTACGGCGACGGCTGTTTCGACATGACGCGGACCTTCGGCCACCGGCTGTTCAAGGTGAAGGAACACGTGGAGCGCCTTTATCGCTCGCTCAAGTATCTGCGCATCGACCCGGGCTTCGGGCCGCAGAAGATGATCCAGCTCACCGAGGAATTGTTCGATCGCAACAAGCACCTGCTCGGTGCCGACGACGATTACTGGGTCGGTCAGCGCATCAGCCGCGGCGTGCGCAAGATCGAGGGCGACAATCTCGATCATCACGGACCGAATATCGTGCTCGAATGCATGCCGCTGCCGTTCACCCAGCGCGCCAAGTCGTTCAAGGAAGGCATCCGTGTCGTCGTGCCGTCGCATCGCCGCGTGCCGCCGGAATCGCTGACGCCGCGCGCCAAGACGCACAATTATCTGAACATGGTGGTCGCCAATCAGGAGGTGCAGAGTATCGATCCTGAAGCATGGGCGGTGCTGCTCGATATCAACGGCAATCTCTGCGAGGGCATGGGCTCGAACATCTTCGTCGTGCGCGATGGCGAGGTGCTGACGCCCTTGGAGAAATACGTGCTGCCGGGCGTGAGCCGTCAGACGGTGATCGATCTCGCCGCGCAGGAGGGCATTCCGCTGCGTCAGGCCGACATCGATCTTTACGACGCCTACAATGCAGACGAGGCGTTCCTCACCTCGACGTCGCTGTGCATCTGCCCGGTGACGAAGATCAATGGCGTCGCGGTCGGACCGGCGGGACAGGTCTGGGGCCCGATCACGAAGCGCCTGACAGACGCCTATCAGCGGTTCGTCGGCCACGATTTCGTCGGCCAATATACGAAGCGCTACGTCGAGGGGATGCAGGCGCGCGCATTCTGACGCGAATAGTCATGCGCGGGCCTCACACCCGCATCCATCTGTTCTGGAAGATGGATTGCCGGGTTCAAGACCGGCAAAGACGATTTGAAGACGCCCAATCGTGTTGCGGAAGAGCCGCACGCGTCGGCCACGTGAGCTGCACGCTCACTCCACGACGATCTTGACCTTGTCGCCGGGGCTGATGCCCTTGCCGGCGTCGAGGCCGTTGAGCACGCGGAAGCGCTCGACCGGACGATCGACGGGCATGCGATGCGCGAGCCTGTCGATCGTGTCCTGCGGGCCGACCGTGACGACCTTGATGCGCAACGGCTTGGCGTTCTTAATCTCGGTGAGCGTCATGCGGCGGAAGCTTGCCACCGACTCGCGGAACGTCTTGTCGAGCTCGTCGCTCCTGCTCTTGGCGGCGAAGATCAGCCGATAGACCTCGCTGCCGAAGCGCACCGCATAAAGGCGGAAGACCCAGGGGTCGCCGGCGGCGATAGCGGTGGCCGCGCGAAGCCCATTGATGGTCACGTCCTGAACGGTCGCTGGATCGATATTGTCGATCCAGCCGGAGATCAGGTAGTCGGAAAGCTTCTGCTCCGCCGGCACGCGCACGACATCGAGCCTGAGCGCTTCCTCTCCACCTTGCTTGACGCCGAACACCGCCTGGGCGGTGTTGTCGAGCGTGAAGCCTTCCGGCGCCGTGAAGGTGAAGCCGAGTTTCGGATGCAGGAAACGCCGTCCGCGCGTGAATCCCTCGCTCGGATCCTCGCCATACACGACGTTCTGGATGGCGGCGAGATAGTCTTCCTTGCCGCGCGAGCCGGGACCGGGCGCTGGGAATTGCCGCGCGTTCATCTGCGCGTTCTCCACGCGCTCCGGGGTGGCCGGATGCGAGGACAGGAAATCCATCGTGTGCGGATCGATCTTCTGCGTCGAAGCCTTGAGGTCGGCGCTGCGGCCCATCGAACTTAAGAAACGCGAGGCCCCGTAGGGATCAAAGCCTGCGCGAGCCGAAATGCCGACGCCGATACCGTCGGCTTCGAATTCCTGCTGACGCGAGAAGCTGGCAAGCGCGATCTTCGACTTGGCGAGCGCCAGCGCACCGGTGGTCGGATCGTTCAGCACGTCATTGGCGACGCGGTTGACGATCGCCGCCTGGCGGATCTGGTCTTCGCGCATCATCGCATGGCGGGCGATGACATGCGCCATTTCGTGCGAGAGCACGGACGCAAGCTCAGCGTTGTCGTTGGCGAGCGCGAGCAGGCCGCGCGTCACGTACAAGTGGCCGGTCGGCAACGCGAACGCGTTCACCGCCGCCGAATTGAGAATGGTGACGCGATATTTCAGATCCGGACGTTCGGACGCCGCGACGAGCCGCTCGACCGTGTGCTCGATAAAGGCCTGCAGCTTCGGGTTCTCGTAGGCGCCGCCATAGGCGGCAAGGATGCGATTGTGTTCGCGCTGTTCGGGCGTTTCCTGCTGCTTGGCGTGGTTCTTCGGAATGTCGCCGAGCGTGATCTGCCGGTCCGACAGGAGCGATTCAAAACGCGAACAACCTGAAACCAGACAGGAAAGTACCGCGATGGCAGCGATCGCTCGCCGCCACGCTTTCCGTTCCGGCTTGGTATGGCCCCCAACCACGCTTGCCTCACTCACACCAGGCGGCATTTCCAAGAAATGCCGCCCGACCCCATCTCTCATATCCCAAATTTTTCGTCCGGCGGAAAGCTCGCGAAAAATTTCTGTCTCATCGCTCGGCTATCTCAATTTGGGACGGTTCCGACGCCTCGATGCGCGGTCCGCTGCGCTGTTCGACATAGCCGCGCACGCGAATCCGCTTTCCTTCCAGTGTCTTCGGCGCGAGGCCGGCCGCGGCAAAGCCGCGCTCGTCGCGCTTGCGGAGCGACACTGAAAATCCCTCCGACCAGCGGCGGGCGAAGTTCAGGTAGGTCGTTGCGCCGCTCGTGCGCACGGATTGCACGACCCCTTCGACGACGACATAACGGCCGCGGTCGGCGTTAAGATCGGCCGCAGGCTCGGCAGCGCGGATGGCAAAGCGGGGATCGGCCCACAGTCCGCGCCGCACGATGCGTGCCTCACGTTCGGCAGCGACGAGGGCGTTGCGGCAATCATCGTCGGCCGCGCGATAGGACAAGCGCGCGGAGCCTTGCTCCAGCAGCGATTGCTGCACTGGCCGATCGGAACCCGGCAAGAAAACGTAGGCAACCAGCCGGCCATAGCGGTCGGTTTCATCGCGCGGGGCACGGACCGTGACGCTCCGTTTGTCGACGAGACTGGCGAGCGCAGCCTTGGCCGCCGCCGCAGCGGTATCTCCCTCCGCGTGCTGCGCCAGCGGCACGTCGATACCGGCAAGGCGAATAATGCGTCCATCCGCCAGCTGCAACGTGCGGCCATCGAAAATGGCGGTAACCTCGCCCGCGCCGGTCACCTGCATACCGCATTCGGCGGCGTGACCCGTTCCCATCGTACCGGCGGCAAGCGCGAACGCAGCCGCGCCAACGAAATGGCGCAGAACAGGAACGGGCGGTAGCGGGCTCATGGCAGGCATCGAATGGCGAGAATACGGCGGCAAGGCGGCGATGTCGCGCTGAGATTGGCATCGGCGTGATCACATTTCGCGCGGGGCATCCAGCATTTGAAACGGAGCGAGGCTTTCGAATGCGCGCGCAGCGCGCAACACGAGGTCATCGCGCCGCGCCGGGCCGACGATCTGCAGCGCAATCGGCAGGCCTTCGGCGGTGAAGCCGCAGGGGACGGATGCCGCCGGCTGCTGCGTCAGGTTGAACGGATAGGTATAGGGCGACCAGTTGATCCATTCGGAGCCGAAGCGCCCGTCGGCGGGCGTCACGCGTCCGGCCTCGAGCGCGCCGATGGGCATTTGCGGCGTAAGCAGAAGATCGTAGCGCTTGTGGAATTGCGCCATGGCCCGCGCCAGTTCGCCGCGCGCATGAAACGCGGCGAGATAATCAGCAAGCGAATAGCGCCGTCCGTCCGCGGCCACGCGCAAGAAGCCTTCGTCCATCTTCGATTGCTCGTGTGCGGGCAACGCATCGACGATCGTTGCCGAGACTGCGCCCCAGATGGTGCGGATGATTTCGATCGGCTCGGCAAAACCGGGATCGGCGTCCTCGACGGCAGCGCCAAGCTCGGCGAAACGATGCGCGGCTCGCGTCACCGCCGCCTCAACGTCGGGAGCGAGCTCGTGCACATAACCAAGCCGCGCACTGAAAGCGACGCGCAATCCGCGCACGCCATCGTCGAGACCGGTGCGGAAATCCGGAGCGGGCGTATTCCAGGCTGTCATGTCACGTTCGTCGGGCTGCGAAATGACGCTCAGCATGAGGGCGGCGTCGCGCACAGTGCGCGCGAGTGGACCCTGATGCGCCAGCACGGTGAACGGCGAGGACGGGTAGGCGGCCACGCGGCCATAGCTCGGCTTGATGCCGAACACGCCGGTGAAAGCAGCGGGAATGCGGATCGACCCCGCACCGTCGGTGCCGAGATGCAGCGCGCCCATGTTGAGCAAGGCCGCCGCTGCGGCGCCGCCCGACGAGCCGCCGGTCGTGCGATCGGGCTTCCAAGGATTGCGCGTGACGCCGGTCAGCGGTGAGTGACATGCGCCGATCCAGCCATATTCGGGCAGGGTGGTTTTGCCGAGAATGACGGCGCCATGTTCGCGCAGCCGCGCCACCGCCGGCGCATCGTCAGCGACCGGCGACGTCTCGGTCGTGACCGAGCCTTTGCGCATCGGCCAGCCCGTGACGCCGATATTGTCCTTGATCGTCACCGGCACGCCGTCGACAAGGCCCAGCGGCGTGCCGCCGCGCCAGCGTGCTTCGGACGCGCGTGCCGCGTTCAACGCCGACTCCCTATCCTTCAGAACGAAGGCGTTGACGATCGGATCGAAGCGATCGATGCGGTCGAATGCCGCTTGTGTTGCCTCGACGGGGGACAGCGCGCCGCGGCGATAGAGATCGAGAAGGCTGGTAGCGTCGAGGTTCCCGATGTCCATCGCGAGCCTCAAGAAATCGGTGGCACGTCGAAACTTACCGGCGCTTCTCCGCGCCGCGCGCGTACGCACATCGACGTATATGCGTGCTCCAGGTGGCGCGTATAGCGTGCAGTATTGAAGAGAGGAAAGGTCGCGCGATTGCGCGCGAGGCGCGCTTTTATATCGGCGTGAAGCGCCGGATCGCTCGCGATCCTGACCGCGAGTTCCTCATAATCCTGCAATGAATTCGTCGCGAGCTCGGGCAGACCGATAGCGCTGAGAAGGCTGGCTGCCATGCGCGACGCAAACGCCTCTCCGGAGCAGGTGAGAAGCGGCAAGCCAGCCCACAATGCGTCGCTCGCAGTCGTGCCGGCGTTGAAGGGAAGCGTATCGAGAAAAAGATCGGCGGTCGCGTACCGCGCCAGATATTCGGCGTGGCTGGCGCGCGGGGCGAACACGATGCGCGCTGGATCGACGCCCCGCGTACCGGCCTCGCGGCGCAGATTGGCGGCAGTCGTCTCGCTGGCGGCGAGCGTCCAAAGCACGCTGCCTTCGACGCGTTGCAGCAGCCGCATCCACACATCGAAGATCTGCGGCGTGATCTTGTAGCTGTTGTTGAAGCAGCAGAAGACGAATCCCTTTGCCGGCAGGCCCGATGCGGCGCGCGACGGCGGGTTCGTCACCGGCGCACGTTTATCGTCGGTCGGCTGGAAAGTTTCCGGCATCGACACAATCCGCTCGCTGTAGAATTGCGCGAGTTGCGGCGGCACCACGATTGGGTCGGCAATGATATAGTCGATGAAATCGGCGCCGGTCGTGCCGGGAAAGCCGATCA
>CAZSAW010000099.1:0-17314 GCA_964604745.1 uncultured Hyphomicrobiales bacterium
ATCATTCGTATCGCAGCGCCTCGATCGGGTTCAGACCGGCGGCCTTGCGCGCCGGGTAATAGCCAAAGAAGATTCCGACCGCGGCGGAAAAAAGAAATCCGCCGGCAATGGCCGCCGGCGCGATCGGCGCGGGCCATCCGGCGATCAGCGAGATCAGGCCGGAAAAGATCACCCCCATGATGATGCCGGCAATGCCGCCGGTGACGCTCAGGAACACCGCTTCGGCAAGGAATTGCATCAGCACGTGCAGCCGCCGCGCGCCGATCGCCATGCGCAGGCCGATCTCGCGCGTCCGCTCCGTGACCGAGACGAGGAGGATGTTCATGATGCCGATGCCGCCGACGACGAGCGAGATCGAAGCGACGGTTGCGAGCAGAAGGGCCATGATGCGGCTCGAGCTTTCCGCCGTTTCCGCGATCTGGCTGAGATTGCGGACGGAGAAATCCTTGGTGTCGGCGGTCTTGATGCGATGGCGGCGGGTGAGAATGTCGGAGACCTGCGTGATGGTGCGCTGGATTTCTTCCGGCGCGCTCGCCTGCACGTAGATCTGATTGACGAAGCCGGTGAGGCGGCGCTGCAGGTTGTAGGGATTGGGCGCGGCCGGATAAATCCAGTTGATCGGCACCTGTTGCTGGCTCGGCGCGGCGACGCCGAGCACCTTGCGCTCCGCCGTCGTGAACGGGATCATGACGAGATCGTCTTGATCCATGCCGAACGGCGTCTGGCCCTTGGATGCGAGCGTGCCGATGACGCGAAGCGGCACGTTCTTCACCTGGATCAGCGCGCCGACCGGATTGTCGCTGCCGAAGAGCTGGCGCGCAGCGCTCTGTCCGAGGACGGCGACAAGCCCGGCGTCGGCGTCATCCTCGGGCGAGATGCCGCGGCCGGTCGCAATCTGCCAATTGGTCATCGGCGGGTAATTCGCGCTCACGCCCTGGATCGTCGTCGTCCAGTTCTGGTTGGCGTACTGGACCTGACCGGATTGCCGGATGAGATAGCTGACGCTCGCAACCGTTGGCGCCTCGCGCCTGATGGCTTCCGCGTCGGTCACGGTGAGCGTCGAGGCGCTGCCGAAGCCGCCGCGCGCGCCGCCCAATGTCGTGGCGCCGGGCACGACGACCATGAGATTGGTGCCGAGGCTTTCAATCTGTTTGCGGACCGCTTCATTGGCGCCCTGTCCGATCGCCACCATGGCGATGAGCGCGGCGACGCCGATGAAAACCCCGAGCATGGTCAGGGCCGACCGCATCTTTTTGAGCGCGAGCGCCTGCAGGGCGGCGGACGCGATCATCAATCCGAAGCCCCACCAGCGGCCGGAGGCGGGGAGGGCTGCCTGCGTCGACGCCGTCACCGCAGCCGGTTTCGCCGCGCTCTCGCTTCCAGCGGCGAGCGCCGTAACCTTGCGGGTGCGCTCGTCGGAGATGATCTGGCCGTCGCGCATCGTCACGACGCGATCCGCATAGGCGGCGATGTCGTTTTCGTGCGTGACGACGATGATGGTGACGTGCTGCTCGCGGTTGAGCTTTTGCAACGTCGCCATGATGTCGTGCGAGGTGCGGGTGTCGAGATTGCCGGTCGGCTCGTCGGCGAGAAGGAGGCCGGGGGAGTTGATCAGCGCGCGTGCGATCGCGGCGCGTTGCTGCTCGCCGCCCGACATTTGTGCCGGCGTATTGCGTTCGCGCTTGCCAAGGCCGAGCAGGCTCAGCGCGGCGCGCGCGCGCCCGAGCCGCTCGCCGCGGCTGGCCGGGCCGGAGGCCGAGTAGAACAGCGGCAGCGCGACGTTCTCCGCCGCGCTCGTGCGCGGCAACAGATTGAAACTCTGGAACACGAAACCGAGGCGTTCGGAGCGAATCCGGGCGAGGTCCGGTTCGCCCAATTGCGCCACGTCCACGCCTTCGAGGAAATAATGGCCGCTGCTCGGCCGGTCGAGGCAACCGAGGATCGACATCAGCGTGGACTTGCCGGAGCCGGAGGAGCCCATGATGGCGACGAATTCGCCGGCATTCACGGTCAGCGAAACGCCGGCGAGCGCGTGCACGTCGATCTCGCCGACATGATAGACGCGCGTGACATTCTCGACCCGGATGACGGGATCGCTCCGCTCCGCGGCGGGGACGGCTTGCGGCATGACTAGAACCGCAGGCGCGGTGCGCTGCTGCCGGCGGCGCGCGTGGCGTTCTGCTGCTCGCCGGTAATGACGAGGTCGCCGGCCTTGACATCACCGCCTGTGATTTCGGTGAAGCTGTCGTCGTCGAGGCCGGTCGTGACGGGAATGTCGACCGGATGCCCGTCGCGCAACAGCCAGAGTTTCGGCTGTGTGCCGCCCTGCGAATCCGCGCCGCTCGGCGTGTAGCGCAGCGCCTGATTGGGCACGCGCAACACGTTGGCGCGCTCCTCGGTGACGACGCGGGTCGCCGCCGTCATGCCCGGCCGCAAGGCCAGATCGGTATTGTCGACGCTGACGACGACGTCATAGGTCACGACGTTCTGGACGGTCTGCGGCGATTGGCGCACCTGACTCACCTTTCCCGGAAACGTGCGTTTGGCGAAGGCGTCGACGGTGAAGGTCGCGGCGTCGCCGTTCTGGATCTCGCCGATGTCGCTTTCGCTGATGTTGGTATCGACCACCATCCTCGTGAGGTCGGTCGCGATCAGGAACAGCGTCGGCGTCTGAAAGCTCGCCGCGACTGTCTGACCCATGGTCACGTTGCGCGAAACGACGATGCCATCCACCGGCGAAATAATGTTGGTGTAATCGAGATTGACCTGTGCGGCATCCAGAGCCGCCTGCCGCTGCTGTATCGTTGCGTCGTCGAACGCGATCTGCGCCTTCGCCTGCTCGTAGGTGCTTCTGGCGTTGTCGTAAGCATCGCGCGAGACGGCGTTGCTTTGCACCAGCCGTTCGGCGCGGTCGAAGGCGAGCTTGGCGTAATCGAGCGACGCGCGATCCTTTTCGAGCTGCGCCTTGGCGACAGCGAGATTGGCCTTGTTCTGGTCGACCTGGCTTTGATACGGGCGCGGATCGATCTTGGCGCAGATCTGGCCCTTCTTCACTTCGGTATTGTAGTCGCAATAAAGCTCCTGGATGACGCCCGACACATAGGTCCCGACGATGATCGTCAGCTCGGGATTGACGGTGCCGGTCGCGGTCACGGAGCGGGTGATCGCGCCGGTCGCAAGCGGCGCGGTGACGTAGCGCGGAGCGGCGCTGCTGCCGAGCCCCCACCACGCGCCAATCCCGATCAGAACAAGCAGGACGACGGAAATTGCGGCGATGAGAGCGCGCGGCATCGCCGCCTTTTTCGGCGGCTGGCCCACCGGCAATTTGACGACAGATGGCGTCGATTCCGGCTTCGCGCGTGACAGCATGAGATTCACCATTCCCGGCCTGATCGATCGTCGCCCCCGTCGTGCGCATCAAAGAGAAAGTGCCGATTTTGCTCATTGATTTCGGTCAATTGGGATGGAGCGGGGGAGCGATAACAGGCTTATGCTGACGGCTGGGCGAACGGCATGGACATCAACGACCTCTTTCCGCGTTTTGCCGTGGCGCTCGGCATCGGCCTTCTCATCGGTCTCGAGCGCGGCTGGCACAGCCGGGATGAAAAGCCCGGCAAGCGCACGGCGGGGATTCGCACCTTCGCGCTCACCGGGCTCCTGGGCGGCACGATGGGCGCGCTGGCGCAAAACATGGGCGGGCCTGCGTCGGTCGCGGGCGGCGTTCTGCTGGGCTTGTCCTTTGCCGCGTATAGCGGCGCCCTGGCCATCTTCTGCCGCGAGGAAAATCGCGCCGAAGGCACGTTCTCGGCGACCACGGCCGTCGCCGGAATGCTGACGTTCGCGCTGTCGGCTTACGCGCTCGCCGGGGACATTCGCATCGCCGCGGCGGCGGCCGTCGCTGCGACCGCGCTCCTTGCGATCCGCGAGCGGCTGCACAGCTGGGTGCGGCGGATGAGCTGGGCGGAGCTGCGCGCCGCGCTCGTGCTGCTGGCGATGACGGTGATCGCGCTTCCGCTGCTGCCCGACACGCCGGTCGGTCCGTTCGGCGGTGTCAATCCGCGCGAAGTCTGGGCCATCGCCATCGTGCTCGCCGGCGTGTCGTTCCTCGGCTATGTCGCGCTCAGGCAATTCGGGCCGAGCCAGGGCGTGCTGGTCGGCGCCGCGATCGGCGGTCTCGTCTCGTCCACCGCCGTCACGCTCACCAATGCGCGCCACGTCGTGACAAGCCCGCGTCACGCGCTCCTGCTCGCCGGCGGCGTTTGCGCGGCAACGGCGGTCTGCTTTCTGCGCATCACGGCCGTAGTCGCGGCGCTGCAACCGAGCTTGCTGGCGCTGATGCTGCTGCCGCTTCTTGCCGCGACGATCGTGGCGACGATCTGCGCCGTACTCTTTGTTTTTCTGCAGAAGGACGCGCCGGCCGGCCGCCACGCCTTTCGCGTGAGCAATCCGTTTTCCTTCTGGCCGGTGATCGGGTTCGCCGCGATGCTCGGCGCGCTTATCCTGCTGGCGCGCGAGGTCAACGCGCTGTTCGGCCTGTCGGGCCTGATCGCAGGGGCGGTGACGCTCGGCCTCGCCGACATGGATTCGGTGACGGTGTCGGTTTCGCGCCTTGTCCCCGAACAGCTCGTTCTGCGCGACGCCGCGCTGGCCATTCTCGCCGCGGCCGCGAGCAATACGCTTGGCAAGATCGCGATTGCCGGTGTGCTCGGCCGCGCGCGGTTCGCGCTTCTGGTCGGCAGCATGGCGATCGCGTCCGTCGCCGCCGGCGGGATCGTGTTCTGGCTCGAGCTTGTGTCTGGTGCAAAGGGGTGAGGGACCGGATCAGCGGCGCCCCGCCACTGCTGCCGCATCGACCGTCGGGATACCAAGCGCCGTCAGCGACTGCCGCGTATCGGCGACCGAGCCGCGGACATCGATCGCCCGGCAGGCGTCTTCGATGACGACGGCTGCGAAGCCTTCGCGCGCCGCATCATCGGCCGAATAGCGTACGCAGAAATCGAAGGCGAGGCCGGCAAGAAAGACGCGCGTGAAACCGCGTTCACGCAGATAGCCGGCGAGGCCGGTCGGCGTCTTGCGGTCGTTTTCATAGAACGCGGAATAGGAATCGATCGCGCGGTGATAGCCCTTGCGCAGGATCAGTTCGGCATGGGTGATGGCGAGGTCTTTGTGAAAGGCCGCGCCCGGCGTTCCCTGCACGCAATGATCCGGCCACAGGATCTGCTCGCCGTAATCCGTAGTGATCACGTCGTAGGGCTTCTTGCCGGCATGCGACGAGGCGAAGGAATTGTGCCCTCGCGGATGCCAGTCCTGCGTCAGCACGACATGCGCGAAGTGCGTCGCCAGATGATTGACGAGCGGTACGATCTCGTCGCCGCGCGGCACCGCCAGCGCGCCATTGGGACAGAAGTCGTTCTGCACATCGACAACCAGCAGCACATCGCGCCGGGCATCGATCATGGCGGCGTCTCCATGCTGCGGCGGTCGAGTTCGCTCGCAAGCGCACGCAGCGACGGCGCGATTGCGACGGGATAGGGGATAGCGTCCTCCAGCACGCGCAAGCTGTCCGGCAATTGCGCAAGACTGCGCGCCGTGCGCGCCCGTATGGCGTCGAGGCTTTCGCTCTCGCCAACGCGGCGGCCGGCGCGCATCGCCGGGCGCAGCAACGCGTCGCCGTCGCAAGGGTCCGTTTCGAGCGCGATGGTGTCGGCGGTCATGCGGCCCGTCGCATCGTAACGCCGCCAGACCTGCTTGCGCCCCGGCCATGTCGCCTTGCCGGCCGAGCGCTTGCGCCGCGCGGCGCCGGCATATTCCTGCAGCTTGTAGGCGCAGTCGAGCGCCGGCACGTCCGACGACGTCGTCAGGCTCGTGCCGACGCCGAAGGCGTCGATCGGCGCCCCTGAATCGACCAGGCGTTTCAACGCGTCCTCGTCGAGCCCGCCGCTCGCAAGAATCGCAACGTCCTTCAATCCGCCCGTGTCGAGGATTTCGCGCACGCTCTGCGACAACTGGAGAAGATCGCCGCTGTCGAGCCGCACCGAGCGGATGGCGATGCCGGCGGCATTCAGCTTCGGCGCCAGCGCCACGACTTTGCGCGCTGCCGCTTCGGTGTCGTAGGTGTCGAGCAAAAGTGTCAGCCGTTCAGGCCGCGCGCGCGCGAAGGCCTCGAACGCCTTCGCTTCGTCGTCATGCGCCTGGATGTAGGAATGTGCCATGGTGCCGAAGGTCGGGATGCCGAACTGGCGCTCGGCCAGCAGCGTCGCGGTGCCGGCAAATCCCGCCACATAGCTCGCGCGTGCCGCCATCAATCCGGCCTCGGCGCCATGCGCGCGGCGCAATCCGAAATCCACGAGCTGTTTTCCCGGCGCGGCGATGATCATGCGCGCCGCCTTCGAGGCGACGAGCGATTGATAATGAAGGATATTGATGAGCCGCGTCTCGACGAGCTGCGCGAGCGGCAACGGCGCCGTGACGCGCAGGATCGGTTCGTCGCCGAAGACGACGGTGCCTTCCGGCATGGCGTCGACGTCGCCGGTAAAGGTCAGCCGCGACAGATAATCAAAAAAATTCGGCTTGAAGCGGTTCGTGCTTTTCAGCCAGGCGAGATCGTCGGCGCCGAATTTGAGGCCCCCAAGAAAGGCGAGCGCCTGTTCGAGCCCCGCGGCGAGAAGGAAGGCGCGCCGCTTCGGCAGGCGGCGGAAGAAGAATTCGAAGACGGCTTCCCCGGTCGCGCCTTCATCCAGATAGGCCTGGATCATATTGAGCTGATAGAGGTCCGTCAGCAGCGGGCTCGACGCGCAATCCATGCTTGTCCTGTCGCGGGCCGCCGCCCGTCCGTCTCGCGGTCATCAGCGTTGCGGAATGAAGGGCCCCCGCGCTTTACCCAGGCGCGGATCAAAGCATAGGCGGCGCTGGCGGTACAATGTGCGGCGGAGCGCCTCTTTCGGCGCACCACGTGTGACCGGGTGCGCCGATTGCAGGCGTGTTTCCGGCGGGTCGCCCGCGATGCAGCGAGGTTCCGAACGGTTTGCGGAATCAGCGGGCGCCGTGGGCGCGGTAATTGGAATAGCAGTCGCATTCCTGCGGCTGCTGAATGAGGCCGTGCAGCTGGTCGATGTTGCTGAACGAGAAATTGGGATTGTCGGTCGTCACGTCGCCGACGAAATTCATCAGCGTCGTGTCGTAGGCGAGGGGACCCTGCACGCCATTCTTGCTGATGACGTAACCCGTGCCCGGCTGATCGAGATGGATGATTTGTCCGCCCGGCAGCGTGATGTCGATGCCGCCGCTGATTAGGAACACGCCGAGCTGACCGTCGACGATGTACCATTTCAGGATGGTGCCGCGGATACCGAGCGTCGCCGACGGAGTCTTGATCGTGTATTTGCGCGGGTCCTGCGAGCCGGTGACGAACTGGAACGAGCCGCGCACGGTATCGAGCACGACCTCGCCGGCGCCGCGATTGGGATTGTAGGCGAAGCGGTCGAGCAGAAGCTCGGCCTTCGGCCCGACCGTCAGCGTCGTCTTGTCGAGAAGGAGAAGCTGCGCGGTCGCGTCATCGCCGGTGCGGATGCGCTCGTTGGAGAAGACCCCGCTACCGACGGACAGCGCGCGCGTATTGGCGCCGAGGATTCCCTGCACGCTGTTCTTCACCGCGGCGGCGACGCCGATCTGCGGCTCTGCTTGCGCGGCGACCGCCATGCAGAGGAGGGCGGCGACGGTGAAAACGGCGAGTCGCGCGGCCATGTTGGTCCTGACTCCGGCAAATCTGTTGCCGAGATGCTGCACGCGCAGCGGAACTGTCGTTACATATATCCGGTGTGAGTCGCTTCGCGCAATTCCCGGTGGCGAGCTTCGGCACCTTCCGATACATTTTTGTCACTACCGGACTTGGGGCGGCGGATTCGATTATGGCCTTTTGCAACGGCGGACACGGCTTAGCGGCTTTGGCGTTCGCCGTTGCAATGGCGTCGATCCTCTCCGATTCGAGCCGCGCGCCGGCAGCGGCGAAGGACTTGGATACCACCGGCGTCAACAATGGCCGCAACGCGATGGCGTATTCAGCGCCGGCCGGATCGCCGCTCGATCTCGCCTATCGCCGCGTGATGCGCAATCCGGCCGACGTTCAGGCCAATCTCGAATTCGCACGTCTCGCCGAGGCCAGCGGCTACGCGCGCTGGGCGCTCGCGACCTACGAGCGCATCCTGCTCAATCATCCCGACAACGTCGAAGCGCAGGCCAATTACATGCGGCTGCGCCGCGCCTTCCTGCCGGGCATCACGCTCGTCACCGTCGAGTGGGGCATCACGTCGGAGTCGAACCCGACCTATTACATTCCGCCGCGCAACGCCGAAGCGCAGGGCTTCGGCTCGGTCGCGGTGCGCGACGAGCGCAATTTCGGCGACGTGCGCTGGCGCACGACGGCGCTCGCCTTCGGTCGCCTGCATGGCGAAGCCGATGAGCTGAACTATGCCTATGCCGGCGTGCGCAGCGGGCCGGTATTCGATCTTTATCCCGACTGGCGCATCCATCCGGCACTCGGCGCGGCAGCGGCCTATTTCGACAACCACTTCTATTATGGCGAGGCCTCGGCGAGCGTGACGTTCGAGAACGCAACGCCGGTCGTCTATCGCGCGCTCGAATTGCGCGGCGCCTATCGCTCCTATGACGAATTCTTCCCCTCGTCGCACGGCTTCTATGCCGAGGCGCGCGGCAAGATCGGCTTCACCAATGCGCTCGGGCCGCAGACCGCGGTGGCGTTCTCGCCGTGGGTGCTGTGGAGCGACATCAAGGGCTCCGGCATCTCGCCGCTGATCAGCGACCTGCAGCCGGGCGCCTATGTCGAATGGGGCGGCAAGGGCGAAGCCTACTGGACGGCGACCCACTGGCTCGTGTTGGGCGCCAATCTCACGCTGGCGCGGCGCCTGTACAAGAGCGAGATCGATCCGCTCAGCGGCGGCAGGCGCATCGACGATCTCTTCATTCCCGGCGCCTCGGTCACGTTCACGAAGGTCATCGCCAACAAGGCCGATGTTCGCCTCGACTACCGCCACATCCGCGACAGTTCGACCGACGCGTCGAAGAGCTTCACCGACGATATCGTCAGCATGTCGGTGATCCACCGGTTCGATCCGATCGTGACGGACGTTCCGAAGCTGCACTGACGCGTGCGCGGCTGCGCCGCCTCTTCAAACATCGCTCTGCAATCGACGGCCTAGCCTGCGACCGGAACGAGCTGCGTGCGGATATTGATCTCCGACGTCAGCGTCCGGTGCACCGGGCACTTGTCGGCGATTTCCAGCAACCGCTCGCGCGCTTCGGCATCGAGCGCCCCCTGCAGATCGATGGTGAGATCGATGCGGTCGACCTTGCCGTCCTTGGTCTCGCAGTCGGCGCAATCGGCGGCGTGGATCTTGGCGTGCGAGAGCTGCACCGACACGCGCTCGAGCGGCAATTTCTTGCGTTCGGCATAGAGCCGCAACGTCATCGCCGTGCAGGCACCGAGCGCCGAGAGCAGAAGATCGTAAGGGCCGGGCCCCGAATCGAGGCCGCCGACGGCGACCGGTTCGTCGGCGAGAAAGCGGTGCGGCCCGACGCTGATCGATTGCTGGAAGGTACCGGCGCGCGTTTCGGTGACGCGCACGGTGCGGTCCTCCTCCGGCAGCATGTCGTCGTCAGCGTCGGTCATGTCGAGATAGCGCTCGGCCCAGGCCGCGATCACGTTGGCGACATAGAAGGCATCGCTTCGCCGGGTGAGGAGATGATCGGCGCCGGAGAGCGAGACGAAGCTTTTCGGATGCTTCGCCGATGTGAAGATACGGCTGGCGTTGTCGATGCCGACGATCTCGTCGGTCGGCGCATGAAACACGAGCAGCGCCTTGCGCAGATTGGCCGTCGCCGCCATCAGGCTTTGCTCAGCGACATCGTCGAGGAATTCGCGGCGGATGCGGAAGGGCCGGCCGGCGAGCGATACTTCGACCTCGCCCTGCGTGCGGATGGCGTCGAGATGCGGCGCGAACAGGCCGGTGACATGCGCCGGATCGCTCGGAGCGGCGATCGTCACGACGGCGCGTGCATCGGGAATTTTTGCCGCCGCCGCCAGCACCGCTGCGCCACCGAGGCTGTGGCCGATCAGGATGGCGGGCGCCTGATACATGCCGCGCAGATGGTCCGCGGCGGCAACGAGATCGGCGACGTTCGAGGAAAACGTGGTATTGGCGAATTCGCCTTCGCTCGATCCGAGGCCGGTGAAGTCGAAGCGCAGCACGGCGATGCCGATGGCGGTCAGCCGTTCGGCGATGCGCTTGGCCGCATGGCTGTCCTTGCCGCAGGTGAAGCAATGCGCGAACAGCGCGAACGCGTGGGGCTTGCCGGAGGGAAGATCGAGCAGCGCGGCGAGCCGCTCGCCCTTGGCATTGGGAAAATCAAAACGCTCCGCGCGCATGACGCCCTCGCTGTGTTATCCGGCGGTCCGGCCGGTCAGTCCTCGCTCGCGAAATGCCGCTTGCGGATGCGCCGCACGACGAACCAGATCGCGAGCACAGCCACCGGAACGAATCCGGCGATCACGTAGGATGGCTCGATCGCGATCACGCCCGCGTCATGCGCGCCCTTCGCCAGATAGCCGAACAGCCCGACGACGTAATAGCTGATGGCGGCGACCGAGAGCCCCTCGACCGTCGCCTGCAGGCGCAATTGCAGGCGCGTGCGCGCGTTCATGGATTTCAGGAGATCCTGGTTCTGCTGCTCGAGCGCGACGTCGACGCGCGTGCGCAGGAGATTGGCGGCGCGCGCGAGCTTGCGTGACAGGTTCGCCTGCCGCTCGCCGGTGGTGACGCAGGTACGCATCGCCGGCGCCATGCGGCGCGCGAGGAAGGACGACCAGGTCGGCAGGCCGCCGACCTTTCGCTCGCCGATCGTCTGCAGCCGCAGATGCACGATCTCGTCGTAGGCGCGGCTTGCGCCGAAGCGGAACAGGCTCGCGGCCGCGCCGGCTTCGAGTTCGGAAGCGAGCGCGGTTAGCTCGTCGAGCAGATGATGATTGTCTGCGAGCGAGTGCGCGCTGCGCATCTCCTCGGTGACTTCGACGAGCCGCTGCTCGATGCGGGAAATCGACGGCGCCAGCCGCTGCGCTTCGGGCAGGCCGAGCAGCGCCAGCGTGCGATAGGTTTCGAGTTCGATCACGCGCTGCACCAGCGCGCCGGCCCGCTCGGCGCCGAGACCGCGATCGGCGACGAGGATGCGCACGAAGCCCGCGGGATCGGGCTTGAAGTCCGTCGCATAGAGCGCCGTGCCGTCGGAATTGTCGGCAACCGCGAGGCTCGAACGATCGAACAGCCGCTCGGGATCGATGCGCTCGGCTGGTTCGGAAAGAAGATGCAGGTCGATCGCCGCGAGCAGAGGTCCGGGTTGCGGCACGAGCAGCATGGGCGAGGCGAGCGAGGAGGCTGGCGGATGGAACGGCATGCCGCCCGCTTCGGCGGCAAACTCCCAGGTGTAGGTGGTGAATTCCGAATGCTGCTCCCAGCGCAACACCGTGCCGCCGAACGGCACGCGGTGATGCTTGTCGGCCGGGTTCGGCGCGAGAAGGCCGCGGCTGCGGCAGAATTCCGTCAGCGCCGTGCGATCGGCCTGCGCGCGTGCGCCGGCCGTGTCGAAGGCAAAATGCAGCACGCGCGAGGGCGTGGCGAGCGCGGTGAAGGGCCGCGCATGCACCTCGCCGAGGATGGCGGTGCGCAGGACGTGCGGCGACAGCCGCCCGCCGTCGCCGATCGTCACGTCGGAGCTCATGGCCAAGCCGGTGACATGGGCGGGGGGCTTTGACAAGCCGCCCGCCGTCAGGCCTGCGCGACGCGGCGTGCGTGGGCCGCAGGGCGGCGCCACAGGCGCGACGCGAGATCGATCGCGACGGTGACGAGGCCCGCAGCGAGGATCAGCCAGCCGGGGCGGATCTGCGCCTCGAAGTCGAAGGCGGTGGAAAGCACCGCGAGCGGAGACACGCGATAGGCGATGCCGATGCCGATTGCTTCGCCGGCGAAGGTGAGCGCCGACGCCGCAATCGCGAGCGCAAGCAGCCAGAGCGTCGGCAAGTCCGCCGAGCCGGTGACGCGCGCGATCAAACGATAGCTCATCAGCCAGCCGAACAGGCCGGCGACGAAGACCGGCACGGTGACGTCAGCCTTGGTCTGCTGGAAAAAATGGATGAGCGCGAGCAGCGCAATGACGTAGACGATCTGATGCAGCCGCCGCCAGCGCATTCCGCCGAGCCGCTTCACCATCGCATCGGTCGAGGTTAAGGCGAGAATGGCGAGCCCGCTCAGCGCGACGAAGCCGATGGTGAGATAGACGCGGTGCACGATCTCGCTCGCGACCTTGACGAGATCGAACATCTGGTCGGCCGTGTAGAGGCTGATATGCGTCGCCGCATAGACGAAGGCGCCGACGCCGATCATGCGCCGCACGTCGATCAGGTTGCCGAAACCGGCAATATGACGGAACGGCGTGATCGCGAGCGAGCCGATGAGGAACATCAGCGCCCAATAGCCGGTCCGATGAATGAGATCGTTGAGCGGGCGCGCGCCAAGGCCGGTGGTCGCGGCGGTGTAGAGCGCTAGCGCCGCCGGAAAGACGAGAATCAGGAGCGCGATGATGCGCAGCGCCGAAATGTGTCCGCGCCGGTCACGCCAGATCTGCCACGCCGGTCTCATGCCCTGCGCTATCACAGGGCAGCCGCGGCCCGCCAATGGAAAAATCGTGATGGCGGCGTGAGCGGCTAGCGCGCGAGCCCCTCCAGCGCCGCGCGCAAGGCGGCCGGCAGCGGCACCGGCTTGTTCGTCATCCGGTCCACATAGACGTGGACGAAATGCCCCTGCGCGGAGGCTGCATTCCCGTCGTTGCGGAAAAGGCCGATCTCGTAGCGTACGCTGCTGTTGCCGACATGGGCGACGCGCAAGCCGGCATGCACGATGTCGGGATAGGCCATGGCGCCGAAATAGCGGCATTGCGATTCGACCACGAGACCGATCACCGGGCTCGCCGTGATGTCGAGCACGCCGCTGTCGATCAGGAAGCGGTTCACCACCGTGTCGAAGAACGAATAATAGATGACGTTGTTGATGTGACCGTAAGGGTCGTTGTCCATCCAGCGCGTCGTTATCTCGCGGAAGAAGGGAAAGTCCGCGCGCTGCGCCGGCGCGGGACGCTGCGTGTTCGATCCGCCCGGCATGTCGCGCGTCAGGCTTTCTTCTTCGGCGCCGGCCTCGCAATGCGTGGCGCCGCCGCCGGCGCGCGCGCATCGCCTGCGCCGGGAATCGTCTCGCTCACCAGAACGTCGCGCGTGATCTCCTTGATCGATTTCACGCCGCACAGGGCCATCGTGGTGTCGAGCTCCTTGCGTAGGATGTCGATCGCGGTGGCGACGCCCTGCTGTCCGCCGGCGCCGACGCCCCAGGCGAAGGCGCGGCCGATCAGGCAGCAGCGCGCGCCGAGCGCGATCGCGCGAACGAGATCGGCGCCGGTACGGATGCCGCCGTCGAACATCACTTCGATGTCGGACCCGACCGCATCGGCGATTTTCGGCAGCATCGAGATCGACGACGTCGTGCCGTCGAGCTGGCGGCCGCCGTGATTGGAGACGACGATGGCGTCGGCGCCCGCTTTCACCGCGAGGCGCGCGTCATCGTTGTCGAGAATGCCTTTCAGGATGAGCTTGCGCGGCCACAGACTCTTGATCCACTCGATGTCTTTCCAGTTCAGCGCCTGATCGAATTGCGTCGCCGTCCAGGCCGACAGCGAGCGCACATTTTCCATGCCTTTGACGTGGCCGGCGAGGTTGCCGAACGTCCAGCGCTTGCCGCGCAGGACGCTCGCGACCCAGGCGGGCTTCATCGCCATTTCAAGCAGCGTGTGCAGCTTGATCTGCGGCGGAACGGAAAGGCCGTTCTTGATATCGCAATGGCGTTGCCCGAGTACCTGCAGGTCGACGGTCAGCACGAGCGCGCTGCAATTGGCGTTGAAGGCGCGCTGGATCAATTCCTTGATGAAGCCGCGGTCGCGCATGACGTAGAGCTGGAACCAGAACGGCTTGCCGGTCGCCTCGGCAATGTCCTCGATCGAATTGAGCGACATGGTCGAGAGCGTGAAGGGAATGCCGGCCTCGTTCGCCGCCTGCGCGGCGCGGATCTCGCCGTTGCCGTGCTGCATGCCGATCATCGCCACCGGTGCGAGCCCGAAGGGCAGCGTGGTCTTCTGCCCGACGATGGTCGTCGAAAGATCGCGCTTCGACATATCGACGAGCACGCGCTGGCGCAGCTTGATGCGGCCCATATCCTCGCGGTTCGCCCGCAATGTTTCCTCGGAATAGGAGCCCGCGCCGATATAATCGAAAAAGGCGCGCGGGACGTTGCGGCGGGCGCGTTCGCGCAGGTCGTCGATGCAGGTAAAGACGGTCATGGTGAGTGCTCGTTCAGAAGCGATGGGGCGCGGCTGCGGTAGCACAGGAGGCGGCGGTGCAGAAAGAGGGCGGGAACTTCCCGGCCCAATGCCGCGTTATTTTCCATTTGTGCAACCCGGAGAAGATAATGGGCATCGTTGACGCCGACCGGCCGCGCGACCTGGACCGGGAAAAGAAACAGGAAGAAAAGGAACGCCTGGACGAGGCGTTGGAACGAGGGCTTGAGGAAAGCTTTCCCGCCTCCGACCCTGTCAATGTGACGCAGCCTCCGCCCACGCGGCAGGACAAACAGGACAAAGTGAAGAAATAAATCATAGACCGCCGGCTCAAAAAGCCGGCGGTTTCCGCTTCACCATCCAATGCATTAACTATAGCGGTTTCCGTCCCGATCGGGGATGATGGCCCCTGCCAGGGGCATATCCGTCGCAGCATCGGGATTAGCGTGGCTTTCACCGGTTTGGGGGTAGTGTGGCTTTGAGTTCAGGTGTTCGCCTCGTGAACGGGGCGGGGGAAACGGCGATGCCGCGCAAGTATTTCGGGACCGACGGAATTCGCGGCCGTGCGAACGGAACGATCACGCCGGAACTCGCGCTCAAGGTCGGGCAGGCGGCCGGCATCATCTTCCAGCGCGGCGAGCACCGCCATCGCGTGGTCATCGGCAAGGACACGCGCCTCTCCGGCTACATGATCGAGACCGCATTGGTCGCCGGCTTCACGTCGGTCGGCATGGATGTCCTCCTGCTCGGTCCGATGCCGACGCCGGCGGTCGCCATGCTCGCGCGCTCGATGCGCGCCGATCTCGGCGTGATGATCTCCGCCTCGCACAATCTCTACGACGACAACGGCATCAAGCTGTTTGGACCGGACGGCTACAAGCTCTCCGACGACGTCGAGCGCGAGATCGAGCGGCTGATCGACAGCGATCTGGCCAAGCATCTCGCCAAGTCGCCCGATCTCGGGCGCGCGCGCCGCATCGACGGCGTGCATGACCGCTACATCGAATTCGCCAAGCGCACGCTGCCGCGCAATCTCTCGCTCGAAGGGCTGCGCGTCGTCGTCGATTGCGCCAACGGCGCGGCCTATAAGGTCGCGCCCGACGCGTTGTGGGAATTGGGCGCCGAGGTGATCGCCGTCGGCGTCGAGCCGAACGGCCTCAACATCAACAAGGAATGCGGCTCGACCGACACTCGCGCCCTGTGCGCGAAAGTGCGCGAGGTGCGCGCCGATGTCGGCATCGCGCTCGACGGCGATGCCGATCGCGTGGTGATTTCCGACGAGCGCGGGCATCTCGTCGACGGCGACCAGCTGCTCGCCGTCATCGCTTCGAGCTGGAAGGAAGACGGGCGCCTGACCAAGCCGGGCGTCGTCGCGACGGTGATGTCCAATCTCGGCCTTGAGCGGCATCTCGCCGCGCATGGCTTGTCGCTCCTGCGCACGCCGGTCGGCGACCGCTACGTGCTCGAGCAGATGCGCGAGCAGGGCTACAATCTCGGCGGCGAGCCGTCCGGCCACATCATTCTCTCCGATTACGCGACGACCGGCGACGGCCTCGTCGCTGCGCTGCAGGTGCTCGCGGTGGTCAAGCGCCGCGGCCAGCCGGTGTCGGCGGTGTGCCATCAATTCGAGCCGCTGCCGCAGGTGCTGAAGAACGTGCGCTACAAGAAGGGCAAGCCGCTCGACGACGCCAATGTGAAGTCGGTCATCACTGGCGCGCAGCAGCGGCTCGACGGCCGCGGCCGTCTTGTCATCCGTCCCTCCGGCACCGAGCCGGTGATCCGCGTCATGGGCGAGGGCGATGACCAGCATCTCGTCGAAGAAGTGGTCGACGAGATCGTCGAGGCGCTGAGCCAGGCGGCGGCGTAATCTGATAAGACGCTGAAGGAAACAAGCGCCGCGCAGCTTCGCGCGCGCCAAGGGGCACATGATGGTCAGACTGGTCGCGGTGGTCTTCGCTATTCTTGCGATTTGCGATGGTGCGCTTGCCGCCGGCGGCGGTGGCCGCAGCGGCGGGATCGCGTCCGGCACGGTGCTCACGAGCGAGCCGCCCGCCGGCTCGATCCGCAAGGGCGTGACCGTGTTCGTCGACGATGGCTCCTGCCCGAAGGGCCAGATGAAACAGATCACCGGCGGCAACGATTCCGCCGGCATTCGCCGCATCACCAAATGCGTCAAGAAATGACGCGCCGGGGCGCTTTCGCGCCTGTGAAGTGGGCCGGCCGCGCAGTTTAGAGCCGGCCTAATCTGCACTTTAGAGAACGTGTAATTTCGGTATTTTGATTTTGCGCAAGGCCGGGCCATCCGCTAACGGGTAGCCAACAAACGAAAGCGGGCTTGCCCGCGCCAAAGCAGAAGTTTCGCCGGCCTTCCATGATCGTCTGTTCCTGCAACGTGCTCAGCGACGGTGACGTGCGCACCGCCTGCAACGGCGGCGAAGCGCGCACGCCCGGCCAAGTCTATCGCTGCCTTGGCTGCAGCCCGCAATGCGGCCGCTGCGCCCGCACGGTGAAGCGCATCATGGACGAGGCGCTCGGCGGCTGCCCGGTCGGCTGCCAGATCTGCCCGCATACCGGCCGCCCGCTCTGAAAATCTGACGCAATCCACGTCTGCGACGCGGGTGCTTGCGCCCTGCGGCCTGTTTGGAGATGATCCAATTCAAATCTCAACAGGGAGCCGCGCATGAAGGGCGACGCCAAGGTCATCGAGTATCTCAACAAGGGTCTGCGCAGCGAGCTTACGGCGGTCAGCCAGTATTGGCTGCATTACCGGCTGCTCGACAATTGGGGATACAAGGATCTCGCCAAGAAATGGCGCGAGGAATCGATCGAGGAGATGCAGCACGCCGACAAGTTCACGGTGCGCATCATC
>CAZSAW010000100.1:0-3862 GCA_964604745.1 uncultured Hyphomicrobiales bacterium
GCCGCCGGGGCCGCTGCCGAGAAGAAGTGACGCATCTCC
Organism: uncultured Hyphomicrobiales bacterium; assembly: GCA_964604745.1. Taxonomy (GTDB): domain Bacteria; phylum Pseudomonadota; class Alphaproteobacteria; order Rhizobiales; family Xanthobacteraceae; genus Pseudorhodoplanes. The sequence goes on from CAZSAW010000100.1 coordinate 40, forward strand.
ACGGATTGCGGGCCATGAAGCTTTTCGTCGGCCTTGGCAATCCGGGGGCGAGCCACGCCGGCAACCGCCACAACATCGGCTTCATGGCGGTCGACGCCATCGCCAGACGCCACGGCTTCCCGCCGTGGCGTCGCCGCTTTCAGGGCGTGGCGACCGAAGGCGCGCTCGGGACGGCGCGTGTTCTCCTCCTGCTGCCGGGGACTTTCATGAACGAATCCGGCCGCGCGGTCGAAGAGGCGGCGCATTTCTTCAAGATCGCGCTCTCCGACATCGTGGTCTTTCACGACGAGCTCGATCTGCAACCCGGCAAGCTGCGCATCAAGACCGGCGGAGGCAATGCCGGGCATAACGGCTTGCGCTCGATCAGCGCGCATCTCGGCAACGACTATCGCCGCGCGCGCATCGGCATCGGCCATCCGGGCATGAAGGAACTGGTGCACCGCTATGTCCTCTCGGATTTCGCCAAGAGCGAGCGCCCCTGGGTCGAGGAATTGTGCTCGCTCATCGCCGATCATGCGGAGTTGCTTGCGCGCGGCGAGGACGCGAGCTTCCAGAACAAGGTGCATCTCGGCATGGATGCCAAGGGGTTCGGCGTGAGCGACAAGGCGGACGAGAAGCAGGACGTGAAACGCGAATAGGCGTCATAGCCAGACGCGATCCGGCGATTTCTTCAGGAAAAAATGGATGCGCGGGTTGCGCCCGCGCATGACGCCAGACGGGATTTAAAGATGGGTTTCAAATGCGGCATCGTCGGTTTGCCGAATGTCGGCAAGTCGACGCTCTTCAACGCGCTGACGGAAACGGCCGCGGCGCAGGCGGCGAATTATCCGTTCTGCACCATCGAGCCGAATGTCGGTGAAGTCGCCGTGCCCGATCCGCGGCTGGAAAAGCTCGCCTCGCTCGCAAAGTCCGCGCAGATCATTCCGACGCGGCTCACCTTCGTCGATATCGCCGGACTGGTGCGCGGTGCCTCCAAGGGCGAAGGCCTCGGCAACCAGTTCCTCGCCAATATCCGCGAGGTTGACGCCATCGTGCACGTCGTGCGCTGCTTCGAGGATTCCGACGTCACGCATGTCGAGGGACGCATCGATCCGGTCGCCGACATCGAGACGATCGAAACGGAATTGATGCTGGCCGATCTGGAGAGCCTCGAGAAACGTGTCGATGCGCTGGAGAAGAAGGCGCGCGGCGGCGACAAGGAGGCGAAGGAAACGCTCGATCTCGTCAGCCGCGCGCTCGTGCTGCTGCGCGAGGGCAAGCCGGCGCGGCTGGTCGAGCGCAAGGCGGAAGAGGAAAAGGCCTTCGCCATGCTCGGGCTCCTCACCGCCAAGCCTGTACTTTATGTGTGCAACGTCGAGGAAGCCTCGGCGGCCAGCGGCAACGCCTTCTCGAAAAAGGTGGAGGCGCGCGCCAAGGAGGAAGGCGCGGTCGCCGTCGTCATTTCTGCCAAGATCGAATCCGAGATCGCCGTGCTCTCGCGCGAGGAGCGCAAGGACTATCTCGACGCCGTCGGGCTGAAGGAAGCCGGCCTCGATCGGCTGATCCGCGCCGGCTACGACCTTCTGCACCTCGTCACCTATTTCACCGTCGGGCCGAAGGAAGCGCGCGCCTGGACCATCACCAAGGGCACGCGCGCGCCGCAGGCCGCCGGCGTGATCCACACCGACTTCGAACGCGGCTTCATCCGCTCCGAGACCATCGCCTACGATGATTACGTCTCGCTTGGGGGCGAAGCCGGCGCGCGCGACGCGGGCAAGCTGCGGCTCGAAGGCAAGGACTATGTCGTCGCCGACGGCGACGTGATGCATTTCCGCTTCGCCACCTGACGGCGCGGCGCGCGAGGTCTGCCATGCCGAAATACTATTTCGAGGACTTCCCGGCCGGCCATGTCGCCGAATACGGGCCGCGCGTGCTGACGCGCCAGGAGATCGTCGCGTTCGCCGCCGAATACGATCCGCAGCCGATGCATCTCGACGAACAGGCCGGCCGCGACAGCATGCTCGGCGGGCTCTCCGCGTCGGGATGGCAAGGCTGCTGCATCATGATGCGCATGATGGCCGACGGCTTCCTGCTCGATTCAAGCTCGATGGGCGCGGGCGGCGTCGACGAAGTGAAATGGTTGCAGCCGCTGCGTCCCGACGATCCGCTCACCCTCCGCGCGACGGTGCAGGGCGCGCGCGTCTCGCGCAGCCGGCCGGACATGGGACTGGTCAATTTCCTGTTCGAACTGCGCAATGCCAGGGGTGAAGCGGTGATGACTCTGACCGCGCCGCTGATGCTCGGCCGCCGCGGCGGAGCGGCCGCATCATGAAATATTTCGAGGACGTGCAGGTCGGCGACCGGTACGAGCTTGGCTCGCACACATTCACCGCCGACGAGATCAAGGCCTTCGCCGCGCTCTACGATCCGCAGGCCTTTCACGTTGACGAGGATGCCGCCGCGCGTTCGCATTTCGGCGCCCTCTGCGCGTCGGGATGGCACACCGCCGCGATCTGGATGCAGTTGATGGCCGCGCGTTACATCCGCGATGACGAGGCGCGCCGCGCGCGCGGCGAACCAGTCGCGCGGCTTGGCCCCTCGCCCGGCTTCCGCGAGCTGAAATGGCTGAAGCCCGTCTATGTCGGCGATGTCGTCAGTTATGCGAGCGAGGTGGTCGCGGCGCGGCTCTCGAACAGCCGGCCCGAATGGGGGCTGATGACCTCGTTCAACACCGGCGCGAACCAGCACGGCGAGCGCGTGATGTCGTTCATCGGCACCGTCTTCGTCGAACGCCGTCCGCGCTAGCGCCAGTCGCCGAGCACGGCCTGCACCAGCGTCAGCGCGGCAACCGCCGCGGTGTCGGCGCGCAGGATGCGCGGCCCGAGTGCGAACCGCACGACATGCGGCCGGCGCAGCAAAGTTCCTCGCTCGTCTTCGGCAAAGCCGCCCTCCGGCCCGATCAGCACGGCGACGCCGCCGCTCCGGCCCTTCAGCCCGGACAATGCCGCGACCGGATCGTGCTGTTCGGCGTCCTCGTCGCAGAATACGAGTGCGCGCGGCGCGGCCATGGCGGCAAGCGCCCTGTCGAGCGTCAGCGGCTCCGCGATTTCGGGAATCGTGAGAATGCCGCATTGTTCCGCCGCCTCGATGGCGTTCGCGCGCATGCGATCGAGATTGACGCGCGCGACCTGCACATGCCGCGTCATCACGGGTTGCAGGCGCGACACCCCGAGTTCCACCGCCTTCTGAATCATGTAATCGAGCCGCGCGTGTTTGAGCGGGGCGAAGAGATAGTGCAGATCGGGCGCTGCCTCCTGCGCGCGGGTCCGTTCCTCGATCTCGACGGCGACGGACTTTTTCGCGCCGCGCAGCGCCGCGCGCCACTCCCCGTCCCGGCCATTGAAAACAAGAACGTGCTCCCCTTCGGACAATCGCAGCACGTTGCGCAGGTAATTCGCTTGCGCCGCATCGAGCGCGACAGTCTCGCCGGCCGCGAGCGGGGCCTCGACGAAGAGGCGGGGCGCACGAAAATCGTAGCGGGCCATGGCGAAAGGTCGCATCCTGCGTGACGAAACGGATAATCTCTGCCACAGGAGCCCGCGCGGCGGCTATAATGGCAACAAAGAAGCCGTATCGCCGTGCTATCGCCGGATTTGGCCCGTTACTGAGGGCCCACAATCCTGAAATCAGTTCGGCCGGGGAGACGAATGCGATGATTTCGGTCCGCACCCTTGTGCTTGCTGCCGCGCTTGCCGGCGCGGCGAGCGCGGCCCATGCTCAGGCGGCAGCTCCGGCGTGGCCCGCGCCACCTCCGCCTCCCGGGCAGGCGCCCGCGCCGCAGGCC
>CAZSAW010000101.1:0-1937 GCA_964604745.1 uncultured Hyphomicrobiales bacterium
CGCCGCCCGCAAGGACAAGGCGCAGGGCGGCCACGAGCAGATCAAAAGAGAGGGACGTCGGCACGTAGCCGTCGAGCTTGTTGCGGATGGCGGCGAGTGCCGCCGGCGCTTCGACAAGATCCGAAAGGATGATGATCCGCGCGTTGGCGTAGCGCTCGCGGATAACCGCGATGTGCTCGAGGATTGCCGGATCGCTGGCCATCGCCGCCTTGATGTCGAGCAGAATCCCTTCCGGATCCTGCATCTGCGCGTCCTCTAGCCGAGCGACGGCCTCGATGCTGAAATCCTTGACCCGCGCCTCGAACGCGTAAGCCAGGCATTCCCGCGTCATAAGGCTGGAATCGATCAGCAGGATCCGGCGAGGGGCGCCGACGGCCGCCCTCGACTTCTCCTTGCGGCGATAGGTCTTTCCAAGACTTCCGGTTGATTGAACGAAAGCCGCTTGTGTCGTCGCGGGGCGCGCGAAGGTCGCCCGGTCCGAGATACTCATTACCAAATCCCCATGGCCGAGTTTCCGGTCCGCCTCCCTCGTCCGCCGCAAGTCCAGAATGAGCCGGATTGTTGCATCATTTATGTCAACTTGCCTAGGGGATGTACACTACTTCAGCGGCGGCCGAGCTTGCCGAGCGGGCCCGCGATCTCCAGATGAGCGCGACGATTTGCCTGTTACCACAAAAGGATAGGCTACCTCACCATAGCCCGGCGCCGCGCAAGTATACCGATTTGTAAGGTTAATCCGCCGGCGCACCCCGTGCAGCAGTGACGCGTCACTCGCCCCATTTGTGTCGCGGATATGCCACAACCCGGGGGAAAACACCGCTTCTTGCGCGGCTTCTGCTGGCCGCCCGGAAGGTTAGCCAATACCCTTCGAGGAAGCGGACGTCAGTGCCGCGCTGTGGGGGTCGGGCCGCCGCCGCGTATCCGGGACGGCACGCCGGGGGCTTGAGTAGGCAAGGGCGCGTAATGAGAGAACTCGGAGATGTTTGGGCCGGGAAGTCCGGCGTCCAAGGTCGGTGGCTTTCGCGCCTCGCGGTCCTGAGCGCGGCCGCTGCGATCGGCATGGGCGCCTCGGCGGCGACCGCGCAATCCCCGATCGAGGAGCACACCAGCGCCAACAACGATCCGATCTCGATCAACAATCCCGACGACATCTCGGCCCCGCTCTCTACAACGAACGGAATCGCGATCTTCCTCGACACGTCGGGTGACAACAGCGCGGTCGACCTTCAGAGCAGTGGCAATCTCGACGCGGACCTCTTCGGCATCCTTGCCGCGACGAGCGGCACGGCAAGCCCCGTCGACGTCAGCCAGACGGCAAACGTCACGTCCGGGTTCATCGGCGTCTTCGGTCAGAGCACGGGCCCAGGAAGCAGCGTCACGCTGAACGTCAGCGGGAATGTCGACGCCGGCGATCCGGGTTCGCCTCGCATCAATCCCGCCGACATCAGCCCGCCCGTGGTTGACGCAAGCGGCGCGTTCAACGGCGGAACGGGCAACGCCGGCGCCTTCAACGGTTTCGAAAACACCGGGACCGGCAATGGCGACAATAACGCCGGCGCCTTCAACGGCAGCTTCAATGTCGGCGACAACAACGGCAGCGGGAACGCCGGGGCGTTCAACGGCAGCTTCAACACCGGCGACAATAACGGCAACAGCAATGCCGGGGCCTTCAACGGCAGCCTGAACGGCAGCAGCAACAACGGCAACAGCAACGCCGGCAACAACAACGGAAGCGCGAACGCCTTCGGCACCATTCCGGGCTTCATCGGCGTTTTCGGCCAGACGCTCGACGACAACAGCGCGCTCTCGATCACGACGGGCGGTAGCGTGCGGGCCGGAGACTTCGGAATCTTCGGGCTGACCCTCGGCGAGAACAGCAGCGTCGACATCATGGCGAACGGCGCCGTCGATGCCGGGAGCTTCGGCGTCTTCGGCCT
>CAZSAW010000102.1:0-10645 GCA_964604745.1 uncultured Hyphomicrobiales bacterium
CGCGTGCTGATCGAATTGTGGATGCCGTTGGGCGGGGAGACGGAGATGTTGGCGTCGAAATAGCTTTCGACGCGGCGGCGTGCGAGATGCGGCGCTGCCGCCTTCGCCACGGTGTCGTGTTCGGCGCCATGCGTGGTGAGGAAGCCTCGTTGTAAGTTGGCGTGCGCCGATCCCTTTGGTGCCGGCGCGGCGAACAGGCCCAACGGCCTGAAGGCGTCCTCGTTGGTGAAAACGTGGCGGTTGTATTGCGGGCCGACCAGCAGGACCGCGCGCGTGCGCCGGTCCGGCGGCCGCAGCATCGTGTCGATGGCGATGGCGCTTCCGTATCTGCGGTAGGCACCCTCGATGCATTTGATCGGGTCGGCAAGCATCGATAGCGCAAGCTGCGCTGCGCGCAACCCGCTCACATGATGAAGCCCGCCCGCCGTGGCGACGGCCATCCCCTGATCCCCAACCCCTCAGACGGGCCACCATGCGGCAAAATTGGCGGCGCTGACAATCGGCTTTTTTGGACGGGAACTCAGGCGTTCTTTGCCATTTCGCGCAGCTTGAATTTCTGGATTTTTCCGGTGCTCGTCTTTGGCAATTCGGTGAAGACGATGGTGCGTGGGCATTTGTAATGCGCGAGATGGTCGCGGCACCATTTGACCAGGTCGTCGCTTGTCGCGCTTTGTCCCGGCTTCAACTCGACGAATGCGCAAGGCGTTTCGCCCCATTTGTCGTCGGGCTTGGCGACGACCGCGGCGGCCTGTACCGCAGGGTGCTTGTAGAGCGCATCTTCCACTTCAATCGAGGAGATGTTCTCGCCGCCGGAAATGATGATGTCCTTGGAGCGGTCCTTGAGCTGGATATAGCCGTCCGGATGCATCACGCCGAGATCGCCGGTGTGGAACCAGCCGCCAGCAAAGGCTTTGTCGCTTGCGGATTTGTTCTTGAGATAGCCTTTCATCACGACATTGCCGCGCATCATCACTTCGCCGAGCGTGGCGCCATCGCGTGGAACGGCCTTCATCGTGTCGGGGTCAAGCACGTCGAGCGCTTCGAGCGCGCCATAACGCACGCCCTGACGCGCCTTCTTCTTCGCTTGGTCGGGAAGGGACAGCGCGTTCCATTCGCCGTGCCAGTCGTTGACGACGGCGGGGCCGTAGCTTTCGGTCAGGCCGTAAAGATGGGTGACGCTGAAGCCAGCCTGTTTCATCGCCGCAAGCACGGCCTCCGGTGGCGGGGCGGCGGCGGTAAAAAACTCGACGACATGCGGCAGCGGCTTCTTTTCGTTGGCGGGAGCGTTGAGCAGCGTGGCCATCACGATGGGCGCGCCGCACATATGCGTCACCTTGTGATTGGCGATGGCATCGTACATGGCCTGCGCGCGCACCGCGCGCAGGCAGACATGCGTCCCGGCAACGACCGAGATCGACCACGGGAAGCACCAGCCGTTGCAATGAAACATCGGCAGCGTCCAGAGGTAGACCGGATGTTTCGCCATGCTGCAGGTGACGACGTTGCCGACCGCAAGGAGCGAGGCGCCACGATGGTGATAGACGACGCCTTTCGGATCCCCGGTCGTACCTGAGGTGTAATTCAGCGAGATCGCGTCCCATTCGTCGTCCGGCATGCGCCAGCCGAAATCCGGGTCGCCGTCCTTGATGAAATCCTCGTATTCGATGGTGCCGATGCGCTCGCCCGCGCCGGAATATTCCGGATCGTCGTAGTCGATGACGAGCGGCTTCGCCTTGCACTGCGCAAGCGCGTCCTTCATCACCCTGGAGAATTCGCGGTCGACAATCAGAATCTTCGTTTCCGCATGATCGAGCGTGAACGCATTCACCGCGGCATCGAGACGTGTGTTGATCGTGTTGAGCACGGCGCCCGTCATCGGCACCCCGTAATGGACTTCGAGCATCGCCGGCGCATTGGCGAGCACGACCGAAACGGTATCGCCGCGCTTGATGCCGTTTTTCACCAGCACCGAGGCAAGCTTGCGCGCTCGCGCGTAGAAGTCGCGATAGCTGCGCCGCAGCGGGCCGTGAATGATTGCCGTATGGTCCGGAAAGGTTTCCGCAGCGCGCTGCAGGAACGTAAGCGGCGTCAGCGGCTGGAAATTGGCTTGATTGCGATCAAGGTCAGTGTCGTACGGCGTTTTCGCCATTGGTCGTTTCCCCTCATTTTTCAGAGAGGTTAGTCAGACCGGCCGGATCGATCAATCAGTCTTCGGCGCCGCGCAGCGCGACGGTCAAAAGAGGCTTTTCACGCCGCGCCAGAGCAAGGCGATCGAGATGAGAAAAACGAGCACATAGGCGATCTTGTAGAACAGCCCGGTCGGCGTGCGGCGCACGAGCCAGATGCCGAGGAAGTTCGCGCCGATGGCGACCGGCAGCAGAAGCAGCGAGGTCGTGAAATTCTTGGTCGAGAATTGCCCGAGCGCGAAATAGGGAACGATCTTGAGGAAATTCACGATGGCAAAGAAAATCGTCGTCGTTCCGACAAGAGTGAGCTTGGGCAGGCGTTGCGGCAGGACGTGCACCTGAAAGGGCGGTCCGCCAGCCTGCGACATGAAGGATGTGAATCCCGACACGCCACCCCAGAACGCACCACTCACGGCGGTTTTCGCGTGCGGAGCGATTTCGGCGCGCTTGAGGAAAGCGTGGATGCAGAATGTCACGCCGATCACGCCGACGATCAGGCGAACGTCATTCTCGGTGATATGCGCCGCCAGCAGCCATGCGAGGCCCATGCCGATGAAGGCGCCGGGCAGCATGACCTTCAGATTCCAGCGGTCCCAATCGTGCCGGTACCACCAGACCGAGATCGCATCCTGCGTGATCAGCACCGGCAGGATGAGCGCCGCCGCTTCCAGCGGCGGCAGGTAGAGCGCGAGCATCGGCGTCGAGGCCGTGCCGACTCCGGCAAAGCCCCCCTTGGAGAGGCCGAGGATGATGACGGCAGGAATGGCGAATACGTAGAAAAGCGGTTCGGTGATGATGGGGTACACGAGGGGGCCCGGCGGGGGGGTGAAATTGCGGCGGATCAAAGCCCAGCCTGCTTGCCGCCGCCAGAGTTATTTGCGGAATGGGGCCATGCGTGCGCCGCTTGCAAAAAGCGGTCGCGGGAGGACAATTGCAGCAAAAGGCAAGGGGCGCGGCCACGCGACCTGCGGGAGGACGTTCATGGATGCTCGATCGAGCCGCTACCGCGAAATCTACGCGCAATGGGAGCGCGACCCACAGGAATTCTGGGGCGCTGCCGCGCAGGACATCGACTGGATCGAGCCGGCGAAGAAGGTCTTCGATCCCGACGCGGGCATCTATGGCCGCTGGTTCGCCGGCGCCGTCTGCAACACCTGCTGGAACGCCGTCGACCGGCATGTGAAGGCCGGCCGGGGCGGGCAGATTGCGGTCATCTACGATTCTCCGGTCACCGGCGTGAAGCGCAAGATCAGCTACGACGAGCTACTCGCCGAGGTGAGGACACTTGCGGCGATCCTGGCCGACCAGGGCGTCGTCAAGGGCGATCGCGTCATCCTCTACATGCCGATGGTGCCGGAGGCGCTGATCGGCATGCTCGCCTGCGCGCGCATCGGGGCCATTCATTCAGTCGTCTTCGGCGGCTTCGCCGCGAAGGAGCTTGCGACCCGCATCGACGATGCCAAGCCGAAGGTCGTGCTGTCCGCAAGCTGCGGCATCGAGCCGGGCCGCATCGTCAAATACAAGCCGCTGCTCGATGCCGCGATCGATCTCGCGAAGTTCAAGCCGCAGAGCTGCATCATCCTGCAGCGGCCGCAGGAAACGTGCGAGCTGAAGTCCGGACGCGATCAGGATTGGGCGGCTTTGCGCGAGGCTGCAATCAAAGCGAAGAAGAGTGCCGACTGCGTGCCCGTGCTTGCGACCGATCCGCTCTACATTCTCTACACGTCAGGAACGACGGGCATTCCGAAAGGCGTCGTGCGCGACAATGGCGGCCACCTGGTCGCGCTGAAATGGTCGATGAAGTATCTCTATGGCGTCGAGCCGGGCGAAGTCTGGTGGTCGGCGTCGGATGTCGGCTGGGTTGTCGGACATTCGTACATTGTTTATGCGCCGCTCTTTCACGGCTGCACGTCGATCCTCTACGAGGGCAAGCCAGTCGGCACCCCCGATGCCGGCGCTTTCTGGCGCGTCGCGTCCGAGCATGGCGCGGTCGCGCTGTTTACGGCGCCGACGGCCTTTCGCGCGATCAAGAAGGAGGACCCGAACGCGAAGCTGCTCGCGCAATACGACCTGTCGAAATTCCGCACGCTGTTTCTCGCCGGCGAGCGTGCCGATCCCGATACAGTGAAATGGGCGGAAACGGTGCTGAAGGTGCCGGTGGTCGATCACTGGTGGCAGACGGAAACCGGCTGGTGCATTGCCGGCAACCCGGTGGGTCTCGGATTGCTGCCGGTAAAGCACGGTTCGGCCACCGTGCCGATGCCGGGTTACGAGATCGACATTCTCGACGAGGGCGGAAAGAAATTGCCGGCCAACAAGACCGGCGCCATTGCGGTGAAGCTGCCGCTGCCACCGTCGTGTTTCCCGACGCTGTGGCAGCAGGACGAGCGTTTCAGGGAAAGCTATCTCGCGCATTTCCCGGGCTATTACACGACGGCCGACGCCGGTTTCCGCGACGAGGATGGCTACGTCTATGTCATGGGTCGCACCGACGACATCATCAATGTCGCCGGGCATCGCCTCTCGACCGGCGGCATGGAGGAGGTGCTGTCGAGCCATCAGGATGTGGCCGAATGCGCGGTGATCGGCGTCAAGGACGACCTGAAAGGCGAGGTGCCGTGCGGCTTCGTCGTTCTGAAAGCGGGCGTCAACCGGCCGCATGACGAGATCGAGAAGGAGATCGTGGCGCTCGTGCGCGAGAAGATCGGACCGGTCGCGGCGTTCAAGATCGCCATCACGGTGCCGCGTCTGCCGAAGACGCGCTCGGGCAAGATCCTACGCGGCACGATGAAGAAGATCGCCGATCACGAACCCTTCAACATGCCGGCGACGATCGACGATCCGGTGATCCTCGACGAGATCGGCAGCGCGCTGAAAACCCACGGCGTGCGATAATCGCGAACGGCATTCACGCTCGGCGCAATAAAAAAGAGGCCGCCCTTGCGGGCGGCCTCTCTTGCTTGTCACGCAACAGGCGTTAGCGCTTCTCTCCGAAGCCGCGGGCACCGCCGCCGGCCTTGGCACCGCCGCCGGGGGCCACATTCATCTTCGCACCGCCGCCGCTCTTGATCGCCGGGCCGCTCGAATGGCTACCCATGCCCGTCGTGCCGCGCATCTCGCCCCCCACATGGGTGCGCGTGTTGCCCTGGAACGACTGCGAACGGCTGCGTGTCGTCACGCGTCCGCGTGTCTCGACATTGCTGCCGCTGCGGATGCGGTCGCGGTGCTCGATGTCACCGCGTCGGCCGTCATGGCGTTCGATATTGCCATGCCGATGCCGCCGCTCCCATGCGGGGTTCGACCAGCCATGCCAGCCATAGACGCCGCCCCAGCCGAAGCCACGCCGCCAGGCGAAGCCACAACGATACCAGCCGGGCCCATGCCAGCCATTGAAGTAGAAGCAGTAGCGATTGCCCTCATAGACGAAGACCTGAGCCTTCTCGATCGGGCTGGTCGCGTCGATTGCGGCGCGAATGCCATCGCCGCTGAGCGGAGCGGCCTGGGCCGAGCCGATCGTGGCGAGAGCGGTCGCGGTCGCCAGCGCGAGAAGTGATTTACGCATTGCGATCCTCCAGAAAGTTCCCCCTTCGATCCGGAGTAACGCGCGAGCGGACGGAACGTTCGGAAATAAGCGCCATTAACTTCATGAACCTGCATTCATGAATATGGTTTTTGCGCGTAATGGCACACGTACTGCGGTGACTCGCCGCACACCGGAACCAAATCGTCGTGCGCAAAACGTGATGCCCACTACGACTTGCCGTAGACGGGCACGATGGCGCCGCGCGTGACCGTATTTTCCGGCGAGGCGAGAAAGAGGATCGTCGCCGCAACCTCGTCCACCTTCGGCCACTTGGCAAAGTCGGCTTTGGGTATGGCCTGCCGGTTTGCGAGCGTGTCCATGATCGACGGCGCAACGGCGTTGACGAGAATATCTTGCGCGGCGACTTCTTCCGCGAGCGCCATCGTCAGGGCGGCCACGCCGGCTTTCGCCGCCGTATAGGCTGCCATGTTGGCGCCGCTGCGTGGTTCGAGCGCGGGCCGCGCGGCGACATTGACGATGCGACCGCTCTTGCCCGCCATCGCCTTCACGGCTTCGCGGCAGCAGAGAAAGCAACTCAGCAGATTGGTTTCGATCTGGCCTGAGAATGCCGCAGCGGCCGTCTTGCCGATCGGTGCTGCCGCAAAGCCGCCCGCCAGATGGATCGATGCCCAGATGTCCGGAATTTTGGCAAAGAATGCGGTGACGGCGGCTTCGTCGCCAAGCGCGACATTGCCATAAAGCGTCACCGCGCGATGACCGCGATGAACATAGCGTTCCGCCTCCGCCTGCGAGCGGTAAGGAACGTGGCAATGCGCGCCACGTTCAAGGAGCGAGGCGACGACCGCGGCGCCGAGCGCGCCGGTGCCGCCGGTGACGACGACGTGCCGATTGGAAAAATTCATGCCTTGCTCCGCCGTCGCGCACGCTGCGAGGCAAAGCTGCGACCGCGTATCAGCCGCGCCCGCGCTTTGCCCGCGTCGGAACGACCTGATGGTCGATCCAGTTCTTGAGTTCCTTGACGCGGATATTCTCGTCGAGGATCAGATGGTCGAGGGCATGTTTCCACGCGAGCCATTTCTGATCCGGATTGTCGGCGAGGGAATCGAGTTCCTTGGCGTGCGAGACGAGACTGGGCTCGTCGATGAAGAATTTCTCGTCGATCAGCTTCTTGCCGTAGCGCCGCAGCGTCGCGGCGATATCGCGCAAGCTGTATTCGGGATGATATTGCACGCCCCAGGCGGTGGCTTCGCCGCATTTGATTTCGGCGGCCTGCACCGCGGAGAAGGCATTTGCCGCCAGCACCTGCGTACCGGGCGCGATTGCCTCGATTTCGTCGAGATGCACGGTGATGGCGTTGAACACTTCGTCCTTGCCCGCGAACATCGGGTGGCCGCGGCCCGATGCCGTCAGCCGGATGCGGCGGCCAAACCCGATCTCGCGGCCCTTCGGATTTTTGCGCACGCTTCCGCCCGCGGCGACGGTGATGATCTGCAGTCCCCAGCAACTGCCGAACAGCGGCGTGCGCGACGCAAGCACGGCACGCGTGAGTTCAATCTGATGGTCGATCTCCGGCCCGCCGTCATAGACGTTGAGGGCCGAACCGGTGATGGCGATGCCGTCATAGCCTTCCAGGCCGGCACGATCCGGCAGGTTGGCGCCAGGATCGGCGGGGTAACAGATGTCGACCACAGCCTCGGGCATCAGCCGCCGCAGCAGTTCGGCATAGCCTTCGCTTGGCGCACGGCCACCGGCCGCTGCCAGCAGGGCGCGGCCGTTTGCGGTATTGCCTTCGGCAACGAGGAGGCGGGGAACTGGCATAATAGATCGGGTCTAATATCGTCGCGCCATCGTCATAGCGTGTTTGGTGGTGACGACGCGATACCCATCGATATCGTGGCTTGAACGCAGGATGCAAGCCGCGCCATGCTGCCGGTCCAGCGAGGAATCGTCCCACTATGGTTGGCCGTCCATCTCCCAATGCCACCGGCCAATCCGCCGAATTCGATCTCGCGATTATCGGCGGTGGTATCAACGGCACCGGCATTGCGCGTGACGCCGCGGGGCGGGGACTGCGCGTCCTTCTTGTCGAGCAGAACGACCTTGCGTCCGGAACGTCGTCGGCGTCGACCAAACTCATTCACGGAGGCTTGCGCTATCTCGAGCACGGCGCGTTCAAGCTCGTGCATGAGGCGCTGGTCGAGCGTGAAGTGCTGCTGCGCATGGCCCCGCATCTCATCCGGCCGATGCGTTTTGTCCTGCCATCCGCGCCGAGCCTTCGTTCGCCGTGGCTCGTTCGCATTGGGCTCTTCATCTACGACCATCTGGGCGGGCGGAAAATCCTGCCTTCCACGCGAACGCTCGATCTGACCCACAGCGAGGTCGGCGAGCCGCTCAAGCGCTTCTACACCTATGCCTTCGAATATTCCGATTGCTGGGTCGACGACGCGCGGCTTGTCGTTCTCAACGCTATCGATGCCGCCGAGCGAGGCGCATCCATCCGCACGCGCACGAAATGCGTGCGCGCCGAGCGCGAGGATATTTGGCGGCTCGTGCTCAATGCACGCGGGCGGCGCGAGATCGTCACCGCGCGCACCCTCGTCAACGCTGCGGGCCCGTGGGTCGGCAGCGTTGCGGAGACCGTCGTGCGCCTGCCGCCGCCCTATCGCGTGCGCCTGGTGAAGGGCAGCCCCCTTGTCGTTCCGCGCGTCTTCGCGCATGACCGCGCCTATATTTTCCAGAATCGCGACCGGCGGATTGTCTTCGCCATTCCTTACGAGCGCGACTTCACCATGATCGGCACGACCGACGAGAATTTCGTCGGTGATCCGGCGAGCGTCGCGCCCGATCGCTCGGAGATCGCCTATCTCTGCAACAGCGTGGAACGCTATTTCCGCCAGTCGGTCGCGCCGGCCGATGTGGTGTGGGCCTTTGCCGGCATCCGTTCGCTTTACGACGATCGCGCCGGCAAGCCGGAGGACATCACGCGCGACTATCATCTCGAACTCGACAAGTCTTTCGGCCGCGCGCCTGTGCTGACGGTCTATGGCGGGAAGATCACGACCTATCGCCGGCTGGCCGAAGCCGCGATGGCGAAAATGGCGCATTTCTTTTCCGCCGGACCGGCCTGGACCGCGTCGACCCATCTGCCCGGCGGCAACGTACCGTTCAACGGCGTCGATCCGCTCATTGCCGATGCGCGGCGGTCATGGCCGTTCCTCACCGAGGATCATGCGCGCCGGCTCGTGCGCGCGTATGGCACGCGCGTCGATCGCGTGCTTGGCAAGGCGCAGACACTCAATGACCTCGGCGCGGGCCTGGGAGCCGATCTTACGACTGCGGAAGTGCGCTATCTGATGCAGCACGAATGGGCGATCGACGCCGACGATATCCTGTGGCGGCGGACCAAGCTGGGCTTGCGTTTCTCGCCGGAGCAGCGCGCCGCGCTTGCGCGCCTGATGCAGGGTTTGCAGGATCTCAGCGCGGCGGAGTGAGAATCAGTGCCGGATCACCTCATTGCCATCGACCAGGGCACGACCTCGACGCGCGCCATCGTCTTCGATGCGGCGCTGTCGCCGGTCACGTCATCGCAGCAGGAGTTTCGGCAAATCTATCCGGCGCCGGGGCTGGTCGAGCACGATCCGGAAGAAATCTGGAGTACGACGGTCTCGACCGTGCGTGAGGCCATCGCCAAGGCGGGACTTTCCGCCAGGGACATCGCTGCAATCGGCATCACCAATCAGCGCGAGACGGTGGTCATTTGGGACCGCGCGACCGGCAAGCCGATCCACAATGCCATCGTCTGGCAGGATCGCCGCACCGCCGATCGCTGTGCGGATCTGCGTGCCCGTGGAATGGAGCAGGGCATCACCGCCAAGACGGGACTCCTTCTCGATCCGTATTTTTCCGCGACCAAGATCGCCTGGGTGCTGGATCACGTCGGCGGCGCGCGTGAGGCGGCGCAGGCCGGCCGGCTCGCCTTCGGGACTATCGACACGTTTCTGCTCTGGCGTCTGACTGATGGCAAGACGTTTGCCACCGACGCCACCAACGCCGCGCGCACGCTTCTGCTCGACATCCGGAGCGGCGCCTGGGATCGCGCTCTTGCCGACACGTTTGGCGTGCCGATGTCGCTCTTGCCACAGGTGCGCGATTGCTCCGGCGAGTTCGGCACGACGGCGCCGGACCTGTTCGGCGGCGCGATCCGTATCCTCGGCGTCGCCGGCGATCAGCAGGCGGCGACGATCGGGCAGGCCTGCTTCAAGCCCGGCATGATGAAATCCACCTACGGCACGGGCTGCTTTGCGCTGCTCAACACCGGTGACAGCCCGGTTGCCTCCAAAAGCCGGCTGCTGACGACGATCGCCTATCAGTTCGCCGGCAAGCGCACCTATGCGCTCGAAGGCGCGATCTTCATTGCCGGCGCGGCCGTGCAATGGCTGCGCGACGCGATGAAGATCATTGCGCGATCGTCCGACGTCAACGCGCTCGCCGCCAGGGCCGATCCGGCCGAGCAGGTTTACCTCGTGCCCGCCTTTGTCGGCCTCGGTGCTCCTTACTGGGATGCGCAGGCGCGGGGAACCATCGTGGGCTTGACCCGCAATTCCGGCGCGCCTGAACTCGCGCGCGCCGCGCTCGAATCCATCGGTTATCAGACTCGCGATCTGCTCGAGGCGATGCGCGCCGATTGGCCGGGTGCGGCCGATGCCGGAACGGTCCTGCGTGTCGATGGTGGCATGAGCGCAAGCGACATGACGATGCAATTCATCGCCGACATCATCGGTGCGCCGGTCGACCGGCCGGTGATGATGGAGACGACCGCGCTGGGCGCGGCCTACCTCGCCGGGCGTGCTGCCGGGCTTTGTCCCGATTTCGACGGTTTCAGCGCGACCTGGAAACTCGACCGGCGGTTCGAGCC
>CAZSAW010000103.1:0-22101 GCA_964604745.1 uncultured Hyphomicrobiales bacterium
CTTCCCGGCCTTCGAGACATTGAAGGTGCGCAACGCTTGGGCCGGACATTACGAACAGAATTTGCTCGATACCTGCCTCATCCTCGGCACGTGGCCGGGGCATTTCGAAAACTTTCTCATCATCACCGGTTTCTCCGGCAACGGCATCATGCACGGTCCTGCCGCGGCGCGCGGCCTCAGCGAACTGATCCTGCGCGGCCGCTTCACTACCATCGATCTCTCCCGCATGAATTATCAGCGCGTCCTCGACAACAAGCCGCTGCACGAGAACATTGTCATCTAACTGCCGTGGCGTTCCTGCGGTTACGAGACAATTCAGTGAATTGTATTTGGTGCAATTATTGCATTGACCCATATGGGGCGCTGTGATGTTGTCACGCCGTCGCGCTTGAGCGACCGCGGACGACGCTCCGCTTCTCCCTCCTGGAGGATCCATGTTCCCGCCTAAAACCGGTCAAATGGTCAGCCGGGCTCGCAACGCTTTGCCCGGAGGCTGGCTCGGCGATCTGATTTTGCCGGAAGGTATGACTCTCGTCGCGTCGCACGGTAAAGGAAGCCGCCTGTTCGACGTCGACGGCCGCAGTTTTCTAGATCTCACTTGCGGCGGCGGCTCGCTGATCCTCGGCCACGCTCATCCTGCAGTGACGGAAGCGGTGCGAAAGCAGCTCGAACTCGGCTCGACATTCTACACTCTGAATGAGCGCTCGATCGAATTGGCGGAGACGCTGGTCGATGCAATCCCTTGCGCGGATCAGGTGCGCTTTGCATCCGCTGGCGCGGAGGCAACCTTCTATACGCTCCGTCTTGCACGCGCCTTCACCGGCAAGAAAAAGATTCTGAAATTCGAAGGCAGCTATGTCGGTCATCATGATTACGGCATGATGAGCGTGTCGCCGCCGGAATCGAATACGCCGCTGGCGCCTCATCTTGATTCTGCAGGCATCCCGGACGAGTTGAAGGATCTTGTGCTCATCGCGCCGTTCAACGACGCCGCGACAACTTGCGCCTTGATCGAAACGCACGCCGGGGAACTCGCGACGGTTCTTGTCGAAGCGGTGCAGCGCTCCATTCCGCCGGCGCCGGGTTTTCTTGAAGCACTTCGCGAGACGACCGAACGCTGCGGCGTTCTGCTGGCATTCGACGAGGTGGTAACTGGATTTCGCCTCGCCTATGGCGGCGCGCAGGAACGTTTCGGCGTGGTTCCCGATCTCGCCGCATACGGCAAGGCGGTCGCATGCGGCTACCCATTGTCCGCTGTCGCCGGTCGCCGCGATGTGATGGAACTCGCTGACCCGTCCCGCAAGGGCAAGCCGGATTACGTGTATTTCAGCGGCACCCTGTCAGGAAATCCGCTCTGCTGCGCCGCATCGCTCGCCACGCTCGAAGAACTTCGCCGTCCGGGCACGTATGACAAGCTGAATGCCATGGGCGATCGGTTTCGCGAGGGGCTTGCAGAAGTCTTCGCAAGACACGGCATTGCCGCGCAGGTCATCGGGATTGGCTCCCTGTTCCAGATCTTCTTCACGAAAGATCCGGTGAAGGATTATCGCGGTCAGACCCGGGCCAATCGACCTCTCTTCGAGACGTTTGCGCGCAACATGTTCGCAAAGGGAGTATTCCTCAGCCGTCGCGCCAAGAACTACATCTCGACAACGCATACCGAGAAAGATCTCGATGAATTCCTGACCGCAGCCGACGCGGTTTGCGCGGCAGGATTGCGCGCCTAACGATCGCGACGAGATCGATTCCCGAGGCGAATGATGAAAAAAGCCATCGGCCAATCGATCCTCAGAACCGAAGACTTGCGCCTCGTCACTGGCCAGGGAAGCTATATCGACGATATCGATATGCCCGGCCAGGCATACGGGTATGTGGTCCGTTCCCCACACGCACACGCCAAAATTCTCGCGATCGACACGGAAGCAGCCGCGGCGGCGGCAGGGGTGCTCGGCATCTTCACCGCCGCGGATCTGCTGGCGGACGGAGCCGGACGACTTCGTTATCCAGTCTCGATCAAGAATCTCGACGGGACCGCCGTTTTCAGTCCGATACGTCCCGCGTTGGCAAGCGACCGCGTTCGTCACGTTGGCGATAACGTCGCCTTCATCGTCGCCCAAACTCTACAGCAAGCGCGCGACGCTGCGGAATTGCTGACAATCGACTATGAGACGTTGCCTGCCATCCTGAATCCTGCGCTGGCGATACAAGGCGATTCGCCGAGCGTCTGGGACGAAGCGGCAAACAACACGAGCTACCTCTGGGAAGCGGGCGACCGCGCCGCAACCGATGCGCAGTTCGCGCAAGCTCATCGTGTGTGCCGGCTCACGCTCGAGCATAACGGTCTCGTGGCCGCCCCGATGGAACCCCGCGGCGCCATTGGCGTCTATGAAAAATGGCAGGATCGCTACACACTTCATTCCTGTGTTCAAGATCCGCAGGGAACGCACAGTGTCGTGTCGCAGCACGGACTGGGGATCGACGGCTCGCGCCTTCGCGTCGTCGTGCCCGATGTTGGTGGCGGCTTTGGCATGAAGAATTTCGCCTATCCGGAGCATGTCCTCGTGCTCTGGGCTGCGCGCAAGGTCGGACGGCCGGTGAAGTGGATCGCCGATCGATCGGAAAGCTTCCTGAGCGACGACCAGGGTCGCCGGCATGTCAGTGAAGTGGAGCTGGCCCTCGACGCTGATGGAACGTTTTTGGCCATTCGGGCGCGCTTTCTCTCCAATGTGGGGGCCTACCTGACGACATCGGGATCGCGTGTCAGCACGGTGGTCGGCAGCCGCTGCCTGACGGGCGTCTACGCAATCGGCGCAGCGCACGTCGAAACGCGTGGCGTGTTCACCAACATGACACCCACAGGTTCCTATCGTGGCGCTGGAAAACCGGAATTCATCTATATCGTCGAAAGGCTCGTCGATGTGGCGGCGCGCGAACTCGGCGTCGACCCCGTCGCACTGCGCCGACGCAACCTTGTCTCCGCCGCCGCGATGCCCTTTCGCAACCCGATGGGCGACACATTCGATGTCGGAGATTTCGCAAAAAATCTCGACGACGCCCTGCGCCTCGCAAATCGCGACGGCTTTGCCGAGCGGCGGCGGAAAGCCCGGGAAGGCGGGAAGCTGCGCGGCTTCGGCTTCAGCATCTACATGGAGCCCGATGGGCTGCGTGATGGCCGCGCGCGGATCGTCTTTGATACCACCGGGGCGGTGACGGTCGCGGTATCGGCGCAAAGCAATGGCCAAGGGCACGAAACGACATTCGCGCAGATTGCGGCTGACCGGCTTGGTGTTCCCGTCGAACAGGTTCGAGTCCTACAGGGGGACACGGACCGGACCGGCTTCGGCGGCGGGACTGGCGGCTCGCGTTCGGTCACCGTCATCGGCAGTGCCATCGTGCTCGCAACCGACAAAATCGTCAAACGAGGCAAGTGCCTTACAGCGCGCATGTTGAGCGCGAAGGAAGACGACATCGATTTCGCCGATGGCGTCTTCGTGGTTCGTGGAACGAACCGGTCGATCGACATCCGGGCCCTGGCCCGCGCGTCCTATTCGGTTCTTACCGTTCCTCTCGGTGAAGAGCTCGGTCTTGAGGCGTCAGGCCATGCCGGCGGGCACGTGCCGAATTTTTCCAGCGGCTGCCACGTCTGCGAAGTCGAAATCACGCCGGAAACCGGCAGTATTGCCATCGTCAACTATCTGTCGGTCGACGATTTTGGGCAGATGATCAATCCGATGCTGGTCGAGGGCCAAGTTCACGGGGGAGTTGTGCAGGGCATTGGCCAGGCATTGTGCGAGAATTGCGTGTACGACGAGGACAGCGGCCAATTGCTGACCGGTTCCTTGATGGATTATCGCCTACCCAAGGCGAGCGATTTTCCGCGCTTTACCTGGGCAGCCAATCGCACAGACGCCACGACCAATCCTCTCGGTGTCAAAGGCGCCGGAGAAGCCGGCACAACGGCAGCGCCGCCTGCGGTCATTAACGCGATCGTGGACGCGCTGAGCGAGTTCGGCGTGCGTCACATCGATATGCCGGCGACGCCAGAGAAAATCTGGCGCGCCTGCCAAGGCTCCTGAAATGCAAACGATCAACCCTTTTCTCGTCAAATCACTCTGATCCGGGATCTTCTCATGACCGCGCAACGTAGCCGCACCCTATTCGACAAGATCTGGGACGGACATCTTGTCGATCGGCAGGCGGATGGAACTTGTCTTCTCTACATCGATCGACACTTCGTGCATGAAGTCACAAGCCCCCAAGCCTTCGAAGGCCTGCGGCTGGAAGGGCGAGGCGTGCGCCGGCCCGAGGCGACCATCGCCGTTGCCGATCACAACGTCCCGACGACGAACCGGCGCGCCGGCGTTTCCGATCCACAGGCCAAAATCCAGATCGCCACGCTCGAAGAGAATTGCCGCGAGTTTGGCATCCAATGTTTTTCCATCAATGACCGGCGCCAGGGCATCGTTCATGTCATCGGGCCCGAGCAAGGTCTGACGCTTCCCGGCATGACGATCGTCTGCGGCGACAGCCATACTGCGACGCATGGCGCGCTCGGGGCGCTGGCTTTCGGCATCGGCACCAGTGAGGTGCAGCACGTGCTCGCCACGCAAACACTGCTGCTAAAGCCATCGCTCAACATGCGCGTCGCGGTGCACGGAACGCCCGGCTTCTGCTGCACCGCCAAGGATCTGATCCTCGCGATCATCGGCAAGATGGGCATGGCCGGCGGCACCGGACATGTCATCGAATATTCAGGCCCGACAATCGAAGCCCTCTCGATGGAAGCGCGCATGACGGTTTGCAACATGACCATCGAAGGCGGCGCACGTGCCGGCCTGATCGCGCCCGACGACACGACGTTCAGCTATGTGAAGGGCCGGCCGATGGCGCCAAAAGGGGACCAATGGGAGAAGGCCGTCGCATACTGGAAAACTCTGCATACGGACGGCGATGCCCGTTACGACAAGGAAGTCACGCTTGATGCGGAGACAGTCGCACCGCATGTGACCTGGGGCACTTCTCCGGAACACGTGCTGCCGATCACGGCCCATGTGCCGAACCCGAAAGACGCCGCGGATGATCGCATGCGCGCAGCCTGGGAAGGTGCACTGCACTACATGTCGCTTGAACCCGGCACGCCGCTAACGGACGTGCCGGTCGACGTCGTCTTCATCGGCTCATGCACGAACGCGCGCATAGAGGATCTGCGGCAGGCTGCGGCCGTTTTAAAAGGGCGGCAGGTATCCTCGAAGGTTCAGGCCATCGTCGTCCCCGGCTCCACAGCAGTAAAAGAAGCGGCGGAAGCGGAAGGACTCGATCGCGTCTTCAAGGACGCCGGCTTCGAGTGGCGCGATTCGGGATGTTCGATGTGCCTCGGCATGAACACCGACAAGCTGTCGCCAGGTCAACGCTGCGCGTCGACATCCAACCGCAACTTCGAAGGCCGCCAAGGCAAAGGCGGCCGTACACATCTGATGAGTCCGCTCATGGCTGTGGCTGCCGCCGTCACCGGCAAGCTTGCCGACGTTCGGCAACTGGTCGCCTAGGAGCGCATCATGCAGAAGTTCACACAGCTCACCGGAATTGCGGCCCCCTTGCCGCTGATCAACGTCGATACCGACAAGATCATTCCCGGCCCCTATCTGAAAACGATTGCCCGTACAGGGCTCGGCAAGGGATTGTTCGAGGAACTGCGCTATCTCAGCAACGGCGCGGAAAATCCCGATTTCGTCCTGAACAAGCCCGCTTACCGCCAGGCAACGATTCTCATTGCCGGTGAAAACTTCGGTTGCGGCTCGAGTCGTGAGCACGCGCCATGGGCACTCCTCGATTTCGGCATCCGCTGCATTATCGCGCCCTCTTTCGCGGACATCTTCTACAACAACTGTTTCAAGAACGGCATGCTGCCGATCCGGCTGCCGCAGGCGACAATTGACGAACTGATGGCCGATGCCAACAAGGGCGCAAACGCGCGCTTTTCCATCGATCTCGAAGCGCAGGCGATCATCACGCCCGACGGCCGCGAAATCAGGTTCGAGGTGGAGGAATTTCGCAAGTATTGTCTTCTGAACGGTTTGAGCGACGTCGGCCTGACGCTGCAAAAGGAAAAGGGCATTGCCGATTTCGAACAGCGTCATCAGCAGGATCAACCTTGGCTGCAGACGAACGCAAGTCCACAGGACCAGACAAAAGTCCCGTAATCCGTATTCGCGTGTAAAGGCTGCTGACGATGCGGGCGAAGTCGCAATCGATACCGTGACGATTGCGTTCTACTGGCCGCGACGGAAACCCGACATCTGATCCCGGCTGTTGGTGCGGCTCCCTGATGCCCTGACAGAATGCCGACTCTGGAAAGAGATTATGTCGTGTTTGGATTGGTGGGCGCACAAGGATTCGAACCTTGGACCCGCTGATTAAGAGTCAGCTGCTCTACCAACTGAGCTATGCGCCCGGGCCACCGTGCGGCCGCCCGCAAGGCTCGGGTCGTTTAGCAAAGGGATGACGTGGTGTCCAGAACTGGACGCGCCCCCCGGGCGGAATGTTGTTCGACCCTGCCAAATCCAAGCTTGGGTGGAAAAAGGGGAGCCGCTGTGCTGTGCCGTCGCGGCTCCCCTCTCACGACGGCGATCCCAGAGGAGCAGGAGTTCTCGCCGTCACTTGTCGATACAGGCGTCAGAGACGCTGGGCACGCGCCCGAAACGCCGAGCGCTCGCGCGCCGACCAAGCCAGGAACCTCAGACGCCGCTTCTGGCCCTCATCAAGCGTCTTGTAGAGCGGCTCCGCCGCGTCGGCGAGCCGCTTGAGACCGGCGGCCCGTGCGCTCATCGCATCGGCCCTTGCCCGCAATCCCGCGATCGCGTCGCGCTGTCCATTCGCGCGCTGCTCCTGCGCTTGGGAGCGCCGGGCTTCAAGACGCGCCGCACGTTCCTTGGCGAGATCGCGGATCGCCGCCTCGACCGGAGGCCAGTTCTTTTCCTGATCCGACGACAGCTTCAATCCCGCCTTGAGCGCGGCGATATGTGCGTCCGTCAGCGCCTGGAAATCTTCCGTCGTCAAACGGGCGCGCGGCTCGCGGCCCTGGCCGCCCGGTCCTTGCTGCGCGTATGCGAGCGAGGTTAGCGCGATACCCACCGCGACACCGCCCGCAACAATTGCCTTCCACATGTGACCATCTCCTGCGTTCAGAGATTTTATATTGGCCACACTAGAAACGCGCTCCGCCCCGGACGCAAATTAAAGTTTGGTCAGAAAACCGAATCGGGGCGAAGCACGCGTTCGCTTGAACCGCTGCTTAGTTGAAATGAGCAGCGACGTCGCCAAATCCCATCTGGTTGGCAAGGCCAAGAGCAACCTGCTTCTGCTCCTGATCGAGACTCTTCACCAGCGGCTGAGCAGCCGCGACAAGACGGCGGACCGAATTCGCATTCAGCACGAATGAACTTGCCCGATCGCTGATGCGCTGGACCATGCTTCCGCCATTCGAGTCATGATTGGCCTGGCGCGCGACGAAGTCGCGCAACGCCGCTGCAACGCGCGGCCAATGACGCTCCTGTTCCGGCTTCAACCGCAACGCCGCCTTGAATTCGGCGATACGTGACTCGGCCATGGCAACCTGCGACGAGCCCGCGGAGCGATGCGGATGTTCGTAATTCTGCGATTGCCAAGAATCGTTCTGCCATTCGTCGTTCGTCCCTGCGACGGCAAACGAGCAGCCGATCGTCGCGAGCACGACTGCGCCCGCGAGCGCTGATTTCAACATCCTATACCTCCAGATTGTCCCGTACGTGCCCGCGAATAGCCAAACGCGCCCGTGATCACAACTGAAAACGGGAAAGTTCGCCGAAATGGCGATCAAATTTGGTTACGCGGCGACCGAAGAAAGATGGCGGCGAGCGGGCGGGAAATTGGCATCGAAAAGGCAGCCGCGCTCAGGCGCTCAAAATCGCTAGTAACCAAAGCTCTCGCGCGCGCCATACCGCATTCGCCAGATTGCGGCGAGAATGTTGGAGTAATCATCGGTCCAGGGCCGGACCGATCCTGTCGGCCGGTAGCGCGTCCAGCCGAGGGCGGGCAGCCTTGCCACGTCTTCCGGGCGGCGCGCCACGACGACCAGCAGCGCGTTGGCGATCATGTCGGTCTTCATGGTTTCCGCGGTCGCGATCTCATCGCGTTTGACATAGGCCACGAGCCCCTGGGCCGCCGCCACCTCGCCAACGACACTCGCGAGTTCGAGATAACGATTGGAGACGTGAAACGCCACAGCGCTGCCGGGTGCGAGTTTGCTCATATAGAGCGATAGCGCCTCCTGCGTCATCAGGTGGACCGGCACCACGTCCGAGGAGAATGCATCAAGCACGATCAGATCGTATCGTTGCTTGCTCTCGGCGAGAGTGAGCCGCGCATCGCCCAACACGATGTCCGTACCGGGCGCGCAATCGGACAGGAAGCGGAACTTGGATGGATCGCGTGCAATCTCCACGACAACGGGATCGATTTCATAA
Source organism: uncultured Hyphomicrobiales bacterium (assembly GCA_964604745.1). GTDB lineage: Bacteria > Pseudomonadota > Alphaproteobacteria > Rhizobiales > Xanthobacteraceae > Pseudorhodoplanes. The sequence goes on from CAZSAW010000103.1 coordinate 8,502, forward strand.
TAGGTCCATTGCTCTCCCGCGCGCGAATGACATGCAAGCGAGCCGGAGCCGAGCCCTATCACCGCCACATGCGGTAAAGCGCCTTTAGACTCCCGTACCGCGCGGATCATTTCCGCGAATGCGCCGCCGGCATGATAATAAGTGACGGGCACGGGCCGGCCGAGTGTTGGGCGCCCGGAATCGTCGCGGATTCGCTGTGCCCCGTGCAAGGTCGTGCCGTGGAAGAGCATCCGGAACCGGCCATCGGCGCTTTCCATGATCTTGTGAACGCCAAAAAAGCTACGCTCGGTTTCGGTTTCGACCACGCCCGGCCGATACGCCGCCGTCAGGATCAGCACAAAAGCGCAGAGGCCTACCAGGCGGATCGGCTGGCGTGACTGCAGCATGATCGCACCCGCGATCAGCACCAAAACGATCATCCAGGGCAAGGCCGCACTGTCCGGCAATTTGAAGCCGAAATAGACGCGCGTCACCAGCACGAGTGCCATTGCGCCGGCGAAGAATGCGCCCTGTTTGAACCAGGCGCGCCAGCCTGCTGAAAACGCTCCCGGCCGGCACAGCAGCGCCAGTACGATCAGGATCGGATATTCGAAGACGTCTGGAAAAACGAACGGTGCGACCAGCCCGGAAAATATCCCGCCAAGCACGCCGCCGAGCGACATCCACATATAGAACTCGGTCAGGTGGCTGACGTCGGGACGACGCAGATAGAGCTCGCGATGGCAGATCATCGTCGAGACGACAAAGACGCCGAGATTGAGCAAGATCGCGACTAGCCAGAACGAACGCTCACCCGACATCAGGCCGATCACCAGAGGCGCAACGATGTAAGGCTGCAGCCGCACCATCCAATAGTGAAGGCGATCACCTCCCTTGCGGAAGGTGAAGACGAACGTCGCCAGGAATAGTGCGAGCGGCACGACCCAGAGAAACGGAGCCGCGGCAATATCCGTAGAAATATGCGATGTGACAGCGATCAACAAAGCCGATGGTACGAAGGCGAGCGCCAGCCATTTGAACCGATCCGGCCAGCTAGGAGCCCTCGTGACAATTGCCGCACTTTCTACTGCATCGTCGCCGCGAAGCCGCATCGCCAGAGTCATCATCGTGCCGGCCGCGGCAATCAGCAATGCCAGCACGACAAATCCGGCCGACCACAGACCCGATTGTTCGCGCAGCGTCAGGAACGGCTCGATCAGCACAGGATACGCCAGAAGCGATGCGAAGGAGCCAAGATTGGAAGCGCCGTACAGAAAGTACGGGTCGCGCGCCTGGATATGTCCGGTGCGAGCAAACCATGCCTGTAGCATCGGTGCATTGGCCGCGACGGCGAAAAATGGCAGCCCGATCGAAGCAGAGAACAGGCCGATCAGCCAGAACGCCGCATAGTCGGCGGGAGGCTTGCCAAAACCGCCGGCAACGGCGATCGGCAGCGTGGCGAAGGCACCGGCAACGACCAGAAGGTGGACGAGGACCGCGCGCCGCGGATCGAGCAGGCGCGAGAGGACGTGCGCGTAGGCATAGCCCAACAGCAATATGCCCTGGAAAAATACCATTGCGACCGACCAGACGGCCGGCGCGCCCCCCAGCAGCGGCAACACCATCTTGGTGAACATCGGCTGTACGGAGAAAAGGAGGGTCGCGGACACGAAAATCGCGCACGCAAAAACGGGCAGCAGGAGATTCAAATAGCGGGCATCCGCGCGCGGTTTGCCGCGCATGACAAGCTCGAAAATCGACATGAGATGGGCCGTCCCTTTTGCGGGACGATCCTCAAACACCTGTCTGAAATTTCACTTAATCCGGGCGGCGCAATTGGATTCGCAAATCACGCGACCCCTGCGCAAATTACCGCAGGGGTCGCAATTCGGGCGTCACGATGGGGCCCATTCGCAGCTTATTGCGCGGAATGCTGCGCGTGGGTGCGCACGCCCCTGGCCTGCAGCTTGTTGAGAGCGCCGAGATAAGCCTTCGCCGAGGCGACCAGCGTGTCGGGATCGGCGCCCCTCGAGGTCACCGAACGGCCCTGATCGGACAGCCGCACCGAAACCTCGGCTTGGGCATCCGTGCCTTCGGTCACGGCGTGGACCTGGTACAATTCGAGGGTGACCTGATGGGGAACCAGCGTCTTGATGCCGTTGAAGATCGCATCGACCGGGCCGTTGCCGGACGATTGGACGGTCTGGTGCTTGCCATCGATGTCGAGCGTCAACGTCGCGGATTGCGGACCCATTGTGCCGGCAATCACGGTCAGCGAGACGAGCTTGATGCGATCCTGCGCGGTGGCGATTTCCTCGTCGACCAGCGCCTCGATGTCCTCGTCGTAGACGTGCTTCTTGCGATCGGCCAGCGCCTTGAACCGGTTGAACGCATCCTCGAGCTGATTGTCGCCGATCTCGTAACCCATCTCCTTCAGCTTGGAGCGGAACGCGGCGCGGCCGGAATGTTTGCCCATGACCAAAGAAGTCTTCTGCACACCGACCGATTCCGGCGTCATAATCTCGTAGGTCTGGGTATTCTTCAGCATCCCATCCTGATGGATGCCGCTCTCATGGGCGAACGCATTCCGTCCGACGATCGCCTTGTTGTACTGGACCGGAAACGACGTCGCGGCCGATACGAGCTTGGAGGCACGCGTCAGCATCGTGGCGTCGATGTTGGTCCAGTACGGCAACACGTCGTTGCGCACTTTCATCGCCATCACGACTTCTTCCAGTGCCGCGTTGCCCGCCCGCTCGCCGATGCCGTTGATGGTGCATTCGATCTGCCGAACGCCGGCATTCACGCCAGCCAGCGAATTGGCCACCGCCATGCCAAGATCATTGTGGCAGTGCACGGAAAAGACAGCCTTGTCCGAATTCGGAACGCGCTCGCGCACCATCTTGAAGATGGCCGCGTATTCATCCGGCACCGTGTAGCCGACGGTGTCGGGAATGTTGATTGTCGTTGCGCCCGCGTTGATCGCAGCCTCGACGCAGCGGCAGAGGAAATCGTGCTCGGTACGTGTGCCGTCCTCGGCGCTCCATTCCACGTCGTCGGTATGGCTGCGAGCGCGCGTGACCTGCGCGATGACCATCTCGAACACCTCAAGCGGCTCCTTCTGGAGCTTGTATTTCATGTGCACGGGGGACGTGGACAGGAAGGTGTGGATGCGGCCGCGTCGGGCCGGCTTGATCGCCTCGGCGCAGCGGTCGATGTCCTTGAAGGCCGCGCGCGAGAGGCCGCAGACCACTGCATTCTTGGTGCGGCGCGCAACTTCCTGCACGGCGGCGAAATCGCCCTCCGACGCGATCGGGAAACCGGCTTCGATGATGTCGACGCCCATCGTGTCGAGCAATTCGGCAACTTCGAGCTTTTCCTCGAACGTCATGGTTGCGCCGGGGCATTGCTCGCCGTCGCGCAAGGTGGTGTCGAAAATGACGACGCGGTCCTTCTCGGACGGGTTCTGCGCGGTCATGGAAAGGTCCTTCTTCCTAGCGTTTCGCGCCTCTCTTGATGGGCGCCCTGGGGTTCTGCAGTTCGATCGACCCCTGAGTGCCCAGGCGCACGCGCCCGGCCGGCCCTCAGGGGCTGGTAAGAAGAAGCAGACCGCCAAGAATGAGGGCGGCATCGGACCGGGCCGCGTCGGCCCCCCGGTTCAGCGCGCGAGTATCGAAGCGCGTGGACATGCCAAAAAACCCTCGTCGCTGGCCTTTGAAGGTCGCGGAAAACGGTAAATCCCGCGTTAACCTTCGAGCCGAGCGACACTTATCTAGCGGATCGGCCACCCGCCCGGCAAGGCCGCTTTGTAGGCAGCCCTTCCCGGGGGCCCGCCACGAGGACACCCCCCGCGGGTTGCTGGCCTCGCCGCTGCATGACACCATTTGCGGCATGCCACGCCGCTCTGCCTGGGCCTCCTGGCCCGACGACAAGCTCCTGAAACTCCGCCTGAAGGACCTGCACCTCAAGATCGACGGCACCTGGCTCAAGCGCTGCCTCAACGACCTTTACGATGAGCTGGCCGACAAGGGCCTGAACCTCCGCCCCTATGCGTGGCTTTCCAGCGAGTGGTTTAGTCCGGTGGATTCTCCCGGCATCGCCGTTCCCTTCTATCTCGCGCATCCGCGGCTGATACGGCTTGAACGCAAGAAGATCCTTGAAGTCGAAGGCGGGACGCGCTGGGAATGCATGCGCATTCTTCGCCATGAAGCCGGCCACGTCATTCAACGCGCCTATAACTTGCATCGGCGCCGCCGCTGGCAGGAATTGTTCGGGCCGGCGTCCGCTCACTACCCACGCTTCTACCGACCCAATCCTGCCAGCCGGCGCTACGTGCAGCATCTGCGCCTCTGGTACGCGCAAAGCCATCCCGACGAAGATTTTGCCGAAACGTTCGCAGTGTGGTTGCGGCCACGATCCAATTGGCGCAAGCGCTACGAAGGCTGGCCGGCTCTCGAAAAACTCGAATACGTCGATGCCTTGATGGCGGATATCGCGGAAATGAAACCGCCGCGCCTGCCGCACAAGCCGGTTGATCCGATCAACCGCATTACGACGACGCTCGCCGAGCACTACAACAAGAAGCAGCACTATTACGCGGTCGATGTCCCGAAAATTTATGACCGGGACCTGCTCCGTATCTTTTCCGACGATCCGAGGCATCGACGTTCGCCGGCCGCTTCGCAATTTCTTCGCCAGAACCGCGCCAAGATCAGAGCCACGGTCTCCAAATGGACCGGTGAATATCAGTTAACCCTTGATGCTGTCTTTGATGATATGATTGCGCGTTGCCGCGCGTTGAAATTGCGGGCCGTCGGCCCCGAGCGGCAACTCAGAATGGATTTTACCGTGCTGTTCACGGTCAACATCGTGCATTCATTATCCAGCCGCTCGCGGCGAAGATGGTTCGCGCTGTGAGACATCTTCGCGTCCTGGTCCTGTTGAACCCCAATCACATGCCGCCGGACTCGCTGGAGGGATACAGCGAGCAGGAAATTCTCGCATTCAAGACCGGGCACGATGTGATCAGGACGTTGCGGGCCTCCAAGCACGACGTACAGGTTCTGAGCGTGCAGAACGAGTTGCGGCCGATCCGTGAAGCGGCGGACGATTTCAAACCGCACGTCGTGTTCAATTTACTGGAAGAGTTTCATGGACAGACCGCTTACGACCAGAACGTGACGAGCTATCTCGAGCTTCTGCGCATTCCCTATACCGGCTGTAATCCGCGCGGCCTGATGCTCTCGCGGGGCAAGGATCTTTCCAAGAAACTCCTGCATTATCATCGCATCCCTACACCGGCCTTCGCTGTCTTCCCGATGCGGCGCAAGATCCGGAGGCCCAACCGCCTCGCCTTTCCGCTGATTGTCAAAAGCCTGAGCGAGGATTCTTCGGCCGGCATCGCGCAAGCGTCCGTCGTGGAGAACGATGAAAAGCTCGAGGAACGCGTCGCGTTCATTCATGGCCAGATTGGAACCGCCGCGATCGCCGAGCAGTATATCGACGGGCGGGAGCTTTACGCCGCGGTCATCGGCAACGAACGGATGCGCGTATTGCCACTCTGGGAGCTCGATTTCGGCGATCTGAGCGAAAGCGCGCACGCGATCGCAACGGAAAAAGTCAAATACGACATCAATTACGGCAAGCGGCGCGGGATCAATCAGGGGCCCGCTAAGCATCTTTCGCCCGAGCTGCGCGAGCGCATCAACAACATCACCAAGCGCATCTGCCGCGCACTGGAAATCGACGGCTACGCGCGCATCGATTTCAGGCTATCCAGTGATGGTATCCCCTATTTTCTCGAGGCGAATCCGAATCCTGACATTGCGGAGCATGAAGCCTTCGCCCAGGCCGCCATCCGCGACGGCATCAAGTTCCGCGCCCTGCTCGATCGCATCATGGCGGTAGGGATTCGCCGCACGGAAATGACCCGTCGTCACTGAAGACGAGAATTTCTATTTTTTAGCCTTTTCCGCCTTGAGCAGATCGTGCGCCGCCGCAAGCTCATCGAGCGCCTTCTTTTCCAGCTTCGGGAATTTCAGATCGAGGGATTCGAGGGCATCGACCATTGCCGCCGCGACAGCGAGACGCGTGAACCATTTGTTGTCAGCGGGAACCACAAACCAGGGCGCCACATCGGTGCTGGTGTGGCGGATCATGTCCTCGTACGCCTCCATATAATTGTCCCACAATTTCCTCTCGGCGACGTCCCCCATCGAGAACTTCCAGTTTTTCGTGGGATCGTCGATGCGAGCCAGAAAACGCTTGCGCTGCTCCTCTTTCGAAACATGCAGGAAGAATTTCAGGATGCGTGTGCCGTTGCGCGTAACGTATCGCTCGAAGTCGCGGATATCCTCGAAACGCTCCTTCCAGATGTTCTTGGTGACGAGATCGGACGGGAGCTTCTGCTTCGCAAGGATTTCCTGGTGAACGCGGACGACGAGGACCTCCTCGTAATAGGACCGATTGAAGATACCGATACGCCCGCGTTCAGGCAGACACATCGTCGTTCGCCACATAAAATCGTGATCGAGTTCCTGGGCGCTCGGCGCCTTGAATGAAAAAACCTGACAGCCCTGAGGATTGATGCCACTCATGACATGCTTGATCGCGCTATCCTTGCCGGCGGCATCCATCGCTTGAAACACGAGCAGGATGGCCCAGCGATCCTGGGCATACAGACGCTCCTGCAACTCGGAGAGCCGCTCGACGCCATCGGCGAGCATGGTCTTGGCTTCGGATTTGTCGATATCGAGGCCGGCCGTATCCTCGGGATCGATATCGGCGATGCGGAATTGCTCGGGGCGATCAATGCGGAAGCGCGAGGCAATCTTTTCAAATTTCATCATCCACCTTCTCGGTGCGTGATTCCGTAAGCCAGATGTGTTCAAGCAGGGCAACGACGAAATCAGGCATATTGGCGTCAACGTCGGCGGGGTCACGCACGATTCGCACATCGCACAGTTCGGGATGCGTCTGCCGCTCGATATTGCGAAGTATCCGCGATTTCAAAGCGGTCGCGCTCTCCCCCGACTTCATGATCTTGGCTACCGCGATTCTGGGTCCGGCAAAGACGCCATGCCACCCCGGCTGCATGCTCAAATCCACGGCCCGCAAGCCCGTTTCTTCGGCCAACTCACGAAGGACGTTCGCTTCGAGATTTACGCGGTCGCCGAAAACGTCGTCCAGATCGGGTGTCCCGCTCGGAAAGTAGGCGCGGCCCGCATTGGCCGTGTGTTCGCCCATCACGCCGAGCAGGAACGCGCCGTCCGCAGCGCGCAGCGCAGCCTGAGCGAAGCAATCGTAAACGCTCCGATCGGGAAACTGCCAGTCCCGCCAGGCGAGAAAACTCGCAAAGTCGGTTTCAAAATACTCGCCGCTCAGGACGCCGCCGGCAAAACGGCAATCCCGCATCAGAAGAATTTGCCCATTCCAGAGATGCGGCTTCTCGTTTTTGCATGTCGCGAAATACGTATCGATCTCGGACCGTCGCTCCTCGGCAAATCGCCAGGGCTGGGGCCGGAAGCTCAACGCAAGCTGCTCGATCCGACGAACCTGGATGGCTTCGGGCTCAGGCTTCAATGGTACCCTCACTGACAAGCACGGCTTCGCCTCCGATCGCCGCGGCGATAATCGCCGATTGGCGGATCGTGAGGCTCAGGGTGATGAGGCTGGGACGACCCATTTCATAACCCTGTTCGATGCGCAAATCGTGCTCGCCGTCCATGCGCTGCGCAACGATTCCGGCCAACGCAGCCACAGCCGAGCCGGTCGCGGGATCCTCAGGAATGCCCATGCCAGGCGCAAACATGCGCGCATGGAAATCGTGACCTGCTTCCATCGTCTCCTGACAGAAAAGATAAGCGCGCCCAGGTCCACCAGCGCCCAGAATTGAATCGAAATGCTCGCCGTTGGGCCGCGCATGACCGATCGCCGCAAGGTCGCGCACTGGAACGAACGTGAATTCAATGCCCGCAGACCAACGACAAGGGCGAAAATCTCCGCAGCCGATGTCGGTCGCACTCAACCCCAGGGCAAGCGCAATCTTTTCGTCGGACGGCACGTCTTGCGCCGGCGACGGCAGACGCGGCAAGGCAAAGCGCGCTTGACCGGTTGCCGCGTCGATCATCTCAACGTGGCAGCGGACCGGTCCGATATTTTCTTCAAGCACAAGCTCGGCTGCACCCGCGCGACCGAGCCACACCGCAGCGCCAATGGTCGGATGCCCCGCAAAGGGCAATTCGTTCGCCGGCGTAAAAATCCGAAGCTTTGCGGTATGTGCATGATCGGCAGCAGGGAAAACAAAGACCGTCTCCGGAAGATTGAATTCCCAGGCGATCGCCTGCATTGCCGATGTCTCAAGCCCAGCCGATTCAAGAACGATCGCGAGCGGATTCCCGGCAAAGCGCCTGCTCGTGAAGACATCAAGAGTGACAAAGGGGCGACGCATTACAATCCTTCGGTGCTGGCGCGACAACTTGTCCAATCCGTCCTTACAATAAATTACCCCGAATGTCTGGACGACCTCATGCGCATGGCAATGTATCGCCTTCAGCCAATCGCTTGCGCCTCAAACACCTGGCTTGGCCTGACCAATTCCTCCTGTGCGGCGACGAGCATGATCTCCCTCTCGCCCCGCTCGGCCGTTCGCCGAAGAACGCCAAAAACAGATGATACGGCACGGCTCATGGCCTCGGCCGCGGATTCCGTTTTCAGATAGTGCGCCAAAAACAGCGCGGCAATCGCATCCCCTGCCCCATTGATTTGCAGCGGCAAAAGCGGCGTGCGCAGGCGGAAAAGTCCGCTTCGATCAGACACGATAACGTCCAAGTGACCCTCGGGAGTTTCGCGCGTATGCAATGATGTTACGAGGATGACGCGTGGCCCGAGATCGTGAAGCGCATCGATCGCCGCCCGCGCCTCACCCAGCGTAACCGACCGACGGGCGGACAGATGGTCGAGTTCGAAATGGTTTGGCGTGATGATGTCCGCTGCCGGAACAATCTTCGAGCGGAAAAGATCCGGAATATCGTCGCGAACGAAAACGCCACGCCCGATGTCCCCGATCACCGGATCGCAGCAATAGAGCGCCCTGGTATTGGCCCGCTTGACCCGCTTCGCAGCATCGAGAATCGCCTCGGCGGTTTCCGCCGATCCGACATATCCGGACAAAACCCCGTCGCAGCGCGGCAGGACGCCTCTGTCATCCACACCGTCCATGATCTCGCGAATGAGATCGGCATCAAAGACGCGGCCACGCCAGGCGCCATAGCCGGTGTGGTTCGAGAATTGAACGGTATGAATGGGCCAGACTTCGATTCCAAGCCGTTGCAGCGGAAACGTCGCCGCATCGTTGCCGACATGACCGTAGGCAACATGCGACTGGATCGAGAGAATGTTCATTCTGACGGCCGCTCCCCGCCGTGGCGGGGAGAGGATTTGCAGATTTCAGTTCGTTTTCGCTGCGGCGTCGACGAATTGATTGGTGTAGGTCTTTGACAAATCGACGTTCGCTTTCGCCACGTCAGGCGAAGATTGGCTGAACACGGTCAGCACCGCCTGCGCACCCTTCGGATCCATCTTGCCGGTCGTTGAATACATCGGGATCGTATTCTTCAGGGCCGCGAGATAGAGCGCCTTGTCCGGGCCGATCAGGTTGTCCGGCATTTTCGCCATGATTTCCTCCGGCGTATGCGAATGAATCCACTTCACGGTGGCGACGATGGCATTGGTGAGCGCCTGCGTCTCCTTCGGATGCGCGGCGATCCATTCCGCCTTCGTGTAAAGCGCGCCGCCCGGATACTCGCCGCCGAACACCGCAAGCGTGTCTTTCTGGGTCCGCGTATCGGAGAGAATCGTCAAATCCTTGTTCTTGCCCTGCAGAACCGTCACCGCCGGATCGAGCATCACCGCGGCGTCAACCGATCCCTGCTCCATCGCGGCGATCGCCGTCGCGCCGAGCCCAATGCCGATCACGCCGATAGAGCTCGCATCGACGCCATCTTTCTTCAGGAGATAGTTGAGAAAGAAATGCGTCGACGAACCCGGCGCGCTAACGCCGATTTTCTTTCCGGCAAGGTCCTTGACCGACTTGATCGTGCTGGTCTGCTTGGGAGACACGACGAGAACGAGCCCCGGGTAGCGATCGTAGACGACGAATGCCTGCAGGGCTTGATTTTTCGCGGCTAGATTGACGCAATGGTCGAAATAGCCGGAAACAACATCGGCCGAACCGCCCAGCACCGCCGTCAAGGCCTGCGACCCGCCCTTGAAGTCGACAAGCTCAACTGTGACGCCAGCCTTGTCGTATTCGCCAAGCTCCTTCGCGAGAACGGTCGGCAAATAGCACAGGCAGTTCGCGCCGCCGATCGCAACCGTCACCTTGGATTGGGCAAACGCGGCACCCGACATGAACACGAGCGCGGCGCAGAGCATCATCATGTGACGCAGAAGCCTTGAGACCATACATTTCCTCCACCATTCATCAGTCCGGCCGACGCCGGTTCGGACGCACGATAATGCAGGCCTCCCGGCCTGAAAAGCGCGCCGGCCGGCGGCGCGCGTTAATTCCGCGTTTCCGCCGCGACCGGGCGCCATACCAGCAGCCTGCGCTCGACCATCGTCACGACGGCATCGATGACGATCACGAAGGCCGCAAGAACGACCATTCCGGCAAAGACGCCGGCAATATCGAAGGTTCCCTCGGCCTGCTGGATGATGTAGCCGAGGCCTGCCGCAGACCCGAGATACTCGCCCACCACCGCACCCACCACGGCAAATCCGACTGAGGTGTGCAATGACGAGAACATCCAGGACAGAGCCGACGGCCAATAGACATGCCACATTAACTGGCGCTCGTTCATGCCCAGCATCCGTGCGTTCGCTAGTACCGTCGGGCTTACTTCCTTGACGCCCTGATAGACATTGAAAAAGACGATGAAGAACACGAGCGTCACGCCGAGCGCGACCTTTGACAGGATTCCAAGCCCGAACCAGAGTGTGAAAATCGGCGCCAGCACGATACGCGGCAGGGCATTGGCCATTTTCACGTAGGGATCGAAAATCGCCGCGATCAGTGGTTGACGCGCAAACCAGAAGCCGACCAGCACGCCGCCGATCGAGCCGACGAAAAATGCGAGCATCGCTTCTGTCAGCGTGATCCACAGATGCCGCCAGATCGAACCCTCCGCGAACCACTTGATGATGCGCTGCCCGACATCCAGCGGCGTTGAGAAGAAGAACGGCGGGACCAGCGGCTTGCCGCTCGCGCCGACCGGAATTGTCGTCAGCAAATGCCAGGCGATGATGGCAATCGCAGCGACAAGAACTTGCAGCACGATGAGTGTCAGCCTGCGCATGCCTTTCCTCACCCGCCTCCGGTCTGCGCATAACCCTTGATCACCTCGTCCTTGAGGCGACGCCAGATTTCGCGATGCAGATCGTGAAACGCCTTCTCCAGCTTCACCTCGGCAATGTCGCGCGGACGCGGAATGTCGACGCGCCACTCCCCGATGATCCGCGAAGCGGGGCCGGCCGACATGATGACGACGCGGTCCGACAGCGCGATGGCTTCTTCCAGGTCGTGTGTGACGAACAGCACGGCCTTCTTGTCGGCGTTCCACAGATCGAGCAGCAGATTGCCCATGATCTGGCGCGTCTGCGCATCGAGCGGACCGAATGGCTCGTCCATCAGCAGGATTTTCGGATCGCGGATCAAAACTTGCGCAAGACCGACGCGCTTTCGTTGTCCCCCCGAGAGCATGTGCGGATAGCGGTCGGCGAAGGCGGCAAGTCCGACGCGTGCCAGCCATTGCCGCGCGCGGCTGCGCGCATCCGTGGCTGAGGTATCGTTGACCTCGAGCGCGATCGCGACATTCTCAAGCGCTGTCTTCCATGGAAAGAGCGCGTCGGCCTGGAAGAGATAACCCGCGCGCCGATTGATGCCGTTGAGAGGCTCCGCAAAAACTGCAGCGGATCCGGAAGACGGCGCGATAAGGCCGGCGATGACATTGAGAATTGTCGATTTTCCGCATCCGGTCGGGCCGACAATGGAGACGAACTCACCGCTCGCCACATGCAGCGACACACGCTCCACCGCGGTATAGGTGCTGCGGCCATCGATGCGAAACCCGATCGACACATCGGAGATCGCGATGGCGGGCGCCGCATCCGAGTTCATCGTCATGCGTTCAAAAGACAGAGGGTTCACAATTGCGGCGAAGCGCCCATCAGGCGGCCCGCCAGCGCTGTGTCGCAGAATTCCACTAGTGAAGCGACGCTGCCATTCTCGATTTTGAAAATATCAACCAGTTCGGTCTCGACTGTTTCGCCGGTCGCCGTCGAGCGGATCTTGCCGCACCAATGAACCGCCGCCTTGGAGCCGTCGATCACCAGTTCCAGGATTTCATGGTCGAGCCATTGGAATACCGTGATCATTTCCTGAACGACGGCTTTGAATTCTCGCGGACTGGCGGCGGTGACAGGAATGGGACTCGCGCTGTGCGAGCCAGCGATGCGGAATGTGGCGTTCTTGCTGAATACGCGCGTCAACGCCTCGATATCGCCAGCCATTCTGGCGGAATAGGCATCTTTGACGATGCGCTCGATGTCAGATCGGTCCGTCATGGCACCCTCCGGCCCTCCCCGCCGACATCCTTGCAGGACTCGGCCAGCAGGTGAAGAAGGTTACGGACTGTCGGCGTTCGAATTTGCGCCACAAGACGAAATGGCCGGGGCAAGCCCCGGCCATTTGCCGCAAAGCCCGATTAGTTCCGCGCCTTGTCCACCAGCGCCTTGGCCTTGATCCAAGGCATCATGGCGCGGAGTTTTTCGCCCACCTGCTCGATCGGATGGGAGGCCATCTTGGCTCGCATCGCCTTGAAGGATGTCTGGTTGACGCGATTCTCCAGCATCCAGTCGCGCGTGAAGCGGCCGCCCTGGATATCGTCGAGAACGCGCTTCATCTCCTTCTTTGTCTCGTCGGTGATGATGCGCGGGCCGGTTTTGTATTCTCCATACTCCGCGGTGTTGGAGATCGAGTAATTCATCGTGGCGATGCCGCCCTCGTAGATCAGGTCGACGATCAGCTTCACCTCGTGCAGGCATTCGAAATACGCCATCTCCGGAGCGTAGCCGGCTTCTACCAGCGTCTCGTAGCCCGACTTGATCAGCTCGACGAGCCCGCCGCACAGCACGACCTGCTCGCCGAACAGGTCGGTCTCGCATTCTTCCTTGAACGTCGTCTCGATAATGCCCGCGCGGCCGCCGCCGATCGCCGAACCGTAAGACAGGCCAAGATCATGCGCGTTGCCGGAAGCATCTTTATGGATCGCGAGCAGACAGGGCACGCCGCCGCCGCGCAGATATTCGGAGCGAACGGTATGGCCCGGTCCCTTCGGCGCGATCATGAGCACGTCGATGTCCGGCCGCGGCTCGATCAGATTGAAATGCACGTTCAGCCCGTGCGCGAACATGAGCGCCGAGCCTTCCTTCATGTTGGCAGTGAGATGGTCGCGGTAGATATCGGCCTGCAATTCGTCCGGCGTCAGCATCATCATGACGTCGGCCCATTTTGCCGCTTCGGCGACTTCCATCACCTTCAGCTTCTCGCCCTCGGCCTTTT
>CAZSAW010000104.1:0-12935 GCA_964604745.1 uncultured Hyphomicrobiales bacterium
AATCTCCACCATCTCCGCGACCGTGGCGCGCAGGAAGAAGTGATCGTGCGCGACTTCATCCACGCGGCCCATACGGCCGAGAAGTTTGAGCAGCCGCCGCACGTCCGGCTCTGCGACCGACAGCATGCCGGCAATGTCACGCACACGCGGCGGTCGAAATCGCTCGGCATCGCCGAGGAGCGGCGCGATCCGCACCCAGATCTTTTCATCCTGTGGCGTCAGCCGCGCTTCGTGCTGCGGGAGACGAACCCAGGCACCGTCGAGCGCAACGTCGCCCGCTTTGGCGAGGCCTTGCAGAAAGGCGAGAAATCCCGGCGCCGGCAGACGCGGCGATGAGGCCAGACGAAGCCGCTCAAGGCCCATGCCCGGCAGGTCCGGATTTTCGCCATGGAACGTCTCAAGCAAGGTCTGGACGCTCCGCTTCAGCCGCAACCAGTTCGCCGCCGAAAGCGCAAGTGCGGGCCCGATCCTCGTCGCGTTACTTCGTTCGAGGATAGCCGCCAGTTGCTCCTCCGATAGAGCGCGGTCGCGGGCAAAGGCTTCGACATCGAGATAGAAAGGTGCGCGTTCGAGCAGCGCGGCCAAAGACGATTGCGGATCGGCCAGCGCGCAGGCCTCGAGCTGCGCGATCCGCTCCGGCGTGCGGCGCTTGCGCGCCGGGGCACGGAGATCGAGAAAACGCCCGCCCCCGATCGTACGCTGCGCCGTCGTATCGCGCAGCACGAAGCGGTCGCCGGCGGCGGCGGCAATCGGATGATCGAGCACAAGCTGGATAAAGCCTTCACCGCCGGGCGCGATCGGTGTATCGGCAAGAAGCACAATACGGGCGCCCACTTCGGCCGCCGCATGATGCAGACGTACGGGCATCCATTGCGCGAGCGGCTTGGTCTCCTGTCCCAGGAGACGCACGCTCGCATCGATGCGGTCGGTCGGAGCGTCCAGCACCGGATCGCAGACTACCTGCCCGCGCGTGATCGCATCCTTGGTGATGCCGTCGCCGACGAGGTTCAGTGCGCAGCGCTCGCCGGCGATCCCCCGTTCGCTCGGACGATTCTGCGCATGGATCGTGCGTACGCGCGCCTCGAGCCCGGACGGGCTGATCGTGATACGGTCGCCGACACTGATCGCGCCGGACAGCACCGTGCCCGTCACCACCGTTCCAGCGCCCGGCAAGGTAAAGGAGCGATCGACCGCGAGACGTGCACGGCCATCCTGCGCGCGCGCGCCAATCGTTCGCGCTGCCTCGAACAGCCGCGCGCGCAACGCCTCAATTCCCTCCCCGGTCACGGCCGACACCGGCAGGATGTCCGCGCCCGCAAGACCCGTGCCCTGAAGCACGGCGGCGATGTCGTTCATCGCCTTGGCCTGCTGCGCCGGCGACGCCACATCGACCTTCGTCAGCGCCACGATGCCGCGCTCGATGCCAAGAAGATCGACAATGGCGAGATGTTCGCGCGTCTGCGGCATGACGCCGTCGTCGGCAGCGATGACAAGCAGGACGAAGTCGATCCCGGTCGCGCCCGCCAGCATGTTGTGCACGAATTTCTCGTGACCCGGCACGTCGACGAAGCCGACCACGCCGCCGTCCGGCGCCGGCAGATAGGCAAAGCCCAGATCGATGGAGATGCCGCGCGCCTTCTCTTCCTTCAGACGATCGGTATCGACCCCGGTCAGCATGCGCACGAGCGAGGTCTTGCCGTGATCGATATGCCCGGCGGTTCCGACGATCACGGCGATGGCTCCAGCGCTTGCGCTGCGCGGCTTTCCGCCTCGGCGACCTGATCCTCCGTCAGTGGCGTACGCGCGGCATCGTAGAAGCGCATGGCAAGCGGAGAGTCCCCTGCCCGGGCGCGAATGAGCCACGCAAGGGCGGCAACCGGATCGCGCTCGACGCCAGCGCCAAGAAAATACGCCGCGCCGAGCATTGCCTGGGCATCGGCGTCGTCGCGCGTGGCGCCGCGCTGCCACCATGCCACCGCTTCGGCGGCATCCCGCTCGACGCCGAGCGCGTTGTGAAACAGCATGCCGAGCCGCGTCATCGAAGCGGCGATGCCCTGCGCCGCGGCGGCTTCCGCCCAGCGCCGCGCTTCGGCGTAATCGGGCTCCGCGGATTCGCCCTCAAGCAGCATCCAGGACAGCATGTCCTGCGCCGGCGCATCGCCTTGCAGTGCGGCGGCGCGATAAAGCTCGGCCGCGCGCGCGTCATCGCGCTCGACGCCCTCGCCCTTGAAAAAGAGCGACGCGAGATTGCGTTGTCCGATCGCGTCACCCGCTTCGGCGGCAAGCGTGAGCCAGCGTGCGGCAAGCGCCGGGTCGCGCGCAACGCCAAGACCCTCGGAAAAGCAGGCGCCAATATTGTTCTGCGCGCGCGCCACGCCCGCATGAGCAAGCGGCGTCCAGATTTCGAGCGCAAGCGGATAATCGCCGCGTGCGGCAGCGTCATGCGCGGCGGCCATGCGTTCGGACACCGTCGCTTCGCGGGCGGGCGCCCCGCCCCTCGCCAATGTCTCAAGCCAGCTCATCGGACGCTCCCAGCGTGAGCGGAGCAAGATTGTCGATGAAGGCTTTGTCGTCTTCGAGGCAGCGCAGATCGAGAAGAAGCGCGCCATCCTCGATCCGGCCGATGACCGGAACAGGCAGCCGCCGCAAGGAGGCGGCAAGAAGCGCCAGCAGCCTCCCGCCCCCGCGCGTAGCCGCCGGCATGACCGCCACTGCGGCGCTCGGACTCGTCGCAAGCGGCAATGCGCCGGAGCCGATCTGGCTCGCGCACGATACCGTCGTGACCTTGAAATCGGTGCCGAGCTTCTCCTGCAGGATCGGTGCGAGCTTGTCCGCAAGTGCCGCGACATCCTTGGCCGTGCGCGCAAGAAGACGCAACGTCGGCAAGGTTGCCGTCAGCCGATCGGGATCGCGATAGAGGCGTAACGTCGCTTCCAGCGCCGCAAGCCGGACCTTGTCGACGCGCAGCGCGCGCTTCATCGGATTCTTGTTGATTTTCGCGATGAAGTCCTTGCGCCCGACGATGAAGCCCGCCTGCGGGCCGCCGAGAAGCTTGTCGCCCGAGAAGGTGACAACGTCAGCGCCTTCAGCCATGGCCTCGGCAACAGTCGGCTCCTTCGGCAACCCGAAGCGTGACAGGTCGACAAGCGTGCCCGAGCCGAGATCGTTGACGAGAGGCACCTTGCGCTCGTGCGCGAGCAGCGCGAGATCGCGCGCGCCGACCTCCTTGGTGAAACCCTCGATCCGGTAGTTCGATGTGTGTACTTTCAGCATGAGCCCGGTCTTCGGTCCGAGCGCCTGCACGTAATCCTTCTTGTGCGTGCGGTTCGTTGTGCCAACCTCGACGAGCTTCACCCCGGCGCGCCCCATGATTTCCGGCATGCGAAAGGCGCCGCCGATCTCAATCAGCTCGCCGCGCGACACGATCGCTTCACGTCCCTTGGCGAGCGAGTTCAGAACGAGAAGAACCGCCGCCGCATTGTTGTTGACGACGGTCGCGTCTTCGGCGCCCGTTAATTCACACAGAAGCGTACGCAGGTGATCGTCGCGCTCGCCGCGCTTGCCGCCGCCAAGATCGAATTCGAGCGCAACCGCGTTACGCATGGCCGCTACGGCTGCCTCGATCGCGGCCTCGGCAAGGATTGCGCGGCCAAGATTGGTGTGCAGCACCGTGCCGGTGAGATTGTAGACGGGACGCAGATTCGGGATCGCCTCCGCCTGCAACGCCGCCAGCGCCGCGGCGGCGAGCGATAGCGGATCGAAGGCGATTGCCGCGCCGTCTCGCGCCGTCGCAAGCACCTTGCGCACAGCGCCGATCGTGGTCGGGCGCCCGTATTGCGCCATGGCACCCTTTGCCGTTTCGGTCTTCATCACCTCGTCGACCGAAGGAAGTTTGCGCAGATCGGATGCGGGCGCTCGCAGCATGACAATGCGCCTCAATAACCCAGCAGAAAGGGATTGAATCCGCCGCGCCGATAACCGGACTCGCGCACCAGCAGATCGAGCCCAAGCGTGGCCACGTCGTCTGCCACCGGGTCGAGGCCCGGATCGAGATGCTGATGCAGGATTTTTACGTATGAATGGCAATTGTCGCAGGTTTCCGCCTGCACATGCAGGTCGACGCCTTCGACCTTCTTGTAGCCGATGCCCTTGGTCGACCCGCAGACCGTGCATTTGATGCGCACGTAGTTCCAGAGCGTGGCGCAGAGCGAGCAGGCGCAAAAGCGCGTTCCGTGCGCGTTCTTCCAGCCGACGATCATGGACGATACCGGCGGACCGCCACAGACCGGACAGGCGCCGTCGCCCACCGGCACCAGCCGCGCAGCATCGAGGCGCGACGCCACGCGAGCGAAATGCACCTGCAGCGCGGCGCTGACATAGAGATGCGCCGCCATGGCTTCGACCGGAATGGAATCGGACAAGACCGCGCGCACCATGGCATCACGCGCTGCGGTGTCCGCGGTCCGCGCCGTCACGAGCGCTGCGCTCGCCGGCGGCGGCATGTCGATGCCCTCGGCGAGAGCAAACAGGCGGTCGAGCGTCGTTTCGAAGGCAGGCTCAGCGACAAAGCGATTGCGATCGAGCGGCGGCATGCCGTGTTCGCGCGCGCGGGACACGGCGTCGGCCTGCGGCACGTCCGGCGCCGGCAAGCCATCCTGCACGTCATGCTGCGCCTGAAACACGCCACCGAGAAAATTCAGAAAAGGCGCGAGCTGGTGCCGCTGCGCGAGCGCGCGAATGCGTTCGGCGCGGATACGAAACAGGCTTTCCGGATCAGGAAGTCGAGCGAAGGGGGGATCTGCAGCTTCCCCGATCGGGACCGGATCGAAACGCGTTACTCCGGTCTTACTCATTGTACACGAACCCTCCGGGCCACGTGGTTACGCTGACGAACGGCGCGTGCTTACGGCACGCGCCGCCCCGATATTTAGACCTTTCGGCCGCCGGCGACCAGTTCTTTCAGCCACTTGCGATGATGGCGCCAGGCCCAGCCTCCGGTGACCTGCCCCTGCGTCATGGCGTTAATCGTGCCTTTGACCCAGATCGCCGCGTAAACGTGCACGATCCAGACGCAAATGATCGTGACCGCCGCCAGCGCATGGGTTAGCAGCGCGACCCGCTTCATCGCGATGCTCGTGAGCGGATAGAAATACTGGTCCCAGATCACGAGGCCGCTGCTGATCAGAACGATGATCAGGAGCGACATGGCCCAGAAGACCACCTTCTGGCCGGCGTTGTATTTGCCGACCTCGGGCAGGTTTTCCTCGTGCGCTGTCAGCACGTCACGCAGACGCGCCAGCCAGGTGCCGTCCTCGCTCCTCCAGAGATTGGCCTTCCAGAACCGGAAGAACAGTCCGAAGAACGAGAAGAACAGAAGCACGCCGATCCAGGGATGGATCCATCGTGTCCATTGCCCGCCGCCGAACAAAGCGGTGAGAAAGAACAGGCTGGGATGGAAGAGCGCGAGCCCGGATATGGCGAGCAGCACGAGGCTGGTCGCCGTGATCCAGTGATTGATCCGCGCGGCGACGGTGTAGCGATCCACCTTGACCGGATTTCCGGGATGGACCGCGTCGCCCTGTTCAACATCATACGCTGTCATGGTCAGCGGCCTCCTCCGGCGAGGCGCTTGGCATTCTCCTCATCGGTTTCCTGCACCTTGTTGGGTCCGGAAACGATGTAGTGGAGGAAGCCAATCGCAGCGAACGCCCCCATGGCGGCAAGGCCCGCATACTTCGTCAGGCCCTTCCACAATTCAACGACCGGGCTGATCTGCGGGTTCTTCGGCAAGCGCGAATAGATTTCCGGCTTGTCTGCATGGTGCAGCACGTACATCACGTGCGTGCCGCCCACTCCCGGCGGATCGTAGAGGCCGGCGTTCTGATAGCCGCGCGACTTCAGATCCTTGATGCGGTCCTCGGCGTGCTTCTTCATCTCCTCCTTGGTGCCGAACACGATGGCGTGCGTCGGGCAAGCCCGGGCACAAGCGGGCCCTTGGCCGACCGCGACGCGGTCAGAGCAGAGCGTGCACTTGTACGCCTTGTGGTCCGCCTTGGAGATGCGCGGGATGTTGAACGGACATCCCTTGATACAATAGCCGCAGCCGATGCACTTCTCGTGGTCGAAATCCACGATGCCGTTGGAATATTGCACGATCGCGCCGGGGGCCGGGCAAGCCTTGAGGCAGCCCGGATCGGCGCAATGCATGCAGCCATCCTTGCGGATGAGCCATTCCAGATTCTTGGTATCCGGATTGACCCACTCGGCATAGCGCATGACGGTGAAGCTGTCGGGCGTCAGATCGCGCGGGTTGTCATAGACGCCCGCGTTGAACCCGACCTTCTCCGTCATGTCGTTCCATTCAAGGCAAGCAACCTGGCATGCCTTGCAGCCGATGCATTTGGAGACGTCGATCAGCTTGGCGACCGCCGTCAGCTGTTTTGCCGGCGCCGGGACCGATGAGGCCGAGCGCCGGACGAGATCCGCTTCACTCAGTCCGACCTTCACGTTCTGGGTCGGAGCGGGGGGAAGAACAAATTCGAAAGCCATGTGCTCCTCCTCCCTCAGAAGTCGGTTCGCGAATTGTCGCCGACGAAGCTTGCCAGCAAGGAGGAGAAGTCTCCCTCCTCGGTCTGACCACCTTCGTATTCGACAACGACATTCGGTCCGGCGATCGGCTCGATATCGACGAGGAACGCCTTGTATTCCGGCGTCTCGATATTGGCGTCACCGACATAGGGCGTGAGCGAGTTCGGGCCGAAGCCCTTGCGAGTCTCGCCCATGAAGCCCCAATGCAGCGGAATGCCGACGATGTGCACTTTCTTGCCATCGCAGGTCAGCGGCTGAATCCGCTTGGTGACGACAACCTTCGCCTTCACCGCACCGCGCTTGGACCACACACGCACCCAATACCCTGATTTGATGTTCTTTTCCTTCGCCAGTTCTTCGCCGATCTCGACGAAGAATTCAGGCTGCATCACGGCATTGAAATGTGAATGCTTGGTCCAGAAATGGAAGTGCTCGGTAAGACGATAGGATGTCGCCGCGAACGGAAACTCCTTGGCGTCGCCGAACTGCTCCATGTCGTTCTTGAACACGCGGGCAGCGGGATTGCCGCGAACCTTCGGCGCCACCGGATTGGCGATCGGTGACTCGAACGGCTCGTAATGCGCGGGGAACGGCCCGTCGCGCATCATACCGCGCGTGAACAGACGCGCGGTGCCCTCAGGGTTCATGATGAAGGGACCGACGACGTCCGGCTTGGCGCCCGGAGCGATGTCCGGAACGTCATAGCCGGTCCAGGCCGTGCCATTCCATTCGAGCAGCTTGCGGCTCGGATCCCATGGCTTGCCCGACATGTCGGCCGACGCGCGATGGTAGAGAATGCGCCGGTTCACCGGCCAGGACCACGACCACTTGGCATAGGCGCCGGTCGAATCCGGATCGCTCGTGTCGCGACGAGCCATGTTGTTGCCCGCCTCGTTGAACGCACCGGAATAGATCCAGCAGCCGCACGCCGTCTTGCCGTCGTCGCGAAGCACGGCAAAGCTGACGACCTGCTTGCCTTTGGCCAGAACGACCTTGGTCGGGTCGTTCGGATCGGTGATGTCGTCGGTCGCGTAGCCGTTATATTCCTTGGCGAGCTCTTCCGCCGTCGGATCGCCTGCATCCTTGTAGCGCCAATCGAGATTGAGGATCGGCTCGGCAAACGCTCCGCCCTCCTTCTGATACAGCGCCTTCAGACGCAGATAGATCTGCGCCATGATCCAGGTATCGCCCTTGGCTTCGCCGGGCGGCGTGCCGCCGGCCCAGTGCCATTGCAGCCAGCGACCGGAATTGGTGAGCGAGCCTTCGTCTTCGGCAAAGCACGTGGTCGGCAGCTCGATCACTTCGGTCTGGATGCCGGCGGAATCCACGTCGTTGAATTCGCCGTGGTTCTGCCAGAACCGCGCTGTCTCCGTTTGCAGCGGGTCCATGACGACGAGGAATTTCAGCTTCGACAAGGCCGCCGTCAGCTTCGCCCGGTTGGGGAAAGACAACAGCGGATTGAAGCCCTGGCAGAAATACCCGTTCACCTTGCCTTCGTGCATCAACTGGAACACACGCAGGACGTCGTAAGCGGGCACGTCGAGCTTCGGCAGATAATCGTAGGCAAAGCTGTTCTCGGCAGTCGCGGCCGAGCCCCACATCGCTTTCTGGAAGCTCACGAAGAACTTCTTGTAGTTCTGCCAATAGCTCATCTGGTCCGGCCGCAACGGCTTGAAGCCGCGCGTGGACATGTAGGTGTCGAAGCTCGTCTCCTTTTCCGTCGGAATGGTGAGATATCCGGGGATCAGGTTCGACATGAGGCCGAGATCGGTCAGACCCTGAATGTTGGAGTGACCGCGCAAGGCGTTCATGCCGCCGCCACGCACGCCGATATTGCCCAGGATGAGCTGGAGCATCGCCATGGCGCGGATGTTCTGCGAGCCCTTGGAATGCTGCGTCCAGCCAAGCGCGTACATCGACGTCATCGTCTTGGTCGGAGTCGAGCATTCTGCGATCATCTCGCAGATCTTGACGTACTTGTCCTTCGGCGTGCCGCAGATGCGCTCCACCATCTCGGGCGTGTAAACGGAAACGTGCTGCTTGAGCAGGTTCCACACGGACCGCGGATGATCCATGTCGGATTTCACGTAGCCGTCGTCGCCGAGTTCGTAATCCCAGGTGGAACGGTTGTAGTCGCGGCGGGTCTCGTCGTAACCGGCAAACAGGCCGTCCTGATAACCGAAACCTTCCTTCACGATGTACGGCGCGTTGGTGAACGCCTTGACGTAATCCCACTGCACCTTGTTGTTCGACATGCAGTAGTTGATCACGCCGAGCAGGAACGCGATGTCCGTGCCCTGGCGGATCGGCGCATACATGTCTGACACCGAGGCCGAGCGCGTGTAGCGCGGATCGACGACGATGAGCTTGGCGCCACGGTTGGCTTTCGCCTCCGTGACCCACTTGAATCCGCACGGGTGCGCTTCCGCAGCGTTACCACCCATAATCACGACGAGATCCGTGTTCTTGATGTCAGTCCACGAATTCGTCATCGCACCGCGGCCGAACGTTGGGGCCAAACTGGCCACCGTGGGGCCGTGTCAAACGCGGGCTTGATTATCGAATGCAAGAATTCCGGCGCTGCGCACGACCTTGTAGGTCGCCCAGGCTGTTTCGTTGGTGGTTGCCGATGCGGCCAGGAAGCCGGTCGTGAGCCAGCGATTGACGGTCACGCCGTCGGCATTCTTGGCGATGAAGTTCTTGTCGCGATCGTCCTTCATCAATCGTGCGATGCGGTCGAGAGCCGCGTCCCAGGACACGCGCTCGAACTTGTCGGAGCCGGGCTTGCGCACCTGCGGATACAGCGTCCGCGTCTTGGCATGCACGATGTCGAGAAGGCCCGCGCCTTTCGGGCACAGCGTGCCACGATTGGTCGGATGATCGGGATCGCCCTCGATATGGATGATGTCGGCTTTCTCACCCTTCTTCAGGTCGCCCTTCGAATACATGATGATGCCGCAGGCGACTGAACAATATGTGCAGGTGTTCCGGGTTTCTGCGAGGTTTGTCAGCTTCCATGGTCGAATCGATGCCGCATAAGCGACTTCGATGTCCCCAAAGCCGAGCGCTCCCAAAGTTGTACCCGCAAGACCCGCGCTGGCGCCGGCCAGAAACTGGCGCCGCGAGAGCTCCATATTCATTGGCGGTCCTCCTATAGACCACAGGCCCCCACCGGGGGACGATTGCATTTCGAAATCCGTCCCTCCGGTCGGATTTCGGCCGACAAAAGATGCAATTCGGCACCTTATGTCCGTACCGTCAGGCTATTTTTTAACTGGTCTAGTGTCAAACAAAGCGGCACGAGCGCCACGAAATTGGGCTGCGATATTTTGTCATAAGATTGTGATCGCGATTTTGCGGTGCAGCGCGGACTAAAGCGCGCAACGGCAGAGAAGCGACACTGCTTGCATAGTCTTGCAGTCCGCGAGCGCTTGATCGATTTCGCCCGCTGACAAACCGCCGCGAGGCTGCGCCGGTATTTCCATTGACCGTCCGCACACGCCTGCGCAATATCGAAGTGTGACGTTGCTGGCTGCTCCCGTGTATCGGGGCGCAAATCCAAAAAAGCGATTCGCCCTTCGCGCGGCCGCGTTCGGGGTGGCGGCGGTCATGGCGTACACTGGCGCCGCACATGCAACCGAACACGGCCGATTGCAGGCTTGGACGTCCGGCAACAAACCCGACTTCACTTTGCAAGTGTCAAGCGGTGGGGACTTTGCCCTCGCGGCGCAGCGTGGGCGTCCCGTCATCGTGCATTTCTTCGCGACGTGGTGCGATCCGTGCCGCGACGAATTGCCGGCCCTGCAGCGTTTCGTTGCCCGCGCCGGCAACCCGATCATCGTCGCGATCTCCGTAGCCGAAGTCGACGACCGGGTGCGCCGGTTTCTCGACAAGTATCAGGTGAGCCTGCCGGTCGCACTCGATCGCGACCGCGCCGTCGCCAAGGCCTGGGATGTCAGCATTCTGCCGACAACCTTCATCCTCGACCGGCAATTGCGGCCGCGGCTCTATGCCGAAACGGACGTCGCCTGGGATGACGTGAAGCCGGACATCCTGCAAAGCCTGACGACATCGGACGTGTCCGCGTCCGCGCCAACAAGAACATCAACCCTGCAATTCACCAATCCAAAGGAGGACCAGAAATGACATTGCATCGCCGGGAATTTCTGAAAGCAGGCGTCGCGTTGTCCGTCGCGGCGGGATTGCCGCGCGCGGCATTCGCCGATGCCACATTCGCACCGCAGCCGGGTGCGTGGCGGCAGTTCAACGTCGTAACCAAACTCGAAATCGCCAAGCCCGAAGGCAAGACGCAGGCCTGGGTGCCGGTGCCGTCGGTCAACGAACACGATTGGTTCAAGTCGCTCGGCAGCCAATGGACGACGAACGGCAAGGCCAAGCTTGATCGCGATTCGAAATACGGCGCCGAAATGGTCCACGTCGAGTGGCCCGAAGGTGAGAAGGCGCCGGTCATCGAGGTGACAAGCAAGATCGCGACCCGCGACCGTGCGGTCGATCTCGCAAAGCCGGGCAAGGTCGCGGAATTGTCGGCGGCGCAGCGCAAGCTCTACACCGAAGGAACCGATCTCATCCCGATCGACGGAATCGTCAAACAGACGTCTGACAAGATCGTCGGCGGTGCCAAGACCGACATCGAGAAGGCGCGCGCGATCTACGAATGGGTGGTCGAGAACACGTTCCGCGACGGCAAGGTCCGCGGCTGCGGCGTGGGCGATATCGCGGCGATGCTGAAATCAGGCAATCTGAGCGGCAAATGCGCCGATCTCAATGCTCTCTATGTCGGGCTCGCGCGTGCGGCCGGCCTGCCTGCACGTGACGTCTATGGCATTCGCGTTGCGCCTTCCCGCTTCGGCTACAAGAGCCTCGGCGCAGGCTCGGAAGTCATCACCAAGGCGCAGCATTGCCGCTCCGAGGTCAACCTCGCTGGCTTCGGCTGGGTGCCGGTCGATCCTGCCGACGTGCGCAAGGTCGTGCTCGAGGAACCGCCGGCCAATCTTCCGATCACCGACCCCAAGGTCGTTGCTGCGCGCAAGGCTCTGTTCGGTTCATGGGAAACGAACTGGCTCGCCTACAACTTCGCACACGACGTGGCGTTGCCGGGTGCGAAGGGGCCGAAGCTCGGCTTCCTGATGTATCCGCAGGCGGAAACGGCAAGCCTACGGCTCGACTGCCTCGACCCCGATAACTTCAAATACACGATCACGTCCAAGGAAGTGACTGGCGCGTAACATTACAAGATGGTCATTTAGTCAAAACGGGCGCCGCGCTGCGGCGCCCGTTGTTTGTTGGACTTAAGTCTACCGGAACCATTCGCGTCTCCGCGATTTGTCAATGCGCCGTTGAATGGAGGCGTCGATGAGGAAAATCGCGGGCATAGTGTCTGTTGCCGCCCTGCTTGTCGTGACGGCGCCGCTTGCGAAAGCGCAGAACCAGCCGGGCGAAAACACACCCGCGCAGCAGGATTCGCACAGCGACGGCACGGCACCGCATGGAATGGGATCGACCGGCTGGACCGGCGGTACCGGTGGCTCGCATGTCGGCACCAGCAACCAGCAGACCACCGGGGCCAGCAGCGAAAGCAACACGCCGAATAACGAAGCCGCGGCCGATCAGCCGGAAATGGCGACGGGCGAGGATCTGAACGGACCGCCCACGCGTTTTCCGGCAAACAAGACGCCTGAATAAGTCGACCAGCTCCTTCTTATTTATGTCGCGCCAGCCCGGATCATCGTTCGATGAGTGAGGGCTGGCCGCTTTCATTTCTACGATCCGGACGACCGGAATACCGCATTGACGGTTGACCCGCCGTCAGCACAAAAACACCACATTGAAACCCCGCAACGGTCGCGATGAAAACGCGGCTCCGCTTTGTTTCGGCACACGCACCGGTGCAAGACGCGTTCGCTTGAGCTCGTCTTGCTCGCCAGACCCGAAGCATCAACGGAGGCTATCGTGACTCGATCTTCCATCTTTGCTTTGTCAACCGCCATGCTGCTCGCAATCACCGCATCGATGGCGCACGCACAGACGTCGCCGGTCCAGTGGCACGCCAAGGCTCCGATCCCGATGTCGATTTCGCCGGAAGGCATCGCCCTGAACAATGTCGTCGCGGCCGCGCCGGCCATTCAAGCGTCGGGCGATCAGCACGGAACGACAGGAAGCGCACAACGCACGACCCCGAACCCCACCGATGCGTCCGATCAGCCGGAGATGGCGACAGGCGCAGACCTTAACGGACCGCCGACACGCTTCCCGGCGCGCGAAGCGCCCGAATAGGCGAAAGCCATTGCAGCGCGGTGCCGTCTGCCGGAACCGCAGGTCGCACCGCG
>CAZSAW010000105.1:0-10979 GCA_964604745.1 uncultured Hyphomicrobiales bacterium
GGCGATCTCGTCCTCGCCCACGCTGGTGCGGATCATCTTGCCGGCGGGCTTGGCGCCGCCCTTGGCTTCGGCGCCCGCGGCGGCGGCGACCTTCTTTTCCAGCTCGGGAATTTTTCCATACTGAAGTTCGGCCATGCGCGACAGGTCCCCCGCGCGGCGCGCGGCGTCCAGTTCGAGCTTGGCGCGCTCGAGTTCTTCCTTGAAGCCGGTGGCGCCCTGGACCGTCGCCTTCTCGGCCTTCCACTTCTCTTCCAGGTCGGAATATTCGCGCTCGAGCTTCTTGATCTCCTGGTCGAGCGTGGCCAGGCCGCGCTTCGCCGACTCGTCGCTGTCCTTCTTGACGGCCTCGCGCTGGATCTTCAATTGAATGAGACGGCGCTCGAGACGATCCAGCGCCTCGGGCTTGGAGTCGATCTCGATGCGGATGCGCGAGGCGGCCTCGTCCATCAGGTCGATGGCCTTGTCCGGCAGCTGGCGGTGCGTGATGTAGCGCTGCGACAGCTTGGCCGCGGCCACCAGCGCGCCGTCGGTGATGTCGACGCCGTGGTGCACCTCGTAGCGCTCCTTCAGGCCGCGCAGAATGGCGATGGTGTCTTCCACGCTCGGCTCGCCGACGTTCACGGGCTGGAAGCGGCGCTCCAGCGCCGCGTCTTTCTCCACGTACTTGCGGTATTCGTCGAGCGTGGTGGCGCCGATGCAGTGCAGCTCGCCGCGGGCGAGCGCGGGCTTGAGCAGGTTCGAAGCGTCCTTCGCGCCGTACGCCTTGCCGGAGCCGACTAGCGTGTTCATCTCGTCGATGAACAGGATGATCTGGCCGTTCGAGCCGGTCACTTCCTGCAGCACCGCCTTCAGCCGCTCCTCGAATTCGCCGCGATATTTCGCGCCGGCGATGAGCGCGCCGAGATCGAGCGCGAGCAGTTTCTTGTCCTCGAGGCTTTCCGGCACGTCACCGTTGACGATGCGCAGCGCCAGGCCTTCGACGATCGCCGTCTTGCCGACGCCGGGCTCACCGATCAGCACCGGATTGTTCTTCGTGCGCCGCGAAAGCACCTGCACGGTACGGCGGATTTCTTCGTCGCGGCCGATGACCGGGTCAAGCTTGCCGTCGCGTGCGGCCTGCGTCAGGTCGCGGGCGTATTTCTTCAGCGCGTCATAGGCGTTTTCGGCGGTCGCCGAATCCGCGGTGCGGCCGCCGCGCAGCGCATTGATGGCGGCATTGAGGTTCTGTGGGGTGACTCCGGCCTGGGCAAGGATCTTGCCGGCGTCGCTGTCCTTCTCCAGGGCGAGCGCGAGCAGGAGCCGCTCGACCGTCACATAGGAATCGCCGGCCTTCTCGGCGACCTTCTGCGCCTGATCGAACACTCGCGCGGTCGCGGGCGAGAGATAAAGTTGACCGCCGGCACCGCCCGACACCTTCGGCATCTTGCCGAGCGCGGCTTCGACGCCTGCCAGTGCGTCACGCGAGCGGCCGCCGGAACGGTCGATCAATCCGGCCGCCAATCCTTCCGGATCGTCGAGCAGAACCTTCAGAAGATGGTCGGGGGCAAATTGCTGATGTCCCTCACGCAACGCGAGAGACTGCGCCGACTGGACGAATCCGCGCGCGCGTTCGGTAAACTTCTCAAAATCCATTAGTCGCTCCCTCGGCTTGCACCGCCGCCCTGATGAGGCGCAGACGGAACAACGTCATTGGGTTACACGGGCTGCGACATGACATGGCTCAAGCTTTTGCCTGCACCATCCCTGACGCATAGTGGCACGGACCCCATCAGGCATCCGCGCCATCCTATGTAAGAAGCGCCAAAAAAGGCGGAAGAGGTCGGGCGCTATTTTCGCCGGGCCTTAGGCCGTCGCGGCCCACAAGGCTGTGGTCGTACGGTCGACCGAAGCGGCTCCGAGGAGGCCGGCGAGCCGCTTGCGCGCCGCGAACATGCGGGTTTTCACCGTGTTCTCGGGGATGCCCATGAGCTTGGCGACCTCGCCCACCGATTTCTCGTGGTAGTAAACGAGGTCCATGATCTCCGCGTGGCTGCGCGGGAGATTGGCGAGGCACCGGCGCAGGATTCGAGCGACGTCCTTCTTCTCCAGGCTCGATTGCGGGGTGTCGGCGGTATCCGGCACGAGCGACACGACCTCCTCGTCCAGTTCGTCGAAGCCCTTGCGGCGAAGCGCCGAGAGCGCCTTGTTGCGGGCGATGCCCAGAAGCCAGGTCGAGAGGGAGGACCGCGCCTCGAAATGGCCCGCCTGCCGCCAGACGTCCATGAACACGTCGCTGACGAGGTCTTCGGCCAAGGCGCCATCCCGGATCATCCGGCGCAGGAAGCGGTAAACCCGGACGCGCTCGCGGGAGAACAGGGTCCCCATCGCGTGCCGGTCGCCACCGGCAATCCGGCTGATGAGATCACGGTCCGAAGCGGCTTTCCCTGCCTCAGCCTGCGCGGCCGCAGTCCCGGCCGGCCCAAACTTTGCGGAAGCGGTTTTCATCGGTACCTCCTGTCGAAACATGCCGATGTCACTACGCCCCTCTGACCGCAGGGAATGTGATACGGCTCACAGAGCGGGAGGGCTCTCCGCCTCGCCTTCGAACCGAATTTGACGAAAAAGCACATGACCGATCCGGCGCCCGCGCTCGTCGAGAGCCTCTACCGCTATCCGGTGAAAGGGCTTTCGCCCGAACGGCTTCCGCATGCGGCGCTCGCGCCCGGCCAGACCATCGCCGGCGACCGGCTGTATGCCGTCGAGAATGGTCCGATCGGCTTCGACCCCGCCGCTCCGTCCTATTTTCCGAAGTCGCGCTTCCTGATGCTGATGCGGAACGAGCGCCTCGCCGCCCTCGACACGCGCTACGACGACGTGAGTCACACCCTCACCGTCCGGCAGAACGGCGTCGAAGCGGCACAAGGCGACCTGCGCACGGCGGAAGGACGCGCAGCGATCGAGACTTTCTTCGCGCGCTATTGCGCCGATGAATTGCGCGGTCCGCCGAAGGTGCTGAATGCGCCGGGCCACAGCTTCTCGGACGTCGCCGCCAAGGTCGTATCGATCATCAATCTCGCCTCGGTGGCCGCGATCGAGGATGTGGTCGGCGCGCCGGTCGATCCGCTGCGCTTTCGCGGGAACGTCTACGTGGCCGGCTGGCCGGCCTGGCGCGAATTCGATCTCGTCGGCCAGCGCATCGCCATCGGCGACGCGACGCTGAAAGTGTCGAAGCGGATCGTGCGCTGCGCGGCGACCAATGTCGAACCACTTACCGGCATCCGCGACATGCAGATTCCCGATACCATCATGCGGGCCTTTGGCCATGCCGATTGCGGAATCTACGCCGAAGTACTGTCTCCCGCCCGCATCGCGCCGGGCGACGCGATCCGCGATGCAGCGGCGGAGCTTCCCCTGTCATGAGCAAGACGAAGGCAGCGCTGTTCTACAATTATCCGTCAGATCTCGAGGGGGAGGTGTTCGGACAAGGTCGGCGCGAGCGAATCGCGGAGCTGACCGACCTTTATCCGCATGTCGTGCATGCGGGAAATTTCGATGCGCACGCGGACAGGCTTGCCGACATCGAGGTGATTTTCGCGACCTGGGGCATTCCGAATTTCACGGAGGCGCAGTTCGCGAGAATGCCGAAGCTGAAAGCGGTGTTCTACGCCGCCGGCAATGTCAAAGCCTTCGCGCAATCGCTGCTCGATCGCGGCATCATTCTGGTCAGTGCATGGGCGATCAACGCCATTCCACCATCGGAAATGTGCCTGTCGCAGATTCTGCTCAGCCTGCGCGGCTATTTCCGCACCGTGCGCAATTACCGGGAGCTCAAGACGTTTGAGGCGAAGAAATTCTGGCGTTCGGGCGTGATGGGCGAAACCGTCGGCCTGATCGGGCTTGGCTATATCGGCACGCGTGTGCGCGACATGCTGCGCCCGTTTCCGCTCAACGTGATCGCGCACGATCCGCTGCTGACGCCCGAGCGGGCGAAAGCGCTCGGCGTCGAGCCCGTGTCGCTCGATGACCTGTTCAAGCGCGCGATTGTCGTCAGCAATCACATCCCCGATCTCGAATGGACACGCGGAACGCTGACCGGCGCCCTGTTTGCCTCGATGCGCGACGGCGCGACCTTCATCAATACCGGCCGCGGTGCGCAGGTTGTCGAAGCCGACCTGATCGCCACTCTGAAGGCACGGCCCGATCTGACCGCCCTTCTCGACGTCACCTGGCCAGAGCCGCCGCCTCCCGATTCCGAATGGTGGCGATTGCCCAACGTGGTTATCAGCCCGCATATCGGCGGCACGGTCGGCAACGAAGTGGTCCGGCTCGCCGATTGTATGATCGAGGAATTTGAGGCCTGGCAGGCTGGCAAGCCGCTGCGCTACCAGGTCACCAAAGAGATTTTCAGGACGATGGGCTAGAATCCCACCCTTGCGGCGATTCGTTCGCAAGGCGATCGATGGCGGACGCGAGGACAAGGCCGATCATTGCAGCTCTGGCTGTCATGGCGGGGCTTCTGACCGCAGCCGGCCACGCGCGCGCCGATTTCAAGCTCTGCAATCGCATGAGTTACGTGCTGGATGCGGCGCTCGCGGTCGAAAGCCAGGGCACGGCGATGACGCGCGGCTGGTTCCGGCTCGATCCCGGCGCCTGCAAGGTCGCGCTGCAGGGCGAGATCGCCGCCGACAGATTCTATGTGCATGCGCGCATCCCGCCGATCTACGGCTCGCTGCCTTTGACGCCGGGCGAAGGAACGAATTTCTGCGTCGGCTCCGGCGATTTCACCATTCGCGAACCGCGCAATTGCCGCTTCGGCCAGAGCGTGGCGGCGTTCTTCCCGGTTCGGCCGAGCGAAGGCGACGGCGGGCTTGCCGCCTATCTCGCCGAAGATTCCGAATATACCGACGCGCAGGCGCGCGATGCCGGAATCCAGCGGCTGCTTGTCATCGCCGGTTACGACGCCAATCCCATCGACGGCATTCGTGGCGACAAGACCGATGCGGCGCTCCTGCAATTCCTGCAGGACAACCGCTTGCCGCCGACGGCTGCCGGGCGCACCGATTTTTTCAATGTTCTTCTCGACGTCGCGCAGAAACCGGGAATTGGCCTGTCCTGGTGCAATGACACGACCTATCCGGTCATGGCGGCGATCGCGGCGGAAGACAAGAACAGCATCCTGACGCGCGGCTGGTATCGGGTCGAGCCGGGCAAATGCGTGCGTCCCGACATCGTCGGACGGCCGTTGCGGCTTTATTCTTTTGCCGAGGCGGTCGATCCCGACGGCCAGCCCATCCGGCGCGGCGACAAATCGGTCTCTTGGGGCGGCGACATCACCCTGTGCACGCGCAACGCCAAGTTCGAACTGAACGATCGCACCGATTGCGCAGCCAAGGGATTGTCCGCGAACGGCTTTGCCCCGGTTGATTTTGCCGGCAAAACCAGCGCGGTGGTTCGATTCCGCTGATGGCTCTCGGCCTTGTGCCATGCATCCAGCCTCTATAAGTCTGCCCGCACCGGAAAAACGCGGACGCGCAGCACGATCACATCCGTCATGACGCTTGCTTCACCCTCCGAACGCGGCTTTTCGCAAGTCGAGACCTGGGTCTTCGACCTCGACAACACGCTCTATCCGCATCACCTCAATCTGTGGCAGCAGGTCGACGAGCGCATCCGTGACTACATCGCCAATTTTCTCAAGGTGACGCACGAGGAAGCCTTCCGCGTGCAGAAGGATTATTATCGCCGCTATGGCACCTCGATGCGCGGGCTGATGACCGAGCACGGCATGAAGCCCGATGACTTCCTCTCGTTCGTGCACGAGATCGATCACTCGCCGCTCGTGCCGAATCGCGAACTCGGCGACGCGCTGGAAAAGCTGCCCGGCCGCAAACTCATTCTGACCAACGGCACGCGCAAGCATGCCGCCGCCGTTCTTTCTCGCCTGGAGATCGACCGGCATTTCGAGGACGTCTTCGATATCGCCGCAGCCGATCTCGAGCCGAAACCGCAGCCGCGCGTTTACGACCGCTTCCTCGCACGCCACGGCGTCGATCCGGAGAAAGCGGCGATGTTCGAGGATCTGGCGCGCAATCTCGCCGTTCCGCACGCGCTCGGCATGACGACGGTGCTGGTCGTGCCGGAAAAGACGCGCGAGGTGTTTCGCGAATCCTGGGAACTCGAAGGCCATGACGCCGACCATGTCGATCACGTCACCGACGATCTCGTCGGATTTCTCGGCCGACTCGTCGCCGCGTGAGGCTTAGACCGCCGGCACGATCTGCTGCGCGAGAAAGACGAGGCCGACGCCGATTACGCCGGCGCCCATATGCCTGAGCGCCACCAGATTCGGGTGCACACCGTGCAGCGCCCTTTTCGCCAAAGCCATCACAGCAAGCGCGATCACGCACTGAATGATCGCAAGGCCGGCAAGATAGGCAAGAAGCGGCGTCTGCTCGGCTCCGTAGATCGATTCGCCCAGCGCGTAACCGTTGATGAAGCCCGCGAACACGAACAGGACCACGGCATAGGCGGCTGTCGGGATCTCGTCGCGCACGAGCACGATGCCGAGCATCAGCACGGAGAGGGCGACGAGAATTTCGGCTCCCGGTACCGTCATTCCATACAGGTGCGCGACAACGCCGATCACCATCGCAACCACGGAGCCGACGACAAGAACCGCACCGGAGCGGTGCCAGGCTGCGAGGCAGCCGATCGCCACGATCGCCGCGAGATGATCGAGCCCGATCACCGGATGACCGAGCCCGGAGAGAAAGCCCTGCATGAAGGTCGCCGGCGTCTGCCCGCCCATGATGTGATGGGCGAAGGCCGGCTCGGCCATCAGAGCGAAACCTGCAACCCAGAGAAAAAGCCGCACGCGTACCTCCCCGTTTCCTCGCCAGAACCATACAGCCCTCCCGGCTTTCGGGGGAGTGGCTTCGGCAAAAGGCGGGCTCTCCCCGCCGCCGCCACGAGATGCTATGGAGGACGCCCTTTCCGGCTCATCAAACGCGGATTTTTCATGTCGCATTCCGAACTTGCCAAGACCATCGATGACGCTTTCGAAAAGCGCGACCAGATCAATCTCTCGACCAAGGGCGCGGTGCGCGACGCGGTCGAAGTCGCGATCGAATTGCTCGATTCCGGAAAGGCGCGCGCCGCCGAGAAGCAGGCCGACGGAACGTGGCACGTCAATCAGTGGCTGAAGAAGGCTGTGCTCCTGTCCTTCCGCCTCAACGACATGGGCGTCATCGCCAACGGGCCGGGCAAGGCCGTGTGGTGGGACAAGGTTGCCTCCAAGTTCGAAGGCTGGAACGAGCAACGATTCCGTGATGCCGGCTTCCGCACCGTGCCGAACTGCATTGTGCGGCGGTCCGCCTATATCGCGCCGGGCGTGATCCTGATGCCCTCCTTCGTCAATCTCGGCGCCTACGTCGATTCCGGCACCATGGTCGATACCTGGGCGACGGTCGGCTCGTGCGCGCAGATCGGCAAGAATTGTCACCTGTCCGGTGGCGTCGGCATCGGCGGCGTGCTCGAGCCACTGCAGGCCAATCCGGTCGTCATCGAGGACAATTGCTTCATCGGCGCGCGCTCCGAGGTGGTCGAAGGTGTGATCGTGCGCGAGGGTTCGGTGCTCGGCATGGGTGTCTTCCTTGGCGCCTCGACCAAGATCGTGGATCGCGAAAGCGGCGACGTCCTGCAGGGCGAAGTGCCCCCCTATTCGGTCGTCGTCTCCGGCTCGTTGCCGGGCAAGCCGATGAAGAACGGGCAGCCCGGCCCCAGTCTTTATTGCGCCGTGATCGTGAAGCGCGTCGACGCGCGGACGCGATCGAAGACAAGCATCAACGATCTGCTCCGGGATTGACGATGGCCGATCCCGTCGCCATCGCGCGCGATCTGATCCGCTGTCCGTCGGTGACGCCGGCCGAAGCCGGCGCGCTGTCGTTTCTGGAGCGCACACTGAAGGCGGCCGGCTTTCGCGTCGAGCGCGTCACCTTTTCCGCACCCGGCCACGCCGATGTCGAAAATCTCTATGCCCGTATCGGCGACGGTGCGCCGCACCTGATGTTTGCCGGCCATACCGACGTCGTGCCGCCGGGCACGGAATCGTCGTGGTCGCATGCACCCTTCGGCGGCGAGATCGTCGAGGGCGTGCTTTACGGCCGCGGCGCCGTCGACATGAAAGGCGGCATCGCCGCCAGCGTTGCCGCGACGCTCGATCACCTCGCCGCCAGTGCCGGCAAGCCGAAGGGCTCGATTTCATTTCTCATCACCGGCGACGAGGAAAGCGTCGCGGTCAACGGCACGATCAAGCTGATCGAATGGGCCGCCAAGCGCGGAGAGAAGTTCGATCACTGCATCCTTTGCGAACCCTCGAGCCGCGTCTCGCTCGGCGACACGATCAAGATCGGCCGGCGCGGCTCGCTCAACGGCACCCTGATCGTGACCGGCCGGCAAGGTCACGTCGCCTATCCGCAACTGGCCGAGAATCCGATCCGGGGGATCGTCGATCTGATTGCCGCCTTGCATGACGAGCCGCTCGATGCCGGCAGCGCGAATTTCGATCCGTCGCATCTCGAATTCACGTCGCTCGACGTCGGCAACAAGATCGTCAATCTCATCCCGGGCGAGGTGCGCGCGCGCTTCAACATCCGCTACAACGATCGGCACACGCAGGATTCATTGAAGGCGCTGGTACAGAAGCGTGCGGAAAAGGCGGCCGGCGGGCATATCCGCTTCAGCGTCGACTGGCTGGCCTCGAATGCCGACGTGTTCGTGGTCGAGCGGGGACCCTTTGTCGATCTCGTTGCCGGTGCGATCAAGGACGTGACCGGCCGCATGCCGGACCTGTCGACCAGCGGCGGCACGTCAGACGCGCGCTTCATCAAGAATTATTGCCCGGTGCTGGAATTCGGCCTTGTCGGCGACACCATGCATCAGGTGGACGAGCGTGTGCCGACCGACGACCTTGTCAAACTCACCGCGGTCTATCGGACGATCCTCGACCGCTATTTTTCATAGGACAGGATCGTCATGCGCGGGCTCCGGTCAGGCCCGGCAATGACAGCCAAAACTAGTAATCGACCCGCACGAGATAGAGCCCGCAGGCGGGAGCAACCTGACCGCAGCGGGTGCGGTCGCGCGCCTGCAGCGCGGCGAAAAGACCGTCGGCGTTCCATTTACCTTCGCCGACATTGACCAGCGAGCCCACCATCGAACGCACCTGATTGTGCAGAAAAGAGCGTGCGGACGCGATCACCTGGACTTCATCGCCCTCGCGCACGACATCGAGCTGATCGAGCGTCTTCATCGGCGATTTGGCCTGGCAATCGGCGGAGCGGAAGGTCGTGAAATCGTGATGCCCGAGCAGGCGCTGCGCCGCCGCGTGCATGGCACGATCGTCGAGCGTCCGCGGCACGCGCCACAAGCGATTGAGATCGAGCGCGAGATCGGGCCGCCGGTTGCGGATGCGATAGATATAATGCCGCTTGCGCGCAGAGAGCCGCGCGTTGAAATCGTCGGCGACCCGCTCGGCCGCCAGCACCGCGATCGGCTGTGGGCGCAGATAGAAATTCAGCGCGTCGCGAACCGTGCCGCCGTCATGCTCCGCGGCGATGTCGAAATGGGCAACCTGGCCGACGGCGTGCACGCCCGCATCGGTGCGCCCCGCTCCCTGAATGGTGACCTTTTCGCCGGCGAACGCCGCGATCGCCATCTCGATCGCGCCCTGCACCGACGGGCCGTCCGCCTGGAATTGCCAGCCGATGAACGGAGTTCCGTCATATTCGAGGAGGAGCCTGTAACGCGGCAAGTTTGATGCACCTCAAATGCGGGCGGGCGGCGCTCGATTAATGAAGGTCTGACGCGAAAAGGAGCGGTCCATGAAATCGGCCCTGAAGAACCAGATCATCACGCTGCTCGATCAGCACAGGATCATGACCATTGCAACCACGCGTCCTGACGGCTGGCCGCAGGCGACCATCGTCGGCTACGCCAATGACGGCCTCATTCTCTATTGTCTGGTCGGTCGCGACAGCCAGAAATTCGCGAACCTCCAGCACGATCCGCGCGTCTCGATCGCGATCGGCAACGACTATCCGCAGCCGCTGCAGATCAAGGGCGTCTCGATCGCGGCAGGGG
The DNA here is from genome assembly GCA_964604745.1 of uncultured Hyphomicrobiales bacterium. Lineage (GTDB taxonomy): Bacteria > Pseudomonadota > Alphaproteobacteria > Rhizobiales > Xanthobacteraceae > Pseudorhodoplanes. The sequence goes on from CAZSAW010000105.1 coordinate 10,120, forward strand.
TCGAGGTCACCGACGATGGCGGCGAGATCGACCATGCGACGACGCTCCTTCTCCAGCGCTATCCCGAATACAAGGTGATGCCGCGCCCCGATCCCAGCCAGGTGGCATGGCTGCGCATCACGCCACAGATCGTCTCGATCCTCGATTATTCCAAAGGCTTCGGCCACACCGATCTCGTTCGCGTGTCGGAAGGCGACCTCGCCGAATTCATCGAGAGCCGCAGGCATCATTGGGCGAGCCATCCGTCCGAACGCTATCACGCGCCCGCGAGTCATTAGTCTCGCACAGCGTCACGCCAGTTGCGCGCCCGGCGCAACAGGAAGGCCGCGCAGAAATTCCTCCGCGCCCATCGGCTTCCCGCCCGCGCGCTGCAATTGCAGGAGCCGCACGGCACCCTCCCCGCACGCGACAGTGAGCTGATCGTCGAGCACGCGTCCCGGATTGCCGCTTCCGTTGCCGCGCGTCGAGCGCAGAATCTTGACGCGTCCCGTGCCCGGCAACTCGCACCACGCGCCGGGAAACGGCGACAGCCCGCGGATGTGATCGTGCACGTCTTTCCACGGCTTGTGCCAGTCGATGCGCGTCTCCTGCTTGTCGATCTTGCTCGCATAGGTGACGCCCGCGTCCGGCTGCGGCGTCAGCGTCAGCGCGCCGCGTTCGAGCGCGCCGATCGCGCGCACCATGAGATCGGCGCCAAGCCGTGCCAGAGCATCATGCAGGTCGCCGGCGGTCATGTCGGGGCCGATCGGCATGCGTTCCGCCATGGCGATCGGACCGGTATCGAGCCCTTCTTCCATCTTCATCACCATCACGCCTGTTTCGGCATCGCCTGCCATGACGGCGCGATTGATGGGCGCAGC
>CAZSAW010000106.1:0-2052 GCA_964604745.1 uncultured Hyphomicrobiales bacterium
AGATCGCCGCGCTCGATGAATGTCGTCGCGATGTTGGGCATGCAGACGTTCTTTCACCTCCCCCTTGTGGGGAGGGTGGCGAGCCGAAGCGAGCCGGGTGGGGGATGCCGTCCGAAACCCCACCCCGATCGCCGTCGCTTCGCGCCGTCGCTCGACCCTCCCCAGAAGGGGGAGGGTGAAAGAAAGGCCGCATGCCCGACATCGCGACGACATTCATCGAGCGCGGCGATCTCGCCCATCTCGCTCTTTTTCTCTGGGCGACGTCGGCCTCGACGCTCGCCTGGTTCGCGCTGCGCGAGCTGACCGCCGCGTCGCGCCGCTTCGACGATTTCGTGCGCGAGCTTGCGCGCTTCAACAAACGTTTCGGAGGCCGATAGTGGACAGCCTGCACACCGTATTGCGCTCGATCCGCGGCGAGACCAAAAGCCGCCCGGATCATCTGACCGTGTTCCGCGAATTCCTCGCGCAACTCGACCGCATCGGGCGCAACGGCCCGCGCCGAAGCGAGAAGGGCACGCGCGGCAAGCGCAGCGGGCGCAAGCGTTCCGGCAAACGCTGATCGCGTCTTTGTCATTGCCGGGCCTCGGCCCGGCAATCCCGAGAAAGAACGGCAACGCTGCATGGACCCCGGGTCAAGCCCGGGGTGACGACGGCGTTTGCTGCGCAGTGAGGAGAGCTTCATGCTCGCCCGTACGCACCCGACGATCGACAACGTCTTTCGTTCGCGCACCACCATCGATGCCGACGGCAATATCGAAGGCTATGCGTCGCTGTTCGGCGAGCTCGATCAGGCGCGCGACATGGTCATGCCCGGCGCGTTCGTGCAGACGTTGAAGCAGCGCGGCGTGCGCCGCATCCCGATGCTGTTCCAGCACGACCCGGCCGAGCCGATCGGCGTGTGGCTCGATCTGCATGAAGACGATCGCGGGCTTCTCGCGCGCGGCCGCCTCATTCCCGAAGTCGTGCGCGCGCGTGAATTGCTGGCGCTGCTGAAGGCGGGCGCGGCGGACGGGCTCTCGATCGGATTCAAGACAGTGCGCGGGCGCATCGATCCGAAGACGCGCATCCGCAGGCTGCACCAGGTCGATCTCTGGGAAATCTCGCTCGTCACCTTCCCGCTGCTGGCGGGGGCGCGCGTCCGTGCGGTGAAGCAGGCGTCCTCCCCCGCCGTGCTGTCATTCGCGCGGGCGCGCGCCGAGCGGGAATGGGCGTCGCTTGGCGGCGCTGTCGCGTGCGTGGAAGCGTCGGCGCCGCGACGAAGCCGCCGGCCAATCGTTCACATCAACCAAAGAGGAACCAATGGACATCGACATTGACGATCGCGCGCCGGAAACGAAGGCCGGCGTCGCTCAGGACGACATCGCCACGCGCGAGGACGTGATGCGCGTGTTCGAGGCGTTCAAGGCGGAAAACGACGCGCGGCTTGCCGCCGTCGAGCGCCGGCGGCCGGACGTGCTGCACGAGGAAAAGATGGCGCGTATCGAGCAGCGGCTCGACGATCTCCTCCTGAAGAATTCACGGCCGCATCTCGGCGGCGAGACGAACGCCATGCGCGCGCAGAGCGCGATCGAGCACAAGGCCGCCTTTGAAAGCTACATGCGCAGCGGCGAAAGCGTTGGTCTGCGCGCGCTGGAGACGAAGGCGCTTTCCACCGGCTCCAACCCGGACGGCGGCTATCTCGTGCCGGCGGAGGTCGAGCAGGAGATCGGCAAACGGCTGACGGCGATTTCGCCCATCCGTGCGATTGCCGGGCAGCGCGAGATTTCCGGCAACGTTTACAAGAAGCCGTTCATGACGACCGGGCCGGTGGTCGGCTGGGTCGGCGAGACCGATGCGCGCACACAGACCGCGTCGCCGGTGCTCGATGAATTGTCGTTCCCGGCGATGGAGCTTTACGCCATGCCGGCGGCGACGGCGACGCTGCTGGAGGATTCCGCCGTCAATATCGACGAGTGGATCGCCCAGGAGGTCGAGCAGGTCTTCGCCGCGCAGGAGGGCGCCGCCTTCGTCAATGGCGACGGCGACAACAAGCCGAAGGGCTTCCTCGATTAC
>CAZSAW010000107.1:0-5045 GCA_964604745.1 uncultured Hyphomicrobiales bacterium
CGGCGAACTGCATTGCATCGGCGCGACCACGCTCGACGACTACAAGAAGCACGTCGAGAAGGACGCCGCGCTTGCCCGCCGCTTCCAGCCTGTCTTTGTCGATGAACCGACCGTCGAGGACACGATCTCGATCCTGCGCGGGCTCAAGGACAAATACGAACAGCACCACGGCGTGCGCATCACCGACAGCGCGATCGTCGCCGCGGCGACACTGTCGCATCGCTACATCACCGACCGCTTCCTGCCCGACAAGGCGATCGACCTCGTCGACGAGGCAGCAGCGCGGCTCAAGATGCAGGTCGACTCCAAGCCGGAAGAGCTCGACAGCATCGACCGCGAGATCGTGCGGCTGAAGATCGAGCAGGAGGCGCTGAAGAAGGAAAACGATGCCGGCTCGCGCGCGCGGCTCTCCGGACTCGAAACCGAGCTTGCGGCGCTGGAAAAGAAATCCGCCGACATCACGAGCCGCTGGAAGGCGGAGAAGGAAAAGCTGTCAGAGGCACAGAAGCTCAAGAGCGAACTCGACCAACTGCGCGTCGAACTCGCGAATGCGCAACGGCGCGGCGAATACCAGCGCGCCGGCGAGCTCGCCTATGGCCGCATTCCCGAGATCGAGAAGAAGCTCAAGACGATCGAGGAAAAGGAAGGCAAGGGCGGCGCGATGGTGGAGGAGGCGGTCACGGCCGATCACGTCGCGCAGGTCGTCTCGCGCTGGACCGGCATTCCGGTCGACCGGATGCTGGAAGGCGAGAAGGACAAGCTCCTGCGTATGGAAGAACAGATCGGCAAGCGCGTGGTCGGCCAGGCCGAGGCGGTCAAGGCCGTCTCGACGGCGGTGCGCCGCGCGCGTGCGGGTTTGCAGGACCCCAATCGTCCGATCGGCTCGTTCATGTTCCTCGGCCCCACTGGCGTCGGCAAGACCGAGCTGAACAAGGCACTCGCCGAATTCCTGTTCGACGACGAGACGGCGCTCGTCCGCCTCGATATGTCGGAATACATGGAGAAGCATTCGGTTGCGCGCCTGATCGGCGCGCCTCCGGGCTATGTCGGGTACGAGGAAGGCGGCGCGCTCACCGAAGCGGTGCGGCGGCGGCCCTATCAGGTCGTGCTGTTCGACGAGATCGAGAAGGCGCATCCGGACGTGTTCAACGTCCTGCTGCAGGTGCTCGACGATGGGCGGCTGACCGACGGGCAGGGACGCACGGTCGATTTCCGCAACACGCTCATCATCATGACGTCGAATCTCGGCGCGGAATTTCTCGTCAACCAGAAGGAAGGCGAGGACACCGATGCCGTGAAGGATCAGGTCATGGCGATCGTGCGTTCCGCGTTTCGGCCGGAATTCCTCAATCGCGTCGACGAGATCATCCTCTTCCACCGGCTGCAGCGTTCCGACATGGGGCGCATCGTCGAAATCCAGTTGGGCCGGCTGCAGAAGCTCCTCGCCGACCGCAAGATCACGATTGCGCTCGATGCGCCGGCGCGCGAGTGGCTTGCCGAGAAGGGCTACGATCCGGCCTATGGCGCGCGCCCGCTCAAGCGCGTCATCCAGAAGGCGTTGCAGGACCCGCTCGCCGAGCTGCTGCTGATGGGCAAGGTGAAGGATTCCGACACGGTGAAGGTGTCGGCCAACAAGCAGGGCCTCACCTTCAATGGCGAGGCGATCAAGCAGGCGGCTTAACGGAGCCGCTCGCGAAGGACGTCGTTATGGCCGGGCTTGTCCCGGCCATGTCGTCGAGTGCCACCCCTCAGGGCGTCACTTGTTCATCAATTGACGAACGTGGGCGACGAACGAGTTGGCTGGGCCTTTCGGCAGGCCGGGGACAACCATCGGATCGAGCCCGCCGGAACTCTCCACGCGCAGTTCGTCCCAGATCAGGCCGCGATCGTGTTCGATCTCGGCCACGTGGCTCATCGGCACGTGCTCTTCGTTGCGCGACCAGGGCGTCAGCCAGAAGCTCGTGCTGCTCGAGGAGATGCCGTGCTTGTCGGCAGCGACGCGCTGCGGAAAGAGAAAGCGTGTCATCTTGAAATAGCACAAGGCCCAGAAGCGGCTGCTCTGGACCTCGAAATGCTCTTCGCCGGGAGCAATGAGACTCACGTGGAAATTCCCTGGATGGCGTTCGATGCGCCCATCTTAACGCGATGATTGCGCCACGCGCGAGGGGTTACGCGACATCATCGCGTCGAGCCGGTCGCGCTCCTGCTCGAAATTCGCAAGCATTCCGCCTTCGAGCGAGCGTCCGCGCGGCAGCTTGATGCGCATCGGGTCGACGAAACGGCCATTGATCAGGATTTCGTAATGGACGTGCGCGCCGGTCGACAGGCCGGTCGAGCCAACGAAGCCGATCACCTGCCCCTGCCGCACGGTCGTGCCGACGTCGAGGCCGCGCGCGAAGGCGGTCATGTGGCCGTAGGCTGTCTCGTAACCGTTGGCATGGCGGATGCGCACATATTTGCCGTAGCCCGATTCCCATCCGGCCTTCTCGATCACGCCGTTGCCGGAGGCGAAGATCGGCGTGCCGGTCGGAGCGGCCCAGTCCACGCCGGTATGCATCTTGGTGTAGCCGAGGATGGGATGGTGGCGCACGCCGAACGGCGAGCGCATGATGCCTTCGGCAATTGGCTTGCGCACGAGGAACTTCTTCGCGCTCTTGCCGCTCTCGTCATAATAATCGACGAGCCCGTCATCCGGCGTCTGGAAGCGATAGTATTTCTTCACCTCGTCGCCGACCGTCAGCGAGGCAAACAGCACCTCGTTGCGGCTGTCGAGGCCCGGGGTCTCGTCCTCGCCGGCATAGAGCACGTCGAAGGCATCGCCCGGCTGCGCCTTGCGCTGGAAATCAACGTCGTAGGAGTAGATGCGAACCAGGTCATCGATCACGCCGCGCGGAATCTGGTTGCGCAAAGCCGTTTCGTAGATGCTCTGATAAAGACGCACGCCGGAGCCGTCGTCCTCTTCCTCGTCGGTCGAACGCGCGACAGCCGTGTTGACCGCATTCGCGTCGACCGAAACGTATTTGCCCATGTCGGAGAGCGCGACGACGGCTTCGACCGCGCTGTCATTGGCGATGATCACGCGGACCGGCTGGGTGCGCTGCTCACCGGGCACCGCCGAAAGCAGCACGCGCACCTTCTGCCCGTCCTTCAGCGCGCCGTCGCGCCCGCGCGCGCCGAGCGTCGTGGCAATTGCGGTCGCTTCTTCCATTGTTGCGCCGAGATCGCGCAGGATGTTGACGATGCTGTCGCCCTTCTTCGCCGCGATGCTGCGCTCGTTCCAGCTGTTACCGCCGGTGGTCTGGCTCGCGGTCTTGGGCAGTAGCGTGATGTTTTCCGGGACGATGCGCGCCTCGAAGCCGCGATAGGGATCGGGCGTGGATTCCGGCGCGTAGGCGAGCTGGCCGGTCGGCTGAATGCCCGCAGCGGCGTAGGTTTTCGGAAGATCGTTGGAATTGAGCGCCACCTGGCGCACGCGGGTCATGACGTCGTCGAGCGGCAGCGTGTTCGAGATTTTCACGCGCGACAGGATCGGACCAAGATCGCGCATGACGAAGGACACTTCCGCATCCGGCTCGGCGCTGGCTCCCGGTGTATTGGCGGAGGGATCGTCAGCCGGCGCGGCATCGTTGCCGGCTTCGGCGAGAAGCTTCTGCGGATTGAACGGCGGGATGCTTGCGGACAATTCCGACGTGGACAGGGAGAGGTTGGCGGAGACGCGCACGAAAGGCCGCACGCGGACGACTTCGCGATTGCCCATGCGGCTCGTCATCGACACGCGGATGACCTGACGCGTGCCGGCGGATTCCGCGGGCGGCGCCAGCTTGTCGGCCTTGCGGACGCCGGTGATGCGGTCGCCGAGATTGCCGAACGCGCCGCGCAATGCGCTTTCCACCCGTTCGGGGACGGCGGCGAAATTCGTCTCTCCGTCGAGCGACGTGAAAACGGCGCCGCCCATAAGGCCAGCGCCGCAAAGTCCGGTGAGGATCGTGCCGGCGAGCCATTGCGCCGAGACGCGGCGCCGATCGATGCCCGTCACTTCGCCGCCGTCGACGGAGAGCGGCGGCTCATTGCCGAGATCCAGGAGGTCGAGCTCGCTTTTCAGCCCGTATGATCCGCGCCTGCCGTCCAAGATCGCTGTCCCCTGTCCCCGCGATCGGCCGCTTCAGCCGAATGTCAGTCGCCACATTTTTGGCCGAGAGCGCGGGACTCGGGCCATTCACGTTGCCGCCGCCTTGCCGGCCTTCAATGGACCGGTTTGACCGCGAAATCAAAGGTGTAACGCTACCCCGGACCCCAGCCGGATATTTTCTGGCTACACGAGAACGGCGGAGGAATGTGGCTTGAGTGCGGCGCGGGCGCCGCAGGCGGGGGCCCGGCTGCGAGACGACCCCTTTCATCGCGCCGCAACAATTCCCAGATACCGATTGCGATTCGACGGACGGCAGAGAGCGATTTTTTGCCTTCCGTGTTGACAATAATCGCGGCGTTAAACTATATAACCGCCATACGGCGTTGCCGCCCGCCTCCGGGCGCGATGGCGCGCCTCCGAAGCTCCTCACTGATAAGAGTGATTAGGCTTCCGATCCAATCGGAAGCTTAAGGCTTCGACGGCTCTTCGGTTGCCCGAAGGGTGGGATCAGCCATGGTCCCGGGCTGTTTGAAAAGTGCATCGGAAGAAAGAGAAACGTGGACGGCGGAGTCCTTGCGGGCCGCTTCCGCGAACGGGGAAACCCGTTTGAGGTTGCGGCCGGACGAGAATATTCGGCGGTCTACGTTTCAAGGTACATCGCAACTGATCGACGGGTTGCGGCGCAAGCCGTGGCAAAGAGATCAGGTGGATGGACCTCGTCAAAGATGGCGTCGCGCAAGCGACACCAGCGAAAACGTGTGATCAGCCGAGATCAAAATCTCATCCAACTTGAGAGTTTGATCCTGGCTCAGAGCGAACGCTGGCGGCAGGCCTAACACATGCAAGTCGAGCGGGCGTAGCAATACGTCAGCGGCAGACGGGAGAGTAACACGTGGGAACGTGCCCTTCAGTTCGG